>JBKBPX010000066.1:0-12491 GCA_046292855.1 Anaerolineales bacterium
GAGCGCGTCCGTCTCGATGCTAATCCCTGGGAGCGCATCCGTCTCGGATGCTGATAACCGACCTTCTTCAGGAAGAAGGCACGCATCCAACTTGGTATGACAAGCGCGGGCGTGGCGCGGAAACGAGAGACAGCTTTCGTCTGATGAGTTTCTAATGCCCGACGCAAATCCGCAGCGGTTGTCCCCTCAAACTCGGTCACGGCGAAGCCGATCGTCTCTAGGATGTGAGAGATGGGCCGCGATACAAAGGCCGCCAAGCTCTCCGACATAGCGCAACGTTTCGATGAGTGACATCCCAGCCGGGACCCTCTCGCGGATGAACAAGGCCAACAGATGACCTTCCGCCGTCGAAACTTCGATGCCAGGAATCACCTCGACGCCATAGCGGTGCGCGATCTCTTCAGCCCCTAGGGCACCGGTGATCTCATCATGATTGGTGATGGCAATTACGTTCAGGCGTTAACGGCACTATCCATGGCTTGGGCACATGTATTCCATCCGCCTCAGCAATGCAACGTTAAGGCACAAGAAAAGTGAAAAATCTCCGAAGTCTCGAAGACCCCGGAGGTTGGGTAAGTCTGCGAATAAGCTACAAATTCGCGATCTCCACTGCTTCTATCGCATCCGCCGGCTCAAAGCCGAAAACGCGGCCATAGAAATATAGCTCGGCTTCCAGTGCACGACGGATGCTCTCTGCCTTCCGAAAGCCATGCTGTTCCCCGCGGAAGAGCAGATAGGCCACCGGCAATCCCTTCGCCAATGCTGCCTGATAGATCAGCTCGGATTGATTCGGCGGCACAATCCGATCTTCATCCCCTTGTAGCAACAGGAGCGGACAGGATAGCCGATCCACATGGTAAATCGGTGAGCGCTCCCGGTAGAGATCGGCGCGCTCCGGATACGGCCCCACCAATGTCGTCAGGTAACGCGACTCAAATTTATGCGTATCATGCACAAAGACCGTTAAATCGCTCAGGCCAAAGAGGCTCGTCCCGGCTCGGAACACTTCCGGTCGGAAGGTCAGGCAGGCCAACGTCGTATATCCCCCGGCACTCCCGCCGCGAATCGCCATGCGCTCCCGATCCACCAGGCCTTGCTTCGCCAGGAAAAGCGCCCCATTGCAGCAATCCTCCACATCCACCACCCCCCAATTCCCGTTCAGGCGCATACGATACTCCCGCCCATAGCCTGTTGAACCGCCGTAGTTTACGTCCAAGACCGCAACCCCGCGCGAGGTCCAGAACTGAACCGAATAATTCAGCACCGCTTGCGTTGCCGAGGTCGGTCCACCGTGGCTGATCACGATCAAAGGCGGACGTTCACCAGCCGGAGCCTCATACTCTGCATTCTGCGGAGGATAGAAAAAGCCATACGCTTCCCCTTTCAAGCTGGGGAAAGTGATGGATTGAGGGATGGAAATGTACCTCTCTGCCACCTTTGGCTCAAACGCCAAATGGAGCGTTTCTGCCTGCCCGGTCAAAGGCTCGAAGCGGATCAATCCTGACGGACGGGTGGGCGAAGCTGCCTCGAAAAGGGCAAAGCCTTCCCCGATGCGAATGCCGTTGTAGAACGTGTAGGGCAGGTCAATCGGCGTCAGCCGGCGCTCCTCCACATCTAGCCAGGCCAGATACCAGAAGCCGTTTTGGGTATAGGTGCAAAGCATGCGGCCTGCATCCCAAAATCCGTAAGTGCTCATCCCGAAGACCCATTGTGGCTTCCCGAACTCCGCCTCCATCGGGTAGAGTGCCTCGATCCTGTCACCATCCCAGCGATAGAGATTCCACCAATTGCTGCGATCCGAAACGAAATACAGACGCCCATCTGGTGACCATTCGGGCTGGAAAATGGATTCCTGCGGGCCGCCGGCCACCTTGCGCAGGTTTTCCAGTTCGCCGAATTTATCCAACTCCCCCACCCATAGCTCTGTGCCATCCCAGGGCATATTGGGATGGTTCCAGGTCAGGAAAGCCAGCCAGCGTCCATCCGGGCTGAGGCGCGGGGAGGCGTAAAAATCGTTCCCGGAGGCGATCACCCGGCCGTTTTCGCCGCCCTCTAGAGGGAGTCGCACCAGCGTATTCACTGCTTCCCCTTCCCCGCTGTGATCCTCACGCACACAAAAAATGGTGCGCCGTTGCCGATCCACCACCAAATCGGCGTAGCGATAGCCCTCTTGGGGCGTCATGACTTGCGGCGCTTCGCCAGGGCGTTGACGGTAAAGGCGCTGATCGGCAAAGTTCACGAAGTAGATCACACCCTCGGCAACCGTAAAGGCTCCACCTCCATATTCGTGGACGCGCGTGCGTGCGTTGAACCCAGCCGGCGTGCATTCTTCCACTCGGCCATCCGGAAAGCGGTGACGAATGACATAGCGCCCTGCTTCCAGGGGCCGCATTTCGCTCCAATAAATTTCCTTCCCTTCGACCTGTGTCTCCACCACCGGCTTCGTCAGGGCAGTGATCAATTCTGTCGTGATAGGTGACTTCCAGCTGCCATAAGGTGCGATGATTTTTGCCATAGAAACCTCGCCATGCATGATTTAGACTGCGCAAAACGGGCGGTGAGAGCGGGGAGAGAATCACCATCCCCGTAAAAAAGGCTCCCACTCCTGATATTGGGTGAGCAAGCGGCCAAACAGGTAAAAGGCGGTGGCCGGTGGTTCACGCGGTGGCCGAAGCAATTGCATATGGGTCTCTTCCAGCGTGCGGCCACCTTTGCGGTGGTTACAGGAGGCACAGGCCGTCACGACATTTGTCCAAGTGTGTTCGCCCCCCAGGTGGCGTGGGGTGACGTGGTCAATGGTCAAGGGCACATCCTTGCGCCCACAATACTGGCAGGTGAAGTCATCCCGACGAAAGACTTCGCGCCGGGTCAACTTGACGCGTGGCCGTGGCCGATGCACCATCTGAACCAGGCGAATCACAGAAGGGCGGGGAAACGCTTGAGAGACGGTATGAATATAGCCCCGACCGTTCAAGACAAGCGTCGCCTTTCCTTCCAGAAGCAATCCCAAGGCGCGACGCGTCGAGCAAATGTTTATCGGCTCATAACTGGCATTGAGCACTAGGACAGGCTCGTTCATGAAACGCTCACAAAAATCAAAAAAAACAGCACCGCTCAGCAAAACCCTCGTCTATATTTGGGCTGATTATAGCACAGACGAACAACAGGCATAAGCACAGATTCTGTCTGACTCTTGCAAACACCATCGTATTGCGGGAGGGTAATGTTCTACTGTTTCTGCATGATCAGGAGAAACTCGGATTTCATGCCTCGCGGATTTTTGTTCTTTCGCCCGCGAAACAGTTGGCGGTTTTTTATTTCATCTTCATAAACATGCAGGAGTCTGAACCCACGCTCCCCGAAATATTCGGAGAGGATGCGCCAGGTCTCAACTTCGCATTCGTCCATTCTCGGCTTGCCGATAAAAACGCATAGATACTGAGGTTCGGACTTAAGTTGGGACAGGGCTGTAGACAATTGCCAAGAAGGATGCCAAAGCTGTGCTGAGGATAGCCTGCCAATCCTGGGGGGAAACAGACCACTTCTGCTTGAGCAAGACGAATAGGCCAGAAGTGAGAATCCTGGGAGCGCGGGTGTCCCGTCCGCCAGCGGCGCTTGGGTTGGTAGCATCCGAGACAGCATCAGCATCCGAGACGGATGCGTTCCCAGGTATATGGTGTAGCTGCCTAAAACCAAAAATGGACGAAGCACTAGATTATACCCGTTGAACGGGCATTCATCCGCAGCCAGATGCCTCCCCATGCCCATTTGGCCGGCTACAAGTATCGTGACCAGTATACCCCGACGGCAACCATTAGCCCAATTCCCAAAGCGCGGCGCACTCCTGCCCCGGAAAGTTTCTGCGCGCCGATTTGCCCACCGATCAACGCTCCAATTGCGCCCACAATCAACATGGGAAACCCGAAGGCGCCGAAGGAAAAAGTGCCGTTTGCCATTCGCCCAACCAGTCCACTGATCGAGTTAATAGCGATGAACGCCCCCGATGAGGCAGCTGCCTGCTTCGAGGTACCCCAACCTGCCAAGATAATGAGCGGTGAAAGGAAAATCCCACCGCCAATTCCGACCATGCCGGAAAGCAAGCCGATCAACGCCCCACCCATCAACGCCACCCCGAGCGGAAACGGGCGTGCCTTCCAATCTGGTCGCTCAGAGATGACAGGAAAGAGAAGCATGCGCAGAGCGAGATAGGTGAGAACTGCATAGAGAAGCATGAAATAGGTCTGTTCATCGAGCGTAACCATTCCGCCTAGGAAGGAGGCCGGGATGGAAGTCACCAGGAAAGGAATGAGCAATCTTGGGCGAAAATGGCCAGCGCGAAAGTAATTCCAGAATGAGATGGTGGAGACAATGGCGTTCAAGGTCAGTGCCACGCTGCTCATCACCTGAGACGGTATGTGGAAGAAGCTCATTACCAGCAGATACCCCGATGCCCCGCCAAAGCCAGCGCTGGAATAGCCGACAGCAACGATGAAGATTAAGACATAGAAAAGTAGTTCGCTCATGTGGGGGGGTTATTGCTGAATCTTTTCGCGCAGTGAGGTGACTTATACCCAACCACGCCTACGTATCCACCAGAACATGCCAAGTGGCAGGCCGAGAAGCATTCCCAGGGTAAGCCAGAAAGCCGGCTGATCTGTCCAGAGTGAAAAATCCGCTGCCGGGGCAAAGAAGTTCATCCCGAAAAAACCCACCACAAACGAAATTGGCATGAAGAGGGTGGTAATAACCGTCAGCGTCTTCATCACCTCGTTCATGCGGTTGTTGATGACGGAAAGGTAGGTTTCCAGCGCACCGCTCACCAGGTCACGCATGGATTCATTCAGATCGTGCAAGCGGACGAGGGCATCATAGATATCGCGGAAAAAGATGCGATCACGCCGATCAATGACCGCATAGTCATCACGCGCCAGCTTATTCAGCACCTCACGCTGTGGGACAATTGTGCGGCGCATGGTCAGCAAAGCGCGCTTGAGGACAAATAATCGCTCCACCATCCCCGGCGAAGGCGAGATGAAAAGGCGGTCTTCGATCTCGTCAATTTCGCGATCCATCGCTTCCACAATAGGGACATAGGCTGCGACCAGCAAGTCCAGGAGGCGATAGAGCAGATGATCGGCCCCATTGCGCACATGACGCTCATCCCGCAGGATGGCCCCCCAAGCCTGATCCAGGGCCGGAATAGGTTCATCATGATGCGTGACCAGGTAGTGTTTCCCCAGGAAAACATCCAGCTCCACCTGTTTCAACCCATCTTCGGCAGAGTGATCGAGCGCGTCCACGACGATATACAGGTATTTGCCCCAATCATCTACTTTGGGCAGGTTCGTCTGCTGCAGGGCATCTTCAATGGCCAAGGGGTGGAAGCCAAAAGTCTCGCGCAGAATTGGCTCACAGGTTTCATTCGGCTCGGCACAGAAATCCACCCAGATCAGGCCTTCTCCTTTTTGCAAGACCTGCGGCAGCTGCTCTAGGGGAAAGGCCGGGATTGGCGATGAGGAGGGTGGGGCATAAAGAACACGAATCATGGCAGGACATTTCCTCCCGAAAAGGCTTGTATTGCCTGGATGCGCGCCGGGATAGGCGGATGGCTGTAATAAAAAAGCACATAAAGCGGATGGGGGTTCAGATTAGCCAGGTTTTCCTGTGCCAGAGCCTTCAGGGCACGTCCCATCGAGTCAACCCCGGCTTTCTGCGCTGCGAAGGCATCGGCGGCATATTCGGCACGGCGACTGATGGCATTGACCGGAAGACTAAGCAAAAAGCCAATCGGGCCGAGCAAGACATTCAGCAAAATCAGGCTAAAGCCGAAATGCGCTCCCGAGAGGCCAAAAGCCTGCGCCAGGGCAGGGCTTTGCAAAATCACTCCGATCACCATGGCATATAGGCCGAAGAGGATGATTTGCACCCCCAGTAGACGCGGCGCATCTTTGTGGATGGCATGACCGAGTTCATGCGCTACCACCGCCAGAATTTCGTCCTCCCGTAGCTTTTCCAGAAGCGTATCAAATAGCACCACCTCGCGCGTCCGCCCCAGGCCGCTGAAGAAGGCATTCAACTTCGTGGATCGCTTGGAGGCATCCATGACCGATATGGCGCGCACTTGAAAGCCGACACTTTCAGCCAGAGCCGCAATTTTTTCCTTCAACGTTCCTTCCGGCAACGGTGTTAGCTTATTAAAAATTTTGACAAAAACTTTCGTGTTCAACACAAAAAGGATCACCAACACCAGCGACAAGGTCAGCCAGGCGGCCAGGATGAAAATCCAGAGATGGGATCGGAAGACGAGATAGAGATAGTTCAGCAGGGCAACAACACTCCCGCCCAGTATGACCATCAATATCAAGCTCTTGATGTGGTCCGAAACGAAGGTGCGGAGGGTAGTTTTGTTGAAGCCGAACTTCTCCTCGATGACAAAGGTGCTATACGCATCAAATGGCAACTTGAGGAGCATCGTGAACAGGGTAAACACACCGAGAAAAGCCAGGGTTTGCAAAATCGGATGGGTGAACCAGGAAGCTGTCAGGCGCTCCAGCCAACCGAAGGCGTTGGAGGCCAGAAGCATCAGCAGAATGGCGGTCATCACCCCATTGACCAGCAGGCCAAAACGCGTCGTCTCTAGCGAATAATCCAGCCAGCGACGGTATTTTTCCTCATCGTAAATCCCTTGCGCTTGCGGTGGCAAAGGGCGCCGGCTGTGACGATGATTCAACAGGGTGAGGAACAAATCAAGGCCATAGGTCAGAACAATCAAAGCGAGAAGTATGAATTTCATGGGCAGTCCTCCTGGGAATCACATACAGGTTGGCCGAGGGCTATTCTCCCTCCAGCAATCCCTTCTTCAGTGCATACCGCACCAACGCGGCGCGACTTTTCAGGCCGAGTTTCTCCATGCCGCGTGCCCGATAGGTTTCCACCGTTTTATCGCTCAGGTGAAGCATGGCGGCGATTTCAGCCGAGGTGTGCCCAAGTGCCACCAGTTTCAGCACTTCCTGCTCACGTTCGCTCAAGGTTTCCCAGGCATCATCAGGGGCAGTTTCGGCTTTGGGGAGCATATCCTCGAGCAAGATGCGTGTCATGGCCGGATGGACGTACATATCCCCACGCAAGACGGCGCGAATGGCAGAAATTAATTCGGAATCGGCCGCTTTCTTCAACACGTAGCCGTTCGCGCCTTGCCTGAGCGCTGTCCGCAAGTAATGGGGATCGTCGTACATGGTCAGGATCAAGATTTTTGCCTGGGGGGCCAGCTTACGCAAGGCGGGCAGCGCATCCAAGCCGTTCAGGCTAGGCATGGAGAGATCAAGCAAGATGAGGTCTGGCTGCAAGCGCTCCGCCAGGTCTAACGTCTCTAGCCCGGTCGCGGCCTCACCGATCACCTTGAAATCCGGCTGGCTTTCGAGGAGAAGCTTTAACCCAGAGCGCAGCACGACATGATCGTCGGCGAGTAGGATGGTTACCATAGGTCATCCATCCGAGCGAGGAGAGGGACGCAGTGGAATCTGGACATGCACACTCGTCCCCTGGCCGGGTCGGCTTTCGATAGTGAACTTACCGCCGAGCAGTTCCGCGCGCTCACGCATGCCGGCCAAGCCGAGATGACGTCCGTTAAATGGGCGCGGCGTGAAGCCCCGACCATCATCCTCGATGATCGCGATCACCTCACCACCCCGCCGTTCCACCAACACCGAGACGGAGCGCGCCGCAGCATGACGAGCAACGTTGGTCAGCGATTCCTGGACAATGCGATAGATGGCCGTTTCGATCTCGCCGGGCAGGCGTTCCTCACCGATGTGAATCAGCAGGTCTATAGGAATCTGATAGCGCGCCTGCCATTCGCGGACAAGCCGTTCCAGCGCGGCGGCAAGCCCCAAATCATCGAGCAGGCGCGGCCGCAGGTGTGCAGAAATTTCATGGACTTCGTCAAGGGTTTGGACGACCAATTGGCGTAGCGCAACAACCTGCTGTGCCATTTGCGCATCCTCACAAGCGCATTGCAAGTTATGCAACCCGACCATCAACGAGGTCAGGTTTTGCGAGGTGGAATCGTGCAGTTCGCGTGCGATTCGGCGACGCTCTTCCTCTTGCGTGGCAATCACCCTTTCAAGCAATTGCCGACGGAGCAATTCCCGTTCCTTCCGAAGCTCCTCCGCATAAGCAAGCTGTTCAACCATGGAGGTGAAAGCCTCCGCCAGATCGCCGATTTCATCATTCGCCCAGCGCTTCAAACGAGGGGAGAAATCGCCGCGCGCGACGCGCTGCGTGGCCGCCACCAGCTCACGGAGCGGATGGGTCAATACTGAGGTTAGGAATGTGACTCCGAGCACGCCGACCGTTGAAGCGAGGACGGTCACAAGCAGGATTTGATGCGTGACCGTGACCAGCGAACGGCGCAAATTTGCATCCGAAAGGCCGACCCGCATCACACCAACTCGGCCTTCAAAGATGGGCACGGCGGTATCCCAAACCAATCCCTCTTCGGTCTGCAGGATGATGGTGCGGTGATGTTCTTCAGGCGTCACCCTGTTGACATCTAACAGGGCCAGGGGAAATCCCCCCTCAAAGGTGTGTATGAGCACCTGGCCATCCTTATCAATGATAAAGGCATAGCGCAGGCTTGGATTGTTGAGCCGCGTTTCATCCAGCAACTTACGCAACGTAACCAGGTCATTGAGCAGAATGGGATCGGTAGCACGGGCGGCCAGATCCCGGGCGAGGGTGATGCTTTCCTGCTCCAGCAGAGCTTCAAAGGTACGGACAATCAAGGTGCGCACCTGCCAGAGAATGCCGCCGCTGAGCAAAACCACCAGCCCAAGCGCCATCCCAAGCATTTTGACGCGTACGCTTACGGCGGAAATGAGCCACCAAATGCGGTCACGGAGATCGGCAAGACGTCGCTTCATGGCAGGGGAGGCAGGGAAATCGCATCCATGATGGCACGTACACTCCGGTAGGCCTCACTGCCTATCGTCACAAAGCGTTCCACACCGATAGCGGCCAGTGCAACCTGCCCCTGGGGATCGCGATGCATGTTCAGCAAAAGGTCGCGCAGTTCAGCCTTGACCTGCGGCCGCAGGCCGGGGTTGACCACCACCGGTGGAATGCCGAACGGCGGTGAGCGGTGGATAACCTTGACCCGTGTCGCCAACGAAGGGTCGCGCGCCAGGGCGAAATCATAGACCAGGCTATCTACACTGGCGCCATCCGCTAGGCCATTCGCAACGGCATAAATCGCTTTATCATGGCTATAGGTGAAAAAGGTGCGGCCGAAAAAAGTCTCCGGAGTGCTTCCCAGGGACTGTATCAGCCAAGTTGGGTAAGCGCGGCCGGTGAGCGAGATGGGATCGGTAAAGGCAAAGACCTTGCCTCTCAGGTCGGCCACATCGCGAGCCACGCTGCTGGCCGGGACGATCAGGTAAGCCTGGTAAACCGTCTGACCATTCACCTGGGGCGCTACGAGCAACTCCATGCCAAAATCATCGTGACCAACAATATAAGCACTGGTGCAGACGAAGGCCAAATCCACTTCCCCATGCTTGATGAGGTCGTTCACCTCCAAATAGGTGCGCCGTTGCACCAATTCCACCGGCCGATTCAACTTTTGAGCGAGGTAATCTAACAAAAGCGCATAGGATTCCACCGTCCCTTGTGGCGAGATGACCGAAGCCATGGCCACGCGCAACGGCAACGGACTAGGCGTAGCGGTAGGGAGAGGCTGTAGCTCGTTCAATGAGACGAACGCAGCCGCTTTGGGGCCGCTTGCGCAAGCAGAAAGAAAAGCGAGGAGAAGGAGGAGGGCAACTTGTTTCATGTCCTTTTTCTTTCCGATATTGCCCCTGCTCTGAGCCAAAATGACCTATCCCGCTCTTAGCCGGGCTGCCAGATCGCGCAACTGGGTATAGCTAATGGGCTTTAGGAGCACCAGGTCGCTTAAGTCGTGGAGGGTTTCTGCCAGGCGATCATCGGCGGTAGCCAAGATAAGGCGAACGTTTTGAAGATGAGGCATGGCGCGGATGGCCCGGGCGAGATGTTGCCCGTTTTGGCCAGGCAGGTGCAAGTCCAGAACGATGAGACGGGGGGTGTGCATCTGCAAATAGTCGAGGGCTTTGGCCCCATCATGCAAAAGGGTCACTTTGTAACCGGCCTGGGTCACGGCCCGGCTGAAAATTTCACCCTGCGCTTCATCATCTTCAATGATCAAAGCCTCAGGAAACATTGGGGAACCTCTCAAAAGGCAGGATGACGCTAAACGTGCTGCCGGAGCCGGGGGAACTTTCGAGGTGAATCTTTCCACCCAGACGCTCGGCAAGTTCTTTGACAATAGAGAGTCCTAATCCGGCACCCGATCGGCGCGCATCCGAGATGTCTGCGACTTGGTGAAACGGCTCAAAAATCTGCTTTTGCTTCTCAAGGGGAATCCCTATTCCGCTATCTTGAACTTGTATGCTCCAATGAGCCTCGTCCACTCGCTTCAAGCATACTTGTATGCGTCCGCTGTCTGTATACTTGATAGCATTGTCTACCAGGTTAGTGAGAATCTGCTCCAACCAGTAGGGATCGCCATAAAGCTGCGCCGATAAAGAGGGATCAATCGTCTGCTCGAAAACCAGTCCCTTTCCCTCTGCCAGAACTTGGTAGGGGTAAACCGCTTTGAGCAGTTCAGGCGGGGCAAAGAAGCGCTTTTGTAGGCGCAATTTGCCGCTTTCGAGTTCAGCGCGTATCAACATGCCGCTGACAAAGCTAGTTAGGCGATGAACATGGCGGGTGATCATTTCCAGAATTTGCTGCTGCTGTTCATTGACCGGGCCATATGTCCCATCCCGAAGTAATTCTGCGTATCCGAGAATGGCCCCTAAGGGGGTACGCATATCGTGACTGACATTGGCAAGTAGGCGACTTTTGAAGGCGCTGGCCACCTCTGCGGCTTCTTTGGCCTCGATCAGTTGCTGCTCCAGCTCTTTCTGGCGCGTAATATCTATCTTGATGCCTACAAAATTAGCGATCCGCCCATTGACCATCACAGGCGCGATCGTCTGGAATTCCCAATAGAGTGAGCCATCTTTGCGGCGATTGACGAGTTCCCCTTGCCAAACTCTGCCGCCCAAAATTGTCCTCCATAGCTCAGTATAAAGCTCCGGAGGATTTTTACCGGACTTGAGCAAACGTGGTGTTTGTCCAATTACCTCCTTGCGACGATAGCCGGTCATCCGCTCAAAAGTTGGATTGACATACTCGATGATCCCATTCGGATCGGTGATCACGACTCCTGAAGCGGCATGTTCGACAGCTTGCAGTAACTTGCGAATCTCTGCTTCGGCGCGCTTACGCTCGGTAATATCGAGGGCATGTTCGACCATTTGCACTACATGGCCATTCTCATCGAAAAGAGGATAGCCGTGCACTTCAGCATAGAAAGTTGAACCATCGGCGCGGTAATGGATGTGTTCTGTAGTATATGGGCGGCGTTCGTTGCGGACATGCTGCAGCGGACAGGGATGTTCCTCACCGCTACAAGGTTCTGTGCGACGGTGGGTCAGAGCGTAGCAGGTGGTAGCTCCTTCGATCAATCCCGTTGCCCGAGCAGCGCGGTTGGCTAAGCGAATCCGGTAATCTTTCACATCCACCACATAGAATGGCGATTGTATGCTATCAACTATCTCTTGCAGGTATTCTTTCTGCTTGCGAAGCGCAAGCGCCATCTCTTCACGTTGCAGTTGCTCGCGCTCGCGCAGCCAGAGACCCGCCCCAAGCAAGAAAACGGTAGCTAAGTGAATTTCCATGTTGCTGGTAATATCCAGGCTATCCCTTTGCCAGAGCCAGATTGCTAGCCAAGCGAGGAGAGTTTGCGCAGTAGCAAAGAACACAAATTGGCGGAAGGATAACAATATGAAGGCGATCAGTAACCCGAATATTAGCCAGATTTCCAGAGAAGCCCCTAATCTCATCCCTTCACCCATCAAGGAATCCAGCAGTACATCCAGCGTCCAGCCTCCCACTGTGAACCAGATGGCCGGAAGGACACGCCCCATTCTCGCCAGCAAGGACCCACTTAAAAGGCTGGCCGTGCCACCTAGAATAATGAGAGCCTCGGAGAAGGAAATCGGATCAAGAGGTGTGATAAGATGAAAGATCAACTCCGGAAAAAAGTAGAAGAGCAAAGCCACCCCGCTGGTAAACATGGTCAAACGGGCACGGTACCAAACGGGTGTTCCAGGCGTCAGCTTGGGGGAGAAAAAGCGTGAAACGGAGGAGAAGAGCTTCTGGGTGAGCATGGTTGAAATTATACATCAGTCCACTGCAAAAACTCACCATAGAGCAGGCGTGCAGAGCGCACAGAGCTTCTTCATTGCCTAACTTCCCATACTGCTTCGTCCATTTTTCGTTTTGTTTAGCTAGTGCTTCATCCATTTTTGGTTTTGTGTTCTGGCTTTAGGCGCGACACACCTGGGAGCGCATCCGTCTCGGATGCTGAT
>JBKBPX010000067.1:0-12419 GCA_046292855.1 Anaerolineales bacterium
CCATTCCGTATGCATTTTATGCTCCAGCGGGGATTCCTCTGTCACGGGTGCAAAGGTATCCAGGCCGATATGTAAGGTGAGATAGGCCAGATGCACTCCTTTCGCCTGAAGCGCTTCCAGTAAATACGGGGTAAAATGCAGACCGGCAGTAGGAGCCGCCGCGGAACCCTGCACACGAGCATAAACTGTCTGATAGCGCTCCGGGTCCGAAAGTGGACGGCGAATATAGGGAGGCAAAGGAACGTGACCGATGTGGGGCAGGATTTCATCCAGAGAGCGCGAAAATTGGACGATCCGTTTGGCGCCTTCGCCCTCGACCAAGATCCTAGCTTCCAACCCATCTTCCAGCTTCAGAGAACGACCCGCCTTCAAGCCCTTTCCGCCGGCCAAACACTCCCAAGTCCGCTCATCCAGGCGGCGCAGGAGCAATAATTCCACCCGACCGCCCGTCTCCTTGCGAGCAAATAGGCGCGCCGGCAGCACACGCGTCTGATTCAAGACCAGCACATCCCCCGCATGGAGATATTCTCCGATCTCACGAAACACCCGATGTTCAATGTGGCCGGTAGTGCGATCGAGCACCATTAGACGAGCGCTATCGCGCGGCTCCAGCGGCTCCTGAGCGATAAAAGATTCCGGCAGATCAAAGTCAAAATCAGCAGTGCGTAAGATCATGCCATTGATTATAACTGACCTTCCCAATGCAGCCTCAAAAAGGGGAACAAACCTTGTCAGGACCATATACATCCCTTAAAATGACTCTATGCGTGAGTGGGCGCTAACTCAAAACGATCCTCTGGCTTTAACCTTCTCCGCCGATGGCCGGCTAGGGAAGATAGACGCTTTGAACGATCACGTTTGGGAATTGGAATGGGGAACAGGTGAACCGCCTGCGCTGAGTTTCTTCACCACTTATGGGCTACGGGCACGCTCCATGCGCGTCTTCCATCGCTTTCGTGAAGGAACTCGTATGCTCACTGCCCCTCACGAGTTTGCGCGTCCCCCGATCGTACGTGCCTTCTACCCCAATTTTCTTCATCTCACCTTTTCGCCTTTCGAGGGCATTGAAGTCCAAGCTGAATACTGGGTTGCTGAATCCCATGCGCTGGCCGGGCGACTGACACTGCTCAACCGCAGTCAATCGGTGCGGCGGCTTCGGGTGGAAACCTGTGGATTGCTCATCCCCCTGCAGGGCACCCCGTTGCTGGTGCGACGCATGAGCCTGGTCAACGTGCTGGTCGGACGCACCAACAACCTTTCACCGGTGATCTTCATGACCGGCGAAGTGGAAGCCGGTGAGGGGCCTTTCCCTTCCCTACGAGTAGATTTTTCATTGATGCCGGGCGCGGCGCGTCAGATCGCCTGGGTTGAGGCGGCGTTAGAAGATGCCCAAGCCTCCTTTGAGCTAGCGCGCCGCCTCGCTGCGCGCCCTTGGGAAGCCGAAAAAGCACGCATTGAGCTACTTAACGATGCGCAAACGCTCCATATCTACACGGGTGACACGGTCTGGGATGCTGTGCTGGCCACCGTGCAAAAAGAAGCCGCGCGCCTGATCCTAGGCAAAACCACCCCGCCATTCGTCGCGCGGCGAGGCCCGGATGATGGATTTGCATCCCAGCCGGATGGAAGTGATCGCCCTCCTGCCTGGCAAGGCTTGACTGCTTTGGAGGCACTCTATCTAGCCTCCCTCCTCCCTGCCACAGCCAAGCCATTGCTCGAAACCTTCCTTCAGGTCCAGAACGAGAGCGGCCACATCCCTGCACGTCCGCTCAGCAACGCATTTCGGAACATTCCGGCCACCCCTATCCTGGGAACCCTTGCCGAGTACACCTTTGCCCCGCCTGCGGCCTCGGAGTTAGAGAAGCTACTTTCCTTCTTCTGGTACTGGTTCTCTCCGGCCCAGGACAGTGATCGCGATGGCATTCCCCAATGGTCTCACGAGGTGCAAATTGGCATCGAGGAGCATCCGCTCTTCGACATATGGAACCCCTGGTCACAGGGAATAGATTTCAATGCAGTCCACTCCCCTGCTCTGTTGGCTCTGTTGATCAAAGAAGCAGAAATACTCCAGGAGCTGCTCGGAGAGGAAAGCGGGCGCAAAGAACAACATATCTTGCTGGAAGCTCAGTCGGCGAAATTGCGCGCCAAGTTAGAACGCGCCTGGCAATCCCGCCAGGCCAGATATGTGTATCTTGATCGGGAAGCACAAGCCTCCTTCCGAGGCAAAATCCTATTCCGTCACAAGGGAGAAGGCCATCTCCGACCTGCAAAGCAATTCACCTCCCCTGTGCGATTGCAGATTGACGTCTTTTGTGAGCCTGGGCATTGTGAGCCTCGCATCACCATCTGGGCAAATGGCCAGATCGCTGAAATCATCCAGGGAAGCTCGATGCGCTGGCGCAGTGGCGGGCTGACAGTCACCTGCGGACGGCTCTACACAGCACTGGACGAGGTGCAGATAGAAGGCATCCGGCCTCAGGACGAGGTCATCGTGCGCATTCCTGAGCTGGAGATTGAGGACATCACCACCCTGCTACCGCTCTGGGTCGGCCACCCCACACCGGCACAGGCCGAAGCCCTAATCAAACAGGCCATAGAAAACCCCAAGCGTTTCGGGCGTGCCTTTGGTCTGCCGGTGCTCACGCGTCCCCCTGCAAAAGAGACTAACAATCTGGCCGAGCGCGTGGATATGTTTTGGAACTGGCTGATTGGAGAAGGAATGCTCCGCTATGGTTTCCGTCGCGAAGCGGCCCATTTGGTCGAGCGCCTGATGGGAGCTACCATCCAGACTCTGCAAAAGCAGCGTGCCTTTTACCGTTACTACCATGCTCAAAGCGGGGACGGAATGGGTGAACGCGGCCATCTGCTTGGCCTCTTCCCGCTAGCTCTATTCCTGAAAGTCCTGGGAGTCGAACTCTACTCCCCCACCCTGGTGCGCCTAGAAGGATATAACCCTTTCCCGTGGCCGGTGCGCCTGCAATACCGCGGGCTGGAAATCCTGCGCGAAGCGCAGCAAACCGAGGTCATTTTTCCACAGGGGCAACGCCTGGTAGTCACAACCACCGCGCCCTGCTTGGTGACCTTGCGCCGGGAGCGCGCCGAGGTCATGCCAGCTCGCTGAGCAAATGCTTCATCGCGCCCAGAAGGGCTTCCAGATCGTCCGAAGTGTTATATCCCTGAACCGAAATCCGCAAGAAGACCTTCCCCGCCCATTCGATCACTGGAATCTCAATACGGTGTTCCCAATATAAACGCTCCTTAAGCACCTTGGCGGGAACGGAGGGCAGGGGAACAATCCCCATTTGTGCATAGTCAGAATCTTGAGCATAAGCCAGGGGCAGATCGGTCAGCTCGGCAGCGGCCTCCAGCGTCTGACGGAGCAGAAGGTGCGAACGCTGCCGCGCCATGTCCCAATGGTGTTCTTCCATAAAGCGAATCGCAGCCGGCACGCTAAGCCATGCAGCCGGATCGTGTGTCCCCGTCCACTGAAGCAGATCAAGGAAGCGCGATCCACTGCTCATCTCTGGCGCCGGATGATACCCCCAGCTGACGATCAATGGCTCGATCTGCTCTTGCAATTCGCGACGAACGTAAAGGAAAGCCGAGCCCTTCGGCGCCATCATCCACTTGTGACAGTTGCCGAAGAGGAAATCCGCGCCGAGACTCCCTAGGTCTAATGGAAGTTGGCCCGGCGTATGGGCAGCGTCAATGACGGTGATCAGGCCTGCCTGCCGTGCCCGTCGGATGATTTGCTCCACAGGCAAGCGCAATGCGGTGGGGGAAGTGATATGGCTCAGAAAAATCACCTTTGTGCGCGGCGTGACGCCCCGCCAAAAGGCCTCCACTCGCGCCTCTTCAGAAGCCTGTAAGGGAATAGCTTGTCGCCGATATACTGCCCCTGTGCGCTGACATACATATTCCCAAGCGTATTCACAGGCTCCATATTCCTGATCGCTGGCCAGGATTTCATCCCCCTCTCCCAGACGCGAAGAACGCGCCACTACATTTGCTCCATACGTAGCATTGGGAATGAAAACCAAGTCATCGGGATCAGCATTCAGATACCTTCCTAACTCCGCCCGCGCCTGCGCCAGATGCTCATTCAATTCACGTCCCAGGAAACGCACCGGCTGGGATTCCAGACGCCTTTGCCATTCTTGATAGACCTCAAAAACCGGGCGCGGCGTGGCGCCAAATGAACCATGGTTCAAAAAGATAACGTCTGATTCGAGAAGAAACAGCTCACGCATAAGAGAATCGCAGGGATAGATTACGACCAGCGCAGTGCTCTGTTCGCCTAACCCAGCTCGGCTGCACAAGAAGCTCAAGGGCCGATGGGCGCTCAGCATAATCGTCTCTGGCCCATTCAGCGATGCTTTGCAAATTCGGAAACTACTACCTTCGGCAGCCTAGAAAGAGTTGACAGCCTGGAAAGAGTTGACAGCCTAGAAAGGCTGTCCTACAGCTAAAGCCCGCAAAGACTTGTAGGAAAGTCATTCTGGCCTGTCATCAGAACAACTCGGAAAAAGCCAACAGCCTAGAAAGAGTCGACAGCCTGGAAAGAGTTGACAGCCTAGAAAGGCTGTCCTACAGCTACATGGATTTTGAAAGACACGCATAATGACGCCAGACTCGGCAGTGCTACCGCTGCGGTGGTGTCGCTATGGAATCCTGCTGGAGATGAAGCGGCTTCGCAGAATACGTGGCCCGAAAGCTTTCCAATTCCGTGCTCAGCCGCATCCAATTATCCACCAGAATCACCAAATGGGGAGTTTTATCGCGAAAGAAGAAGGGGGAGAGGAAAAGGCGCAGAATAAACGGAGGGAGAGGCCAGCTACTCAATTCCAATACCAGAGCAGTTTTGTGCAGGAGGGGTTCCAGAATTTCGCGATTCCAGGAGGAGAGCCGCTGAGAAGGGAAAAGAGCATACATCTCGCCACTCGTGATGCGGCGCAGGCGCTTATATGAAACGTTGAAGCGCAAAAACGGGGTGACAATGCTTATGCTTTCCGCGCGCGGCTGAATATAGGCCAGGTGGCGAAAAACCCATAGAAGTAAGGTGACCAACAAAGCAAAACCACCGGCCAAAAGCAACCCTATCCACCGCCAGGGCTGCCCTCGAAGGGGTCCCTGCGAGACTCCCCAAGCCAGAGCAATGAGCGCCAACGCCAAAAGCAAAGTGGCAGGCCACCAGCGATCCATCATGCGGATGTAAATGAGAAGAGGATAGCGATTTCCGATGGTTTTCACGTCTTTCGCTCCAAATGTTGCTCCATACGGCGGATTGCCTGTTCCAAATGCTGACTGCGCAGGGCAAACATGACATCCCCACGCGTCTTCTCAACAATCCCGCGCACCAGGTCGGTCTGACGCCGCAGATTGTTGGTCAACCCATCCGGGTAATCCATCGTCACCAACACGGCGTAAATCTCGTCCATATAACCCAGCAGGCGCCCTACCTCCTCGGAATAACCATGACGCAAAATATCCAGGATGCGCCGACGCAATTCGCCCACACTTTCGGCTAGCCCGTTGATATAAGTGGCCTCCGGGAGCCCCAACTCCTGGGGAGCAGGCAAAGGATGATTGTAGATCAGGGCACAGGTAATGCTCGCCTCGGCAAACTCCTTCAGGGCATCCTGGGCATAGCCGGCATAGAACAGGTCCGGGAAAGGTTGCAATCCTTCGGATAGGCGTTGCACCAGTTGACGCGCTTGCTCCAGATGAGTGCGCATCGTTTCGATTTCCTCGCGATGTGCTGCGCGAATGGCTAACGCAAAGGCACGAGTAAGCTCACGGGCATAACTCAAGGCCTGATCCCGCGCCGCAATGCGCTCATCAAAAGTTCGACGAATCTGTTCGGCGATGGATTCCAGCTTATGCACAGCGCCTCTCAGGGATTTTCATCTGATGGGGGATGGAAAAGCAGATCAGCCAAAGAAGGGCCACCGGGGAGAGGAATTTCTCCAAAGGCCGCTTCGTAGCGCGAGAGATTTTCCGCCAGTGCCCGCAAAAGAAGTTTGGCCGAGAGGGGCGAAAGGAGGATGCGCGCTTGAATCCAGGCCTGGGAATCTCCCGGCAGCCAATGGGCAAAGTCAATGACAAAATCGGCTGGGGAATGGGCAATGCGAGCCAAATTGCTGTAGGCTGTTACCATCTGTGGCGCTGGCCGCATTTCCGGGGAATGCTGGGTCATAAGACATCCTCAGAAGGGAATATCCTCGTCACTAGGCACTTCCATGCCGGGCACCGACGCCACTTCGCCTTCGTCGCCGCGCGCGCTGAGGAAACGCACCGTCTGTGCAGTGACCTCGAAGGAGGCGCGCGGCTGGCCATCTTGGCCATTCCAGATGCGCGGCCCGCCGGTGCGCGGATCACCTGTCAGCCGGCCTTCGACAAGCACTTTTGAGCCTTTCTTGAGATACTGATTACAGGTTTCAGCCAGTTTTCCCCAGGTCGTCACCCGAAACCAGAGGGTTTCTTCAACTTGTTCTCCGTTCGCGCTGGTATAACGCCGATTCGTGGCCACAGAAAAGCTGGTCACCGGCTGGCCGGAAGGGGTGTAGCGCATTTCCGGATCACGTCCGAGGTTGCCGATAAGGATAATAGTGTGGAACATAGTTTTCTCCTGCAAAAAGGGTTGTCTCTATTTTACCTTCTTTCAGGAAGATATACGAGACGAGGCACGTTTCCCGTGCCAGAAGTGTTGTCGGCAGCGTGGTTCTGCAGCACAACTGCAACTTTGCGTGGATGCACAAGCATCAAATTAACCGCTCGCCTCCGTCTGTGGTATCAATCCGAAAATGACTGCCACGACTCTGGCGATTATGTCGTGCCGCCTGTGCAACGAGGAGGGCCACCTCCACCGCATTGCGCAGACCGATCAGCCCATCGCTTAGCCGCGTGCTGCGATAGAAAGTCTCGATCTCGTTCTGCAGGTGACGCAGCTCACGAATTGCGCGCGAAAGCCGATCGCCCGAACGCACAAGACCGACATAGTGCCACATGATGTTCTGAATGGTCTGCATATCGCCTTGGATGAGCGCCGGATCGGAGTCCTCGGTCAAGCCCGTCTCATCCCAGGGTGGGACTTCTTGGGGAGTCGGAATATACGGTTTGGGCTCGGCGGCAAAACGGCGTTCTATGTCCTCTGCAGCGCGATGGCCCCAGACCAAACCCTCCAAGAGCGAGGTCGAAGCGAGACGATTGGCTCCGTGCACGCCCGTACAAGCCACCTCGCCCACAGCATAGAGATTGGCAATATCGGTGCGTCCCCACTCATCCACTGCGACACCGCCACAGGAATAATGTGCGGCTGGAACAACCGGGATGGGTTCGCGAGTGATGTCAATGCCCACGCGTTTGCATTCGGCATAGATGGTGGGGAAACGTTCACGGATGCGTTCGGCAGGCAAGCGGGAGGCAATATCCAGCAGGACGTGGGAATAGCCATGCGTCTCCATTTCCAGGTGGATGGCGCGCGCAACCACATCGCGCGGGGCAAGGTCTTTCCATGGAGGGGAATATTTGTGCATGAACGGCTGGCCCGCCGGGGTGAGCAGAATGCCGCCCTCGCCACGCACCGCTTCGCTGATCAAGAATCCTTCGGCACCAGGCACGGCCAGAGCGGTGGGGTGGAACTGGATGTACTCCGCGTTGACGATGCGCGCACCGGCGCGATGCGCCATGGCCAAGCCATCGCCGCGTGCGCCGGGCGGGTTGGTCGTATTGCGGTAAATCCTGCCCAAGCCACCCGTTGCCAAGATGGTATAAGCAGCCAGAGTGCGATGGACAGCGCGCCCCTGGCGGTCAAAGACATAAGCGCCGTAACAGGCGACCGGTTCATAGACCCTAAGCGGATCGCGCGAATGGTGGGGAAAGGTGATCAGGTCAACGGCGGTGGCGTGGGGGATCAGCTCGATATTCGGCTTCTCGTATATCAGCCGCATTAGCGCTTCGATGATCGCCCGCCCGGTCGCATCACCGACATGGAGGATGCGCCGGCGCGAATGGGCTGCTTCCTGTCCCCAAGCCAGGTTGCCGTTTTCATCGCGGTCAAAAGGCACCCCGGCCATGCGAATCAAGATTTCGTCCACCAGGCGCGGCCCCTCTTCGGCCAAGATGCGCGCCGCCTTTGGGGATGAAGCGCCAGCTCCGGCTTCTAGAATGTCGCGCACGAGCAGGTCAGGACTATCCTCCAGGCCACGGCTCACAATCCCCCCTTGCGCCCAACGGGTGTTCGATTCGGTCGCCTGATCGCGGGTGATCAGGATAATGCGTCGGTTCGGATTCTCTGCCAGTTTCAGCGCTGCCGTGGCGCCGGCAATCCCAGAGCCGATGATGAGTACATCAGCGATCTTCATACGTCATCCTATCTCGATCATCCGCTGCACTGCCCGATAGGCACGTCGGCGGATCTCCTCAGGGATTTCGATCACGTAGCGATTGTAGCGGAGCGCGTCGCGGGTGGCTTCGAGGGTGATCATGTTCATATGCGGACAGCGCACCATGCACAGGCGCAGCATCTCCTTATCTGGATTGGCTGCGGTGATGTTATCCCCCATGGCGCATTCGGTGAGGAGGAGATAGCGCGGCGCGTTGGTTTCGCGCACGAAGCGAATCATGGCATTGGTCGAGCCAGAAAAATCGGCGGCGGCCACCACTTCGGGGCGGCATTCCGGATGCGCCAGGATGACCACCTCCGGGAATTGGGCGCGCACGGTTTCGATATCTTGCACCGTAAACTTCTCATGCACCTCGCAGCGTCCATGCCAGCCGATCATCTGATAGTCCAGTTCGGTATCCTCAATGCCCGGCTGGAGGGTGGGAAAAATGATATGCTTGCCGGTCTCTCGCGCTACGTTGCGCGCCAGGAATTCATCGGGGAGGAAGATCACAGTGTCACTTTTCAGCGACTCGACCACGGCCACCGCGTTGGACGAGGTGCAGCAAATATCGCTTTCGGCCTTGACATCTGCATACGTGTTCACATAACTCACCACCGGCACGCCGGGGAAACGTCGGCGCAGCGCACGCACATCTTCGGCGGTGATCGAAGCCGCTAAAGAGCAGCCGGCCTTTTCCGAGGGCAACAGCACGGTCTTGGCCGGGTTGAGAATCTTTGCCGTCTCCGCCATGAAGCGCACGCCACAGAAGACGATCACATCTTTATCCGTCTGGGCGGCCTTGCGCGAGAGGTCAAGCGAGTCACCGGTAAAGTCGGGCACAGAGTTGAAGAGCGCTGGCTCCATGTAGTTATGTCCCAAGATGACCGCATTGCGGGCTTTCTTCAGGGCATTGATCTCCACTGCAATCTCGGCTTTGTAGCGCAGTTCCACATCGGGGACAATGTCATGCAATTTCGACTTGAGCATTTCGTACATTTGCTGGACTTCAGGGTTCATAGGCACCTCCAAATCAGAGCGAAGAGAGATAATCGAAGCTGAGATCAAAGACGCGGGCAGAGTGGGTCAAGGCGCCGATGGAGATGTAATCCACCCCGCTCTCGGCGATGGCGCGCACATTCTCCAGCGAGACATTGCCAGAAGCTTCCAGTTTTGCCCGTCCGTTGACCAAGCGCACCGCTTCGCGCAGCATGTCCAGGGTCATATTATCGAGCAAAATGCGCTCTACTCCCAGATTCAGCGCTTCGCGCACATCATCCAGAGTGCGCGCCTCGACTTCGATCTCCACCTGCGGCGCTACCGCACGCACCCGTTGAACGGCTTCGCGGATCGAGCCAGCAAAGTCAATGTGATTATCCTTGATCAAGGCCATATCATAGAGGCCAAAGCGATGATTTTGGCCGCCACCGCGGCGCACCGCCAACTTGTCCACGGCGCGCAGGCCGGGCGCGGTCTTGCGCGTGTCTAGAATCACCGCTCCCGTGCCGGCTACGGCGTCCACGAATTGACGTGTCAGCGTGGCAATGCCCGACATGCGCCCCAGAAAATTCAATGCCGTGCGTTCGGCTGTGAGCAAGCTGCGCGCCCGTCCACGAACCAGAGCTAAAACCTGACCACGCTGCACCCGTGCTCCTTCTTCTACTTGCGCTTGGAAGATCACCTCCGCATCAAGTTCACGATAGACCGCCGCAGCCACATCCAGCCCGGCCACGATGCCATCCTGTTTGGCTATGATGTGTCCACGCATGAGCGCCTGGGGCGGGACAATGCTTTCGGTGGTCACATCGCCGGGGCCAATATCTTCGCTCAATGCACGGCGGATAGCTTCGAGGATTTCCTCAGGAAGCATTCTCCTTTCCTTTCGGACAAGGTTTTT
This sequence comes from Anaerolineales bacterium, assembly GCA_046292855.1. Classification (GTDB taxonomy): domain Bacteria; phylum Chloroflexota; class Anaerolineae; order Anaerolineales; family Villigracilaceae; genus 630D-37. The sequence continues at coordinate 10,282 of JBKBPX010000067.1, forward strand.
CTCCATGTTATGATTGTACCGCTAGAGGAAGCAAATTTTCGCTCTCAGGAGAGATCATGTTGATAGACCTTCGTTCCGATACCGTGACCCATCCAACCGACGAAATGCGCCAGGCGATGGCGATCGCCGAAGTAGGGGATGACGTATACGAGGAGGATCCAACAGTCAATCGCCTGCAAAAAGAAGCAGCGGCATTGCTCGGGAAAGAGGCCGCCCTCTTTGTCCCTTCCGGCACAATGGGCAACCTGGCAGCCATTCTGACCCACTGCCGGCGCGGTGACGAGGTCATTCTGGGCAATCTCTCGCATACTTTCCTCTTCGAGGTCGGTGGCATTTCGGCTTTGGGAGGGATTCACTCCTATCAACTGCCCAATCGGCCCGATGGTAGTCTGGCATTGGAGGAGATTCGCGCTGCCATCCGTCCCGATGACGTACATCATCCTACCACGCGCCTGATCTGTTTGGAAAACACCCATAATCGTTGCGGCGGGACGTTTCAAAGCGTGGAATATACCCGCCAGGTCGGGCAATTGGCTCAGGCGCACGGCCTGAAAGTCCACCTGGATGGAGCACGCCTTTTCAACGCGGCCACCGCGATCGCCGAACAGAGCGGGGGAGAGGTGCGCCAGATAGCACGCGAGCTAGCCGAAGGGGTGGACTCGGTCACTTTTTGTCTGAGCAAAGGGCTTTGTGCTCCGGCCGGTTCGCTCCTCTGCGGGTCCGAGGCCTTTATCCGCCAGGCGCGACGGGTGCGCAAAATGTTGGGAGGCGGCATGCGTCAGGCAGGCATCTTGGCGGCTGCCGGGCTGATTGCCCTGGAAAAGATGATAGACCGATTACACGAAGATCACAGGCGGGCAAGGGCGCTGGCCGATGGTTTGCGAAAAATCCCAGGGTTGGCGCTCGAGAGCGGCACACCTGCCACGAACATGGTCTTTCTCGATCTAGAAGAAGATGTCCCCTGGAATGCGCCCCAAATTGCTGCGCGCCTGCGTGAGAAAGGGGTGCTGGTCGGCGCTATTGGGGAACGTCGTTTCCGCCTGGTGACCCATTATTGGATTGACGAGGCGGCCGTGGAACGCGCCGTTCGGGCCTTTGGAGAAGTGCTGTGAATCACTCGGTGCTCAACCGCGCCGTCGCTCCGCCATCTACGATCAGAGCCTGGCCGGTCATAAACGAAGATTGCTCCTCATCTGCCAAAAAGTAGATGGCGCGGGCAATCTCATGAGGCTGACCGATACGGCCGTTCACTGTCTTGCGCGCCAGGTTTTCCAGGCGCTCGTGGATGGTGCTCCCGCCGAGATGAGCGCGCTCCAGGCCGGCGCGTAGCATTGGCGTATCCACTGCTCCGGGCAAAATCGCGTTCACACGAATCCGATCTGGGGCAAACTCAATGGCCATGGCACGTGTCAGGGCCAGCAGCCCGCCCTTGCTAGCGGCATAGGCTGCGATATTCGCCGAAGTTTGGATGGCATGGACGGACGAAACATTCACAATTGCCCCGCCGCCTTCCGCCTTGAGCAAGGGATGAGCCAACTTCACGGCCAGGAACACCGAACGCAGATTGGCCGCCATGACTGCGTCCCACTCTTCGGCTGTGGTCTCGAGCAGGGGCTTGGCAACCTGCAGGGCAGCGTTGTTGATCAGGGCATCCAACGATGAGGTGAAACGCTGCACCTGCGAGAAAATTGCCTCCAGCTCTTCCGGGCGCGAAATATCGGCCTGGATGAAAAGGCCATCCTGCGGACACTCGTCATCAAAGGGGCGACGATCTACGCCGATCACACGCCAGCCGCGCTCGGCAAAGAGGCGCACCGTGGCTTTCCCAATCCCACCCGCTGCGCCGGTAATCAACATGGTGCGAACCCTGGAAGTCATGCGTTTATGATACCATGAGTCCCAAGGGAAGGTGAATGCCAATGCTAGAATGCCTGGATACTTTCCCTGCCTTTTTAGCCTACTGGTCAAAGGTTCGGGATTGGCCTCTGGAAGGGCAAATCGAGGCCTGGGTGACAGATTACATGTCCTCCTGGCCCGAACTTTTAAGCAAACAATGGGAGGACTATGCGGCTCAAAATTTGGATTGGCGGGAGATAGCGCGTGAGAGAATATTCCCGCACCTGAGCAAGTGGCTGCCT
>JBKBPX010000068.1:0-12312 GCA_046292855.1 Anaerolineales bacterium
TGGACGCCTAGGCGGTTCTTTGGCAGTCCGCATCAAGTTCAATAACGCCAAAAGATAAGTGGGCAGAGCGCTAGTGCTTCATCCACTTTTGATTTTGCGTTCTGGCTTTGGCCAACTATACCCATATGTGGGTTATAGACGCTTCTTGGCATCCATATCTTGGCATTTGCGGCAATTCTTTGGCAGTCCGCATCAAGTTCAATAACGCCAAAAGATAAATGGACAGAGCACTACTTAGTTTAGTGTTTTATGGTCGTCGTTTGCATTATTGGGTCAGTTGGTTACTGATGATGGTGGCATCTGTTTTATCACTGTCACTGATGGCTTACATCTCCTATCAGCTTCCGAGATTTGAGAGTGAGTATAGCGCACCTCCTCCTTCTTTAGCAGAGAAAGCATATCTACTTTTCATGGGTTTGCTCTGGTTATTTTTGGTAGTTTCCTTATTTGCAGCGGCGTTCTTCACCTCTCACAGCAGGTTTACGCGTGAAATTGAATTTCTTGACAAAATACCACAAGTCCATTAATATTCTCCCTGGTAATCGCTCGAGCATTGACAACCCCAAGTACAGAGGGCGGTTTTGCTCAAAGGCAGAACCGCCCCAAATTTTGTCTAAACTCGAGTAGGTGTGTTGCCATTCAAAAATGAGGGCTGTTGTTAGCGGCGACCGCGTCCCATCATTCCGCCGCCAAAGCCATAGCCGTAGTTGCCTGGGGGGTTGTTTCCCTGCCAAAACCGCGGGCCTATCCCGTAGCCGAAGCCAGATTGACAAGCTCCTATGCCATATCCGTAACCGTTACCACAGCGGTAGCCGAAGTTTTGGGCATGTTGGAGCATCCAATCTGCCTGTGCCTGGGTGATCACACCAGCCTTGACCGCTTCGCTCAATGCCAGCTGGTGCACCTCTTTCAGGAAAGCCGGCAAATCGGCTGGTGTAACTCCATAGCCCAGGGCGATCTGAGCCATCGTTTTCCCGCTTGCCAGCTCCTGCTCTACCTGGGCTTCGGTCAAATTCAATTTGCTTGCCAGGGCACGCTCAATGAAGTCGTGCAACGGCCCATATTGGGTGGGCGTTGTCCCTTGGGCATAGACTACCCCGATTCCCAGAAAAGCCAGAGCCAGTACAAGACTCGTTACGAGTAGAAGTGTCTTTTTCATGGTTATCTCTCCTTCGATAGTTTCACAGTGTTTCCACTGTCGCTTATAGGGTAGCTTATGAGTGTAAAGTTCGTGTAAAGTTCCGAAAAGGATTGTGCAAATATTCACCTTGCCCTTGGCTGGTATAATCAGCCCCATGCGTCGGCGGTACCCGTTTCTCATCCTGCTTGGCATCCTTTTGGGGGTGCTCCTTTACCTACGTCCCTGGCGCCTGTTCTCCTTGCGCACCCGTTGGGTGCTGGAATGGCTCCTTCGGCCCCAAGCCCATCCCGAATGGCGCAGTCAAGCCCTAACCCATTGCGCTGACGCTCCTTTTCTCTTTCCAACCGATGGCTTCATCGGCTACCTATGGGATGATTCCTTCCGCCTCGGGCATCGTCACCAGGGAATTGACATCTTCGGCGGCACAGCTCCCGGAGAAACCCCTGTTTACGCCGCTTATGATGGTTATCTGACGCGCTTGCCGGAATGGAAATCCTCCCTCATCCTGCGCGTGCCTAACGACCCCTTGCAGCCGGGGCGGCAAATCTGGCTTTACTATACCCACATGGCCGATCGCGAGGGAAATTCTTTCATTATGCCCGATTTTCCTCCTGGCACCTATGAGCATTTTGTGCGCGCCGGCACCCTGCTTGGCTACCAGGGCAACTATTCCGGCGACCCGCTTAAGCCGGTCGGCGTGCACCTGCATTTCTCCATCGTGCTGGATGATGGTCAGGGGCATTTTCGCAATGAGCTGGACATCCGCAACACCCTTGATCCTTCCCCCTACTTCGGCCTGGCCTTGAACGGAAGGCTGAACAGGGATCAGATTGTGGTATGTGGTAAATGAGGACGGTGGATGGCGGACGGCAGACGGCGGACAGTGGAGGCGAAGATGGACCAAAAAGTGATTTTTGTCAATGGCGCCGGGCGTGGCCTTGGCCGCACTCTGGCAGAAGCATTTGCGCGGCGTGGTGCGGCTGTAGCCCTAAATGACCTTTCCCCGATCACGCTGGATTGGGCACAAGCTCTCGAAGCGCAGGGATGCACTCTACGTACTTACACGGAAGACCCTACCCGCAAGATCGTCGCCCAGGCGCTGGTCAAACAAGTTGAAGATGAATGGGGGCATATTGACGTGCTGGTGCATCACGCAGCAGTTGCGCCCTCAACGCGCTTGCTGGATATGGACGAGTGGGATTGGCATCGCAGCCTAGACCTCAACTTAACTGCCGCGTTCCTGCTGATCCAATCCGTTGGGCGCATCATGCGGCAACAAGGACGCGGGCTGATTCTCTTGCTCCTTTCCCTGGATGAAGCCCAGCTTCACCCTGCCTTTTTCATCGCTCAGATGGGATTGTGGGGATTGACCCTTCAGGCGCGTCGCGAGCTAGCCCCCTATGGGATCGGGGTGGAGATGTTGAGCCAATCGCCTTTCCCCGAGCTGGAGACGCCGCCTGCTCCAACCTTATTGGTGGAACACGCGCTGCATCTGGTAGGAATATGACTTGCCACATTGCCGTAACTCACTTCCTAAACGAGTTGCCTTATAATCGAAATACCTGATGGCCAAAAGGGTTTTCCTGTTCATCCTCTTGGTTCTCTGGCTGGTTGCCTGTGCATGGGCAGGTTTAAACGCTCCCGCCCAGACGCTGCCGAAAGGCGAAACGACCGGGATTCCTTCCCAAGCCCGGCAAGTGACAATCACAGCCTCGGCAGAGACCTCTGTTGCCTTGCCGACCGCAGCTCCTCCTGCGCAAACCAGCGACGGGAAAATCTTCAAGCTTCTCTCCCCCCAAGATGGAGAGGTGGTGGATACTCCCTCTATCCGGTTACGTGGCTTCGCACCGCCTGAAACTGTGATTACCGTCAATGAGGAGGTTTTCCTCGTCGGCCCAGAAGGAAAGTTCGAGATTCCTCTTATGCTCGAAGAAGGTCCTAATGTGATCGAAATTGTAGCCAGCGATCTGTTGGGGAATGAAGAAAGTGTCGTGTTGGTTGTTACGTATCAACCATAGTTTGGAGGTGGCACAATGAGAAAGCTTCTACTGATCCTGACCATACTCGGCATGTTTTTCCTCGTTACAACCCAGGTCCTAGCCAGCCCTTCCTCAGCCGGCAATCCCCATAAGACCCCTGGCACACCGCCAGGGCCACCAGTGACGCCCGGCCTGAAGAAGACAAAAGTCCCACAGATACATGGCAAGCCACAACATTTTCGCGGCCTGATCAGCGCTATAAGCGAGACGAGCCTGACCCTCACCTTAGCCGATGGTTCTTCTGTGACCGTAGCCCTTAACGCCGACACGCGCATTCACGTCCCCTCGGCGCGTGACGGTGGGGTCGCGGCTTTGCAGGTAGGAATGCAAGTAGCCGCCCTGGCTCGCAGCGATGAAAGCGGCAACCTAGTGGCGCAGCGCGTGGCGGTTATCCCAGGGAAGCCTTCTCGCACTCATTGGGTTGGCTGGGTGATAGATTACCAACCCGGCCTAAGCATCACCATTCAGACACGGGATGGCAATACCTATACCTTCCAATTTGATCCTCAGGTCAAGATTTTGCCTGCCGAGCGCGCTGCTCTGCTTGCCCCAGGAGCTTATGTGACGATCATCGCCCCGCGTCGTCCCTCCCAGACCAGCTGGACTGCGGTGGGCATCGTGGTCCACCCGACCACGGCGGCCATCCCCACTGTTACAGCCACGCCGACACCTTGAGCTGCTATTTGCAAGCGGGGCAGGCACCTAGATAAAAGCACTCGGCATCAAGCGACGAAGAAGCTCTGTGCGCTCCGTGCTCTGTGGTGAGTTTTTGCAGTGAACCCATTCACCAGAAATATGCCCCCAACGAGATGCTCCCCATTAAAGCACAATAAATGGTGAAAATCCAAAGTGAATGGTGCTGCACGTAGCGCAGCAGCCAGCGGATCGCCAGCCATCCGCTGAGCGCGGCGGTGAGCATCCCCAGCGCTAGGGTGGGGAAAAAAGCTGCGAATGGAGGCCGAGCGACCAAGCCGAGCAATTCAAATCCCCCGGCCGCCACCATGACCGGCATGGCCAGCAAAAAGGCAAAGCGCGCCGCCGATGGACGGTCAAAACCGCGCAACAGCCCACCGCTCAATGTTGTTCCGCTCCGCGAAGCGCCCGGAAAAATAGCAAGCACCTGAAACAAGCCGATCCACAGCGCATCACGTCCGTTCAATGTTTCAAGCGTCTTCTGCGGCTTGCTGAAGAGTTCTGCGATTCCCAAAAGCAGCGCGGCCATCCACAGACGAATGCCCGCCTCTAGCAGCGGCTGAGAGAAGAGCGCGCTCACCGCATCACGGAGCAAGGCCCCGGCGACCAGCGCCGGCAGCGTTCCTAGCAAGACATACCACGCCAGACGGTTTCGCAGATTGGAAAACGGTCGGGCAACGAAGGCCTTCGCCAACGCCCACCACTCGCGCCAAAAGTAAACAAGCAAGGCCAGCACCGTTCCCCATTGAACCAGCACCAGGAAAGCGAACATCTCGTCACCGGCAGGCAAGCGGAACACACTTTGCGCCAGCAACAGATGAGCAGTCGAAGAAATCGGCAGGAATTCTGTCAGCCCCTGAATGATGCCGAGAAGAAGTGCCTGGAAAAACGTCATAAGCATCCTTTCTTTGACACTGGGTTTATGAAAAGCGCCGCTCAATATTCTTGTGCGAAGGAGGTCATACGCCGCGCGTTGCCATGCCAGGTTGCTAACCAGAGGGGCAAACGCTCCTCAAACGTGCCATCCAGGATAGCGGCGCGCAGCTCTTCCATCAGACGGGTCAGCGTGCGAATATTGTGGATCGAAAGCAACGTCCCGGCCAGCCACTCCCCGGCGACGATCAGGTGACGCAGGTAGGCGCGGCTGAAGTGTCGGCAGGTGTAGCAATCGCAGGTCTCATCAATGGGACGCTCATCATCGCTATAAGCCGCCCCACGCAGATTCATCCGTCCTGCCGGAGAAAAAGCGGCATGATGACGGGCCAGACGAGTGGGCAAAACGCAATCGAAAATATCCACCCCGCGCGCCACTCCCTGAATAAGGTCTTCCGGAGTGCCCACGCCCATCAGGTAGCGCGGCTTGTTCGTCGGCAGCACCGCCGTGACCACCTCCAGCATGGCATAGGTCTCCTCTTTCGTCTCCCCGACGGAAAGCCCCCCGATGGCAATGCCAGGCGTATCCAGGGAAGCGATAAAGCGCGCCGACTCTGCCCGCAGCTCAGGGTCCACTCCCCCTTGCACGATGCCGAAAAGGGCCTGATCGGCACGGGTCTTAGCACGCAGGCAGCGTTCCGCCCAGCGATGCGTGCGCTCGGTTGCCTGGCGCACATACGCCCGGTCATAAGGATCGGCACACTCATCGAAGGCCATGATAATATCCGCGCCCAGGTTCTCCTGGATTGCGATAGCCTTCTCAGGGGTAAAGCGATGGAGCGAACCATCAATATGGCTCTTGAAAGTCACCCCATCTTCATCCACTTGACGGCTTGCCGCCAGAGAAAAGACCTGAAAGCCGCCTGAATCGGTCAGGATAGGGTGTGGCCACTGCATGAAGCGGTGTAGCCCTCCCAGTCGCCGAATGCGCTCATCGCCGGGGCGCAGGTAAAGGTGGTAGGTATTCGCCAGGACAAGCGTTGCCCCGGCCTCTTCCACTTGCTGCGGAGTGAGCATCTTCACCGTTGCCTGGGTGCCCACCGGCGCAAAGACCGGCGTCAGTAGCTCACCGTGCGGAGTGGAAAAACGCCCCGCCCGTGCCCTTCCGCAAGTTGCCTCGATCACAAACTCAAACATCTTCCCTCCGCCGTCTGCCGTCCGCCGTCTACTATCTGCGGTCTATTCCCCAATCCACCGTCCACCATCCTCCATCATCATCCTCGCCGTCCTCCGCCCGATCTCCACAGCGAAATTCGTCCCGCGATCCCAGGGATAGACCTGGCTCATCGAGGCGAAATACAGCCCCGCCAAAGGCGTTCGGATAGGAGGAATATGCTGAGAATGCCGGAGGCCGGGCACCGGCTGGGCATATTCGCTCTTGAAAACCCAAACTTTGCGCACCCAATCCTGCTGAAACTTCGGATTGATGCGCCGGAAAGCTGGCAGGAAGCGTTCCAAAAGCGCCCCCTCGCTCAGCGAAAAATACTCATGCCCCACCTCCAGGTAATCCCCAGCGTAGACGATATGCTCCCCAGCGAAACATTCTGGCGCCACGAAATTCGTATGCTCCACCAGCGCCAAGAACGGAAAGCCGGCCTCTTTCGGCAGGTTGAACCAGTAATACCCCTCTTCCGAAAGGCGATGACGCAACGCCAGCACCATCACCACAGCTCCCATGGACTTCAGATTTTTCAACCCTCGGAGATATTCTTCTGGAAGGGAAGGACACAGGCCGCTCATCGCCCGGGGCGAAAGCGTGACCAGAATCTGGTCAAACCCCTTTGCAAAGCTGCCGAGCGACTCGATGACCCAGCCGTGGCCGGGCTGCTGCTGAATCTGCTTTACCGGCGTCCGTAGCCGCATCTGCACCCCCATCTCGCGCAGCCGTTCGGCAAATTGATCGGCGAAGCGCTGAAAACCGCCCTCAAACGTACCCAAGCGGGTCGTGCGTGCCTTCAAGCGTGCCCACATCCAAGCCATGTTCACCTGATCGGCATATGGGCCAAACTTCCCCTCCAGCAGCGGCTTCCACATCAACCGGTAAACGCGCTCACCGGCCCAGCGCCGCATCCATTCTTCGACCGTGTATTGCTCCAGCCGTTGCCAATCCGAACTCAGGCGCAGATATAGCCCGACCAGTCCAAAGCGCAATTTATCTATTCCCCAACCCAAGCCGGGGAAGATCAGCGCCTGAAAGATCGAATCGAAGGGATAAAACTTTCCCCGATGGTACACCACCGTGTAAGGACGACGGAAAATGACCTGCTTTTCCCAACCCAGCTCGCCGATCAAGCCCAATATATGGCGATCGCTGGCAAACCAATGATGGTAGAACTTCTCCACCGACCAATCCCAATGCGGTTCCTTGAATCCACTTGCCAGCCCGCCCACCTGCTCACCGGCCTCGAAGATGGTCACCTCGTGCCCGGCGCGGCGCAAATCCCATGCCGCAGCCAATCCGCTGAAACCTGCTCCGATGATCGCGATTTTCATTCGACCTCCTCCATTTCCTGGCGCAAGCCTTCCTGCCAGCGGATTCCCTCGCGGGTCAGGTAAAACGCTCCCAGTAACGTGATCGGCAACCAAAGAGCGACATGTAACACCAACGTATACCCTGCGGCCAGCGCCTGCTCCACCCCATAGGCACGCAACACAGCGATGCCGGGCGCGTCAAAGGTGCCCACATAGCCCGGCGCCGAGGGGATGGTCGTCGCCAGGTTGACGATCCCGTTCATCAGCATCAGCGCAAAGAACGAGATGCGAAACGGAAAAGCGTACATCACAAACCAATATTTCCCCGTCTCCAGCAGCCAGATTCCGGTGGAGGTCAGGAAGATCATCAAGATATGAAAGGGGGAGCGAAGCGAAACCAGGCCGCCAAGGAAGCGCTCCATCAGCGGCAAAAACTTCTGACGAATCCTTGCAGGAGAATAACCCAGGAATTTTTCGGCGAATCGCATCGTCCTTTGTGGAAACATTGCCAGGAATAGAAAAGCCAGCAGCGCCCCAACGAAAAGCAATGTCCCTCCCAGTGCCACCTGCTGGATATTGCCCACCAGCCCGGAATCGTGGGTCAGGCGTGCCAATTCGGGCAGGTTGAAGAAGACAAACGCCAGCATCACCATCCCATCAAAGACGCGTTCGACGAGGATGGTCGCCAGCGAAGCCGAAATGGAGACCCCAAAACGGCGTTTCAGGATCACTGCTCGCAGCACCTCGCCGGCGCGCGCCGGGTACACATTGTTCCCCATATATCCGATGGCCGTGATCGGGAAGAGCTGGCGCGTGGGAATGTGTTGTAGCGGCTCCAGCAAGTAATGCCAGCGCCAAGCGCGCAGAATCACCGCCAGAAAATACACCAACACACCCGGAATCAGCCATCTGTAATCTGCCGTCTGCAAGGTCTGCCAGAAATCTTGCAAGTGCAGCCCGCGTAAAGCTAGCCATAAAAAGAACAGGCTGATGAGTACTCCAAGGACAAATTGCCATCGCCTCATAGGGGCTAATTGTACCTTATGGAAACGGGAAACGGCGAGCGAATCCCTCCCGCCGCAATCCTGCAGTTAGCTCGAAGAGCCTTTAGCCTGCCGATCAATCGTCAGGTGAGCGCCCAAAATTTCAAAGCAAACCCGAAATCGCCACCCAGGGGAAGCTTCTTTGCTTCGGAATTTTTCAAACAAAATCCAAATTAGTGCTCTGTCCATTTATCTTTTGGTGTTATTGAGCTTTATGCGGACTGCTAAAGAACCGCCTGAGCGCCCGGAAGTGAGAATCCTGGGAACGCGGACGTCCCGTCCGCTAGTGTGGATGTCCCCTCCGCCAGCGGCGCTTAGGTTAGTAGCAAGTATCAGCATCCGAGACGGATGCGCTCCCTGGTAACAACCCACATATGATATAGCTGCCTAAAGCCAGATACACAAAACGAAAAATGGACGAAGCACTCTACTGTAAAAAGGCTTGTTTACAGAGTAGGGGAAGTTAGGCAAAGAACAAGCACTGTGCGCTCTTTGCTCGGTGGGGAATTTTTGCAGTGGGCTCAAACTAGGATTGCCAGCGTAACCGACAACAAACAGCCTCATCAGCAAGGTATAATTACCCCCATGGACTACATTGTAGCGGTAGATATCGGTGGGACACATTTGCGCGTGGCAACCTATGCCGGCCGTTCTCTTCAGCCAATCAGACATCAGCGAATCAAGACCTATCAAGGTGGACGCAGGCCGGAAGCGAATCTCATTCAGGCAGTGCAGGCCATTTGGCCTTCTGAAGGGCACGTGCTGGGCATCGGTGTGGCCACGCCGGGGCCGATAGACCCCTATCAGGGCGTTGTGCTTTCTACCCCCAACATTCCGGAATGGCGCAATCTGCCCCTGGCGCAATTACTGGAGGAGCGCTTCGGCTGCCCAGCCTGGCTCGAAAACGATGCGAACTTGGCAGCCCTGGGCGAATGGCGCTACGGGGCCGCACAGGGTCATCACAATGTCCTCTATCTGACCCTCAGCACCGGCATTGGTGGCGGGGTGATCATCGCTGATCATCTGCTGAGTGGTCAGCGCGGCATGGCGGCAGAATTAGGTCATGTCACCGTCTGGCCAGAGGGGCCACTCTGCTCATGTGGCCTGCCGGGGCATCTGGAGGCGATCGCCTCCGGCACCGCTATTGTGCGCTATGTGCAACAGCAGATGGCCGGCGGAGTGAGTTCTTCTTTGCGCGGCAAAGCCCACTTGAGCGCCGGCGATGTGGCCGAAGCCGCGCGTCAGGGAGACCCTTTGGCCCGACAGGCCTTCCAGAGAGCTGGGAAATATCTAGGCATCGCCCTGGCCGGCTTCTTACACATCTTTGATCCGTCCATCGTCGTGTTCGGAGGTGGCGTCTCGCAAAGCGGAGATTTGCTCTTTGGCCCCATGCATCACCAACTGCGCGAGAGCGTTTTCCACCCACGCTATCTAGAAAACCTGACTTTTGCCCAGGCCGCTCTCGGCGATGATGCCGGCTTGATGGGAGCGCGAGCGCTGGTCGAGAGTCAAAGCGGCATTTCCTTTTGAACCGCAGGAGCGAGGCATCCTGCCGAGGAGAGAAACATGTATTTCGACGCATCCCTTCCCCCTACCCACCTAAAACAGGTGACAGAGATCGCCCGCGCAGCTGAAGCTTTGGGCTTCCATGCGCTCTGGACCAGCGAGACCCAACATGACCCTTTCCTCCCCTGTGCCCTGATCGCCGAGCATACACAACGGCTGCAGATGGGCACCGCGATCGCCGTTTCCTTTGCCCGCTCTCCGGCCACGCTGGCCTATACCGCCTGGGACTTGGCTCAATATTCCCAAGGGCGCTTCATCCTGGGCCTGGGCACCCAAGTCAAAGCGCACATTGAACGCCGTTTTGGCATGGAATGGCCAGGATCGCCGGTGAATAAGCTGCGCGAGCAGATCCACGCCATCCGCGCCTTTTGGGATACCTGGCAGAACGGGGCAAAGTTGAACTTTCGGGGTGAATACTATAAGATCAGCCTGATGAGTCCCTTTTTCAATCCCGGCCCAATCGAGCATCCAGACATCCCCATCTATATCGCCGGAGTGAACACCGGCCTGGCGCGCTTGGCGGGGGAACTATGTCAGGGGTTTCATGCCCATCCTTTCCATAGCCCGCGCTACTTACGCGAGGTGATCCTGCCGGCCATCGAGGAAGGCCTCCAACGTGCTGGCCGAAGCCGTCGGGAGATTCAGCTCTCGGTCACGGCCTTCGTAGCCACAGACGAGAGCGAGAAAGCCTTCGCCCGTTCTCAGATCGCCTTCTACGCTTCCACCCCCACCTATCATTCCGTCATGGAGCTTCACGGCTGGGGAGATGTGGCAGATCGCCTTTCAGCCCACGCGGCGCGGGGCGAATGGAGCGAGATGCCCCCTCTGATCAGTGACGAAATGCTCCAGGAATTCTGCCTGGTCGCCTCCCCAGCGGACTTGCCTGCCGCCTTGCGCGAACGCTATCAGGGTTTGGCCGATCGCCTGACACTCTACACCCCCTTTATCCCCGGCGAAAAGGACAGATTCTGGAAATCTCTGATTCGGACAACGACGCAATAGTCTTTTAGAGGAAAAGTGCCCTATGGAGTTGAACGAATATCAGCGACGCGCCCGGCAAACGGCTCACTATCCCAGCATCGGCCATGCCGTGATTTACCCCACTCTCGGCCTGACCAATGAAGCTGGGGAAGTTGCCGGCAAGATCAAGAAGATCTTTCGCGATAAAGGCGGCCAGATCGGCGCTGAAGAGCGCCAGGCTATCAAAGCCGAGCTGGGCGATGTGCTTTGGTATGTCGCCCAGATATGCACCGAGTTGGGATTGAGCCTGGACGAAGTCGCCCAACACAACCTGGAGAAGTTGGCCGATCGCCAGGCGCGCGGCGTTATCCAGGGGGAAGGCGATGAACGGTGATGGATTTCGACCAGAATTCGCAGTGTGGCTTCTTGTGCTTGTTTTCCTCGTGCCGGGTTTTCTGATTCAAATTGAGCAGCCGGCTTTTCTGTATGCTTTCCGGAAGACAAGGCTTTCAGAAATCTCGATATTTTTATTGCTTTTATACTCGTTTGAGAGAAAAAGAGAGCTTTTTCCCCTCTTTCTTGCTCTTGTAATTGGTACCCACACTCTTATTAGCCTGATGAAATTGATTAACGCCTTCCCCCCGAATCGTCTTCAGGCTTATACCGTTCACGTTCTTGACGTAGGACCTCTGTTTAGGAGTGAGCACACCCTCCTTGTGGTGCTTGCCGAGCTAGCGGGAAAAGGAAGGATTATCCTGCCACCTTTCCAAGGTCTCATCCCGCGCCCTGGACAAACGCTCACAATCCTCTTGCGCCGAGGGAGGTTGGGGATTTTCTACCGTTTTAGTTTTGATCCTGTAATTCCTTAGGAATATGCGCTCTCTCCGTACACGCATCCGTCAATCGTTGGCCAATCCCGTGCTCCAGGCGGCGTTGGATGCGAATGCAGAACGTCGTCTGCGCGGCCGAGCACAAGCCTTTGCCTCCCTGCCAGATGCCGAAACGCGCCGCCAACAGGCCCACGCCGTGCGTGGCTGGGTGATTGAGCATCTGGACGAGATGCTGGAGCGCTTCCTGACCCATCTCCGGGAAAACGGCATCCATGTCCATCGCGCTCAAAATGGCGAGGAAGCTCGTCGGATCGTCATAGATATTTTGAGCGCCCATGCGGTCGGGAAGAAAAGACTGCTAATCGCCAAATCCAAGAGCATGGTGAGCGAGGAGATCGAACTCAACCATGCCCTGGAAGCCGCCGGGCACTGCGTGGTGGAGACCGATCTGGGCGAATATATTGTCCAATTGCGCGGCGAACGTCCCGCCCACATTATCACGCCGGCCGTCCATTTGCGCCGTCAGGAAGTCGGCGCGCTTTTCCACGAGAAACTCGGCATCCCCTACACGGAAGAGATCGCTGCCCTGACCCAAACTGCCCGTCGCACCCTGCGCCAGGTATTTTTGCGAGCCG
>JBKBPX010000069.1:0-12015 GCA_046292855.1 Anaerolineales bacterium
ATGGCCATGAGCCTTTCCCGGCCACACCCTGAACGTCCCTACGAAGTGCCGGGTGTCAAATTGGGAGATTACCAATTTGAACGTGCGGAATTATGGGAGCGAAAAGGATTGCTGGCACTGGTTGGCATGGGAGTCGAGCCGGGAGTTGTGGATGTCTTCGCGCGCTATGCCCAAGATTATCTCTTCGATGAGATTGAAGAGATCGGCATTCGCGATGGAGGCAATTTGGTGATCGAAGGGTATCCCTTCGCGCCTACTTTCTCCATCTGGACCACGATCGAGGAATGCTTGAACCCACCTTTGATCTGGGAAGAGGGGCGCGGTTGGTATACCACCGAGCCTTTTTCGGAGCCGGAAGTCTTTCATTTCCCGGAGGGCATCGGACCGGTGGAGGTGGTCAATGTCGAACACGAAGAGGTGATCCTGATCCCGCGCTGGATACGGGCGCGACGCGTCACCTTCAAGTATGGGCTGGGCACGCAATTCATCCAGGTGCTCAAGACACTCCATATGCTCGGTCTGGATAGAAAAGAACCTATCAACGTCAAAGGAGTGATGGTCGCCCCGCGGGATGTGGTGGCGGCCTGTTTGCCTAATCCGGCAGAACTGGGCGAGAAAATGCATGGGAAAACCTGCGCCGGCACCTGGGTCAAGGGAATTAAGGACGGGATGCCCTACGAAGTCTATATCTACCAGGTGTTGGATAACCAGGAATCTATGCGTCGCTGGGGAACTCAGGCCGTAGTCACCCAAACTGCCTTCGGCCCCGTGATCGCCTGGGAAATGTTGGAGCGCGGCTTTTGGAAGGGAAGCGGTGTTCTCGGCCCCGAAGCCTTCGACCCTGTGCCGTTCATGGAGCGCATGGCAGATTACGGTTTCCCCTATAGCATTCAGGAACTACAGCCGGCAGTGGCGGCAAACAGCTGATTCTCCAAGATTAGCACGAAGAGCAGGTATCTTAAGATACCTGCTTTTTGTTGTTAGGCGAGGCCGATTTCGAGGGTTCACGCAAAAGCTGGAGTTGTCTCATAGAACTTGTATTCAATCTCCTAATCGTGATAAAATAACCCCACATTGGGGCGTGGTGTAATGGCAGCACCACAGACTTTGGATCTGTTGGTCTCGGTTCGAATCCGAGCGCCCCGGCTTCTTCCTACGGCGCCCTCGGGGCGCGTTCATTTCAGGCCTGCGCCCTTCGGCTTGACCGAATTTGCCGAGAGGACGTCAGGCTTGCGTTTTTGAGAGGTGATATGAGTGTTGTATCCGTCTTGTTGGCTGCCGGTCAGGGGACGCGCATGAAATCGGCATTGCCAAAGGTTTTGCATCCTATTTGTGGCCGCCCGATGATCTTTTATGCCCTCGATGCTGCCGAGGCGGCAACTACAGCCAAACCGGTGGTGGTGATCGGCCATGGTGCCGAAGCGGTGCGCGCGGCAGTAGCGGATCGGGCACGTTTTGTCTTGCAAGATCCACCTTTGGGCACCGCTCACGCCGTGCTCCAGGCCGAAACGCTGCTGCGAGAAGAGGCACAATATATCCTGGTCACTTACGCGGATATGCCCCTGCTGCGCCCGGAGACGCTCCAGATGCTCGTTGAGCGGCAAAAGCACAGTTCCGGCCCTGTGACCTTGCTCACGGTGGTCTCACCCCAGCCGCGTGGCTTTGGTCGTATCCTGCGGGATGAACGCGGAAAGGTATTCGGGATCGTCGAGGAGGCAGTGGCCACGCCGGAGCAACTTCGCATTCAGGAACTGAATGTGGGTGCCTATTGTTTTGAGGCTGCGTGGCTCTGGCAGGCCTTGAGGCGCATTCGCCTTTCACCAAAAGGGGAATATTTCCTCACGGATACGGTGGAACTGGCTGTACAGGATGGGCTACGGGTGGAAACGGTGCATCTGGAAGATATAGAGGAGACGATCGGCATCAATACCCGTGTCCATCTGGCCGAGGCCGAACGCGTCATGCGCCGCCGCATCAATACCCGTCACATGCTCAATGGCGTGACCCTGCTTGACCCCGAAACCACTTACATCGAACCCGATGTGACCATCGGTCGCGATACAATTATCTGGCCGGGTACCTTTCTCCTGGGACAGACGGTCATCGGCGAGGAATGCGAAATCGGCCCGAACACGTGGATTCGCGATACCCACATTGGGGCGCGCTGCCATGTCCAAATGTCGGTGCTGGAAGGGGCGAAGCTGGAAGACGAAGTCGAGGTGGGCCCCTTTGCCCGGCTGCGCAAGGGTGCGCACCTGGCCCGAGGCGTGCACATGGGCAACTTTGGCGAGGTCAAAAACTCCTATTTGGGGCCGGGGGTCAAAATGGGGCATTTTTCCTATATTGGCGATGCCACCATTGGTGCCAATACGAACATCGGCGCTGGCACGATCACCTGTAACTTTGACGGCGAAAAGAAGCATCCAACCTGGGTGGGAGAGGATGTTTTCATCGGCTCCGATACCATGTTGGTGGCGCCGGTGCGATTGGGGAATCGAGCGCGCACAGGCGCAGGTTCGGTGGTCACAAAGGATGTGCCGGAAGATACCCTGGTGGTAGGGGTGCCAGCACGGCCGATCCGCAAATTCCCTGGGAAGAAGGAAAACAATGAAACTGACTCCTGAACAACGTCTTCAGCTGGTGTGCCAGGCCAATCAGGTGCGTCAGAATGCGTATGCGCCTTATTCCGGCTATGCCGTTGGTGCAGCTGTGTTGACCGCAGATGGTCGCATTTTCACAGGTGTCAACGTCGAGAATGCATCTTACCCAAACGGCGTTTGTGCGGAGCGGGTGGCGATTTACAAGGCTGTCTCGGAAGGGGCGCGGGAGTTCCTAGCGCTCGCCGTCGTGACTGAAAATGGTGCTACTCCCTGTGGTTTTTGCCGTCAAGTCATCGCCGAATTCGGCCCGCATACGCTTATCCTGGTCGCCGATACCCGCGAAAATATCCTCATAGAAGAGACGATTACCTCCCTCTTACCCCATGTTTTCCGCTATCCATATCCATAATCCAGAGCATTCCTTCCTAATTGCTCTGTCCATTTATATTTTGGCGTTATTGAACTTGATGTGGACTGCCAAAGAACGCCTAGGCGCTCAGAAGTGAGAATCCTGGGAACGCAGACGTCCCGTCTGCCAAGAAGCGAGAATCCTGGGAACGCGGACGTCCCATCTGCCAGCGGCGCTTGGGTTGGTAGCCAGGCCTCAGCATCCGAGACGGATGCGCTCCCTGGTGTAGCTGCCTAAAGCCAGATACACAAAACCAAAAATGGACGAAGCACTAATGGCCATCAGCCAGCATTGGAAAATCAACAACTTTTGCGAGGTGAATTATGTCTTCCTGCGTTTTCTGTCGTATTATCAAAGGAGAGGCCCCGGCACAGATGGTGTACCAGGATGAGTGGGTGAGCGCCTTTCGGGATATTCGTCCGGTGGCGCCGGTGCATGTGTTGGTAGTTCCAAACAAGCACATTGCCTCTATCACGGATGCATCGGAAGAAGATCAAGAGGTCTTAGGACGGATGCTTCTGGTGGCGCGCCGGGTGGCCGAGCAGGAAGGGATCGCTCAAAGCGGTTTCCGCCTGATCATCAACAACGGCCCAGATGCCAATCAAATCATCTTTCACCTTCACCTGCACGTGATTGGCGGCCAACGTATGCGCTATCCTATGGGATGAAATGCTCCTCTATGCTCGCCTGTTCGGCACCTTTGTGATGACGGATGCCCAGGATCAGCCGCTTGACCTGGGATCGCCGACCACGCGGGCCTTGATGGCCTATTTCCTGCTGAATCGCAAAGAAGCGATTGACCGTCGCCGTCTTGCCTTTCTCTTTTGGCCGCGTGCCACCGAAAGCGCGGCGCGGCGCAACCTGCGCCAGTATCTGCATCACTTGCGCACGGCGTTGGTTTCCGTGGATCCAAGGGGGGAATTGCTCCTGTCCGATGGGAATATTTTGCGCTTCAATCCTGACATGCCGCTTTGGGTGGATGTAGAGGAGTTTCAACGCGGCGTGCGACCGGAAGCTTCGCTGGAAGAGGTTCGTCAGGCATTAACCCTTTATCGGGGTGACTTGCTTGAGGACCTATACGACGAATGGTGTACTGCGCCGCGCGAGCAATTCCGTCAGCTCTACTTGAGGGCGCTGGAAAAGCTCGTCGAGGGACTCCATCGTAATGGTGAATATGACGAAGCGCTGAAATATGCCCAGCAGTGGGTCGCTCAGGAACCGTTTGACGAGGAGGCACGACGCTGGTTGATGCTCCTCTATGCCTTAAAGGGAGAGCGAGCGCGCGCCTTGACCGAATATCAGAACCTGGTCCGCCTCCTTGAGGAGGAGCTAGATGCAGAACCCACGCCGGAGACCCAAGCGCTGGCCCAGGCCATTCGTCAAGGGGATGCGCGTTTACCGCTGGAAAGCGAACCGTCCGCCACTCCGACCAAAAGGGGACCGCGTCTGGGCACGCTCCTTTCTCGTCCCTCTTCTTCCTTGCGCGTGCCGTTGGTGGATCGTAAGGAGGAGCTGAATTCTCTGGAAGCGCTCTATCGCCAGGCCAAAGAAAGACATGGGCAGTTGTTGTTGCTGGCCGGGGAGGCCGGCATTGGCAAGACGCGGCTTATTGAAGAATATCTCGCTCGCCATGCTGATGTGGCAGTGCTCTATAGCGTATGTTATGAGTTGGAGAGCATGTCTCCGCTTGCGCCGTTACATCAGGCGTTAAGCGAGAATCCTTTGGTCCAGAGAACGCTTCTTGCACAACGGACCCAGCCGCCAAGCTGGATCGGAATCCTATCCAACTTTTTGCCGGAGGTTCGCCGTCTCTTCCCCTATTTGCCGCCGAGCGGTGAAAGCGGGATGACCAACTTGAGGGCGGCATTGACCCAGCTGGTGCTGGCCATGGCCGAACAGAGCGCGCCACCGCTTCATCTCATCCTGGACGATCTGCACTGGGCCGATACGCAAACTTGGGAATGGCTTGCCGATCTGGCGCGGCGCATCAAGGATGTGCCTCTGCTGATTTTTGGACTTTACCGCCCCGAGGATTTGCCCGAGGATCGCTGGCCACTTCTGCGCTTGCTCGAGCGCAGTCCCCTGGTGATGAGCATGAAACTTTCCCCTTTGACGCCACAGGATGCTCTTTCTCTGGCCGGTCATCTCTTGCCCCAGAGAGAGCTGGATAGGATTTTGGGAGAGCGCCTTTACCAAGAGACCGAGGGCAACCCGTTTTTCATCATCGAAACGATCCAAGCTCTGCAGGAACGGAAGCCCGGTGAGTGGTTTCCCCTGCACTCGGCTTCTATTCAACAAGTGATCCAAGCGCGCCTGGAGAGACTGCCGCCGGCGAGCCGGGAGGCCCTGGGCGCCGCTGCCGCTTTCGGGCGTCCTTTTTCGCTTGCTTTGCTTCATGCGCTGTTGGAACGGCCGCGTGAGGATCTGGTGGCCGAAATCGAGACCTGGGTGCAGCGCGGCCTGGTCCAGGAGGTGCGCCAGGGATACGATTTCCGCCACGATAAGATTCGGCAAGTTGCCTATAACGGCTTGAGTCGCGCCCGCCGTGAATATCTCCATGGGCGCATTGCTGAGATTCTGGAGGATAGCCTGCCTCCGAGCGATGTAGCGACGTTGGCCTATCATTATTCGCGCAGCGATCAACCCTTGCGTGCCCTGCCTTATTTGGTGCAGGCCGCTGAACAAGCCTTGAGGTTGCGTTCTTATGCCGAGGCCCGTCAATTTGGTTTGCAGGCGGTCAATTTGCTGGGGCAGAGCAGTGGACCGGCGCCACGCAGCCAGCGAGTGGAAATCAACCTGCAATTGGCTCAGGCATATGCCTTTAGTGGCAATCTGACGCGCGCCATCGAGATCCTCAGCGAGACGGAACACCTTGCTTATACGTTAGGGGGCGAGGCCTATCTGGGTCAGATTTTCCGACGGGCGGCACAGTTTTTCTGGTTGCGCGGTCAGCCCGTCACAGCAAGCGATTACGCGCGCCGCGCCCTCCGCATCGCGGAAGAGTTAGGGGATATTGATTTGCTTTCTGCGGCCTTGCGCATGTTGGGGCGAGTGAGCATTGCCCTTGCCGCCTTTGATGATGCCATTGCCTATCTTTTACGCTATGTGAATCTGCATGAGGAGCGTCAAGAAGCGTTGCAGGTAGCCTTGCCTCCCGATTTGCCGATCGTCCTGGGCTATCTGGGCGTCGCCTATGCGCGCGTGGGTGCCTGGGAGCGCGCCTTTGCCAGCGCGCAACGTGGCGTGGAACTCGCTTTAGAATCCCATGGGGAGGACCATCCCACTACGTTTTTCGCACGGATGCAACTAGGAATGGTTCATGCAGATCGCCGGAATTGGGAGGAGACGCTCCAGGTTCTGGCTCCTATCCCGGATTTGACCTTCGAAGCGCTCACACCGCCTACCTACATGGCGCTTAGTCTGCGCGGATACGCCTTTGCGCATCATGGGAGGGTGGAGGAAGGGCTGCGAGTTTTGAAATTGACCAACGAATGGGCAGAGCTTCAGCAGCATCGTGTGTTCCATTATCTTCCCCGTCTGTTTCTGGCGGAGGCGCTTGCGCTCCAGGGTCAATTGGAGGAGGGGCTGGAGGAGGTTGGCAGGGCGCTGCAAGAGGCAGAAAAGGGCGGCAATCGTTGGGCGAGGAGCATTGCCTTGCGCCTGATGGCAGAGATGGAGATGCGTCGTGCGGCCCCAAGCTGGCCTCAAATTGAGATGCTCTTGCTGGATTCTATGCACACGCTGCGGCAAATTCGAGCGCGCCCCGATTTGGCGCGCACCTATCTGGTCTTACGTCGTCTGTATGATCGCGCCGGTCAGATCGCCTGGGCAGTGGATTGTCACTTCCGAGCAACGACAATTTTTGAAGAGTTGGGCATGGTAGAAGAATTGCGCCAGGCTCAGGGACAGGCCGCTTATGACCGGAAGGGTGCCGTGGTGCTACCTGGGCTACCCCTCCTCGGCCCAAATTGGGAAGGGAAAGCCGTTTCGGAAACACAGGCAGATTCCACTGCTTGAGGGTGCGGTATCGAGTGGTAACCGGGCGAGCGATGCTGGGCTTTCGCCGATTTTGACTTTCGCCGAATTGACTCCACTGTAAAAACTCACCGCAGCGAACGCTGCACGCAGAGATTTTCATTTTTAGTCTATTGACGTCCGACTCTTTCTTCTGTATACTGAAACTATCAAAAACACTTTCTAACAGGAGGAGTTGCGATGAGTGAGAAGCCCTGGCTGTCCCACTATGATGCGGGAGTGCCTCATACGATTGAATATCCCCGTGTGCCCCTCTTCCATTTTCTCGATGAGGCGGCGCGCAAGTATCCTGATCGCCCCTGTACTATTTTCAAGGGTGCGAAGATCACCTTCAGAGAGATGAACGCTATTACCGATCGCCTAGCGGCGGCGCTGGCAGAGTTGGGAGTTAAAAAGGGTGATCGAGTGGGCATTTTCATGCCGAATACGCCCCAATTCGTGATGGCTTACTATGCGATCTTGAAGGCGGGTGGCGTGGTGGTGGCTACCAATCCGCTCTATACCCCTCCGGAGATCGAGTATCAAGTCAATGATGCCGGCGTCGAAGTGATGTTCGTCATGAGCAATTTCTATAGCAAGGTCAAATCTGTACAGCCCAAGACGCGCCTCAGGACCCTGATCGTCACCAACCTCAAAGAAACTTTACCGCCTTTCTTGCGCCTGCTTTTTACTCTAGCGCGCGAAAAGAAAGGCGGTTTTCGTATCGAGGGGGGGCTGCAAAGCGGTGACTTTTGGATGCAGGACCTGCTGAAGAAATATGCCCAGGCTCAACGGCCGGCCGTGGAGGTGGGCCCGGATGATGTCTGTCTCTTCCAGTATTCGGGTGGCACCACGGGTACTTCCAAAGGGGCAATCGCGCTACACCGGAACGTGGTGGCGAACACGCTGCAGATTCGCTACTGGATGCCCAACCTGATCGAGGGGGGGGAGGTGCTCCTGATGGCCATCCCGCTCTTCCACGTCTATGGCATGGTAGCCGGCATGAACTTCGCCGTCGCTACCGGCGCCAGCATGGTGATGGTGCCCAATCCGCGCGATCTACATGATGTGTTGGAAAACATCCAGAAGTTCAAACCAACCATCTTTCCGGGCGTTCCGACACTCTATAATGCGATCAATAATCATCCCGATGTGCAGGCCGGAAAGTACAACCTTTCCTCGATCAAGGCCTGTATCTCCGGCTCCGCTCCTTTGATGCGGGAAACGAAGGAACGTTTCGAGGCTTTGACGGGGGGCAAGGTCTTCGAAGGCTATGGGCTTTCGGAGGCACCCACTGCAACGCACTGCAATCCCCTGCTCGGCGAAAATCGTACCGGCTCGATCGGCCTGCCCTTGCCGGATGTAGAGGCGAAGATTATCAGCCTGGATGACGGCAAAACCGAAATGCCGGTGGGTGAGATCGGGGAATTGGTGATTCGCGGGCCGCAAGTCTTCAAGGGGTATCACAATATGCCGACCGAAACCGAAAATGCCCTGCGTGACCTGGGCGATGGTGGCAGCCCCTGGCTGTTCACCGGCGATATTGCCCGCATGGATGAGGATGGATATTTCTATATCGTGGATCGCAAGAAGGAGTTGATCAAGCCGGGTGGCTATCAGGTCTGGCCGCGTGAGGTGGAGGAAGTGATCGCAGCGCACCCGAAAGTGCTTGAAGTCGGGGTGGCCGGCATTCCTGACCCCTATCGTGGCGAGACGGTCAAGGCCTGGATTGTGCTCAAGCCCGGCGAAACGGCCACCGAGGAAGAGATCAAGGCCTGGTGCAAAGAGCGCCTAGCACCGTATAAGGTGCCAACCCACTACGAATTCCGCAGCGAATTGCCGAAAACGACCGTAGGCAAAATTCTGCGCCGCGAATTGGTGCGCCAGCACAAAGAGGCCGAAGCCGCTAAGAAATAACCCCCCTCTCCTCTCGTGTCTTGAATGGGACAACATTCAAGTTGTCTCATTTTGGTTTGTGTGATCACCGCCTTCCATAACCCCAGGACGCGGCGTGGTTACCAAGCCCATCGAGAGGAGCGCCGATGCCGCGATGGGCATTACCTGCTTCCCTCAACCTGCGCGCGCAGGGTCACTTCGCTGATCGGGCCGCCGATGGTGACGAAGCGAATTATCCCATCCGGCCCGATGAAAAAGGTGGTGGGAAGGGCGCGAATCTCGTAGAGGCGTGTCGCCTTGCCGCTTTTGTCCAGCAGGATAGGAAACGTAATCCCGCGCTGGGTGACGAAACCCGGAATCGCATTCATGTCGTCTTGGATGGTGGAGTTGATGCCAAGGATTACCACCTCTTGACCTTGATATTCTCGGGAGATTTTCTCCAAGGTGGGCATTTCGGCCCGACAAGGCGGGCACCACGTAGCCCAGAAATTGAGCACCACCACCCGACCGCGCAGATCGTTTAATCGGATACTTTGCCCCTCCAACGTCTCAAGGGTGAAATCGGGGGCCAAAAAGCCTTTTCTTGGCGCAGGGATGTGGCCGGCCGTGCTACTCAGGGAGCGATCGGCACTGAAGCCAATCCAGAGCAGCCCCAATATCAGCAATAAGAGAGAGAGGATGCGGAAACGGAGCATGGTGCTTATTTTATCGCAGTTCGGGGTAAAATAATGTCATGCGCATTGTGCAGCTGTTCATCACCTGCTTGGCGGATACGTTCTACCCGGCTACGGGTCAGGGGATTGTCAAAATATTCCGGCAGCTGGGCCTCCGTGTAGAATTTCCATTGGCGCAAACCTGTTGCGGACAGCCGGCATTCAACGCCGGAAAATGGCAGGAAGCGCGGGATATGGCGCGTCACATGATCGAAGTCTTTGAACAGGCGGAGGGGGATATTGTGGCGCCTTCTGGTTCTTGTGTGCATATGGTGCGACATGGCTACCCGATGCTCTTTGAAGATGAACCCCGTTGGGCGCGCCGTGCCGAGGCTTTGGCACAACGCACCTTTGAATTCAGCGAGTATCTGGTAGATGTGCTCGGTGTGGTGGATGTGGGCGCGCGCTGGGATGGCACGCTGAGCTATCATCCCTCCTGCCATCTCCTGCGCGGGCTAGGGATTCATCGTCAGCCGCTGGAGTTGCTCCGTCACGTGCGCCAGGCGCGCTTGGTGGAATTGCCCAATCCAGAAGAGTGCTGCGGCTTTGGCGGGATTTTCTCTGTGGTGATGCCGGAACTTTCCCAGGAGATGTTGCAGCGCAAACTCGATTCCTTCGCTTCGACCCGGGCGGATACCCTGGTGGTCGCCGATAGCGGTTGCCGCCTCCATCTGATGGGTGGGCTGATGGCGCGCCGAGCTTCACAGAGAGTGGTGCATCTGGCAGAAGTGCTGGCGAATTTTTCGGATGAGGGTGACGAGGCGGAAAACAACAGGCAGTAGGCCTTACTTAAACATCGAGAGGTGACGATGGCGAAGAAGTATTATGTAGTGTGGAAAGGGCGGCAGACGGGGGTGTTTGATTCTTGGGAGGTCTGTCAAGCCCAGGTGAAAGGCTTTCCGGGGGCCCAGTTCAAATCCTTTCCCTCGCGGGAACTGGCAGAAGCGGCCTTTCGCTCTCTGCCACAAGAACAACCAAAGAATAGTACCTCCCACAAGACGCAGGCCTGGCTGCTATTGCCTGATTCACCGCAGCTACCTTCAATTTGTGTGGATGCGGCCTGCGATGGGGCGCCGGGGAATATGGAGTATCGAGGTGTATGGACAGAAAGCGGTGAGGAGATTTTCCACCAGGGGCCTTTCCCCGAGTCTACCGTCAATGTCGGTGAATTCCTGGCAATTGTGCATGGCCTGGCCTGGCTGCTGAAAAAGGGGCTGGAAATGCCTGTCTATACCGATTCTGTGATTGCCATGCAATGGGTGCGGCAGGGACATTGCCGGAGCAATTTGCCTGAGAATGAGAAAAATCGCCTCGTTTTTGATCTGATCCGCCGTGCCGAAAAATTTCTGAAAGAGCATCCGCAGCAGGTTGCCTGGGCGCGGAAGTGGGATACGCAAGCTTGGGGAGAGAACCCGGCGGATTTCGGACGGAAGTGATATGGACGGCGGACCGCCAATCGTGGCCTGCAGACCGCAAAGGGTAACGCGTCTCGTGGCCAGTATAGTGGATGTGGAGGAGAAATGAGAGCAAGGATGTCCCTTGGGCTCCTGTTCCTGCTCTGGCTGGCAGCCTGTATGCCGATGCCGGAAAGTAAACCCCTACCCGCAGAATTCGCTCCTGTTCAAACGGATACCCCAGCAATCCAGGTGACGCCGGCTTCGAGGGTCCAGATTTTTGTGCGCAAGGCAGAGCGTAGCGGTAAGGAGGTGCGCCTGGAGGTTTGTTTTGTTCCCCCGGATACTTCAGATTGGACGTTGGGAGATGTGCACTTGTTGGTTGGTGGAGACGAAATGTTTTTCCTGGGGAGCACGCTTATGGAGCTGACCCACAGTCCGGGCGCTTTGCAGCGTTGCGAGCTATTGACCTTCGGCGTGGCGCCGGAAATGGAGCTTTCGACGGCCGTTTTACAGATCGAGAGGCTGCAGGTCGAACCTTCCCTGGAAGAAATCTGCACCCTTTATCTTCCCAAAATAGCCCCGCGCTTGGAGGCACAAGGCGTAAAGGCGACATGTGGGCAATCCGGGGATGGATGGCAGGTGCAGGTGATCGGCTATCCCCCATCTCTTTCCAGGGAGCAGGCTGAAGCGCTGATCTACGATCCGGCAAACTTTGCGCTCGCAGGCCCCTGGGTGTTTACGTTGCAGTTCCGGCCGTGAGGGAGGGAGGAGTCAAATAGTCTGATAGTCTGATAGTCGGATAGTCGGATAGTTGGATAGTTGGATGGTTGGATAGTCGGATAGTCTGATAGTTGGATAGCCGGATAGTCGGAGGGTCTGATAGTTGGATAGTCGGAGGGTCTGATAGTCGGATAGTTGGATAGTCGGATAGTCGGAGGGTCTGATAGTCGGATAGTTGGATAGTCGGATAGTCGGAGGGCCTGATA
>JBKBPX010000070.1:0-11983 GCA_046292855.1 Anaerolineales bacterium
TAGATCAACACAAGTGACGTATAGGGACGGCCTCCTCCCCATCTCAATGCATCTTATCTAGCTCAGCACCCTTGCTAGGCTGACTCCGCCTCTTTCCAAATGATTGCCACACCAAGCCAGAAGGCGGCTCACATTCACCGCCGATTCCAACCGCTTGTACCCACGCATGGTCCGATACCGCTCCTTGACCCACCGCCCTATTGCACGTTCACAAGCATTATTCGTCCCATCCAGCGTCTCCCCTTTCGGCCCCCTCCAACACCGATAGATCGTCAGGCGCAGCCACAAATTCCACCGATCCAGGCACACGGAGAACAGTTCTCAAAAGGAATTTTTCCGAATTGTGAACAGTCACCGTCGCTAACCCTTGACATCTCATCGCTCTTTGTTTATAATCACTCATACCTTCCTGGCTAGCTCAACTGGCAGAGCGGGCGGCTGTTAACCGCCTGGTTCGGGGTTCGAGTCCTCGGCCAGGAGCAAAAATCCCCAACAAAAAGGGGATTTTTTTGTTTCCTGCCAATCTCTTCCCAATCCACCAGGGGTGAAACTTTTTTCGAACACTTTACAAGCTACGAATCTTGGCGTATACTTTAGCGGACTTAACTTTCAAGAACTAGAAAGCATTACCAAAACTGTCCGACGATAATTTGCGGAGGGAAAATGCGAGCGTTTTCTGGCGCCACTAGGTATGGGAAGTGGATCCTCGCGGGAATCGTAGGAATTGCGGCGCTCTACTGGTTTCTACAGCGCCCTGCGACCTCATCACCTTATCAGACTGCTAAAGTGGAGCGCGGCGCCCTCGCCGTGACCGTTACAGGAGAAGGGGTTGTCCAGGCCCAGCAGAGCGCAAACCTGTTTTGGCAGGTGAGTGGAGTGGTAGAAAAAGTCAACGTCAAGTTGGGAGATCAGGTACACAAAGATGACCTCCTGGCCACGTTGGAAAGGGAATCGCTCCCTCAAAGTATCCTACTGGCCGAAGCCGATCTGGCCGAAGCCCAGCGTCAACTGGACGACTTGCTCCAGACGAACACGCCCGCTATTCAGGCTTGGATTGCCCTCCGGGATGCACAAGAGGCTTATGACCGGGCTAAAAGTTACTATGATTCGCTCTTTCAGCCTTATAGCTATGAAATCCTAACCTGGAAGACGGTCACCTTCACCATCCCGCTGCCTACTCCTCAGATCACTACGCGCACCATCCCTACCTTCAAAACTGTGCGCGTTCAAGAAGCCGATGCGGAGACGAAGGCAGATGCCAAGGCCGATCTCGACCTGAAAGCGGCGCAGTTGGAAGATGCCCGCCGTGCCTATGAACGCCTCAAAGAGGGACCTGATGCGGTGCAATTGGCCTCCCTCCAGGCACGCATTGCTGCTGATCAGGCCATCCTGAACACGGCACGCATCACTGCACCCTTTGACGGCACTGTGACCCAGCTCAATGTCCAACCAGGCGACCTGGTGACCCCCGGCATGTTAGCCCTCCGCATAGATAACCTTTCCCATCTTTATGTGAATGTGTCTGTATCGGAGATAGACGTGAACCAAATCCAGGAAGGACAGGAAGCCGTCATTACCCTGGATGGAGTGCCGGGCAAGGAATATCGTGGGAAGATCGTCGAAGTTAGCAGAGTTGGGACCTTCCAGGATCAAACGGTCAAGTTCGCTACCAAGGTGGAAATTCTCGATCCTGACGAAAAGGTGCGCCTGGGAATGAGCGCAACGGTGAAGATCGTGACCCAAGAACTGCAAAATGTGCTACTCATCCCTAACCGCGCCATCCGCTTTGTGGACGGGGAATATACCGTCTACGTTTTGCGCCAGGACGAAATTCAGCCGCTGGAAATTCAACTCGGGCCATCCGGGGAGACTATGAGCGCCCTCCTCGGTGAGAATTTGCAAGAAGGCGAGCTTATTGTCTTGAATCCTCCATCCAATTTTCGACGGAACCAAGGCCCTCCGCCTTTTGTGGGCGGCGGACGTTGACAGTTCTTCTCCTCGCTCTTGAAAGACCGAATTTTCGCTCAAGCACATTGGACTATACGGAGAGTTCCTATGAAATTTTTTGCTACGCTGAAAAAACACTGGTTATGGCTCGTACTTCTTTCCCTGATGCTTGTCGCAGGATGGTATTTTTCTGCTCTTCGGCGCGCCGATGCACAGCCTGCTTACCAAACGGTGCAGATTGAACGGGGAGCGTTGACGGTCACCGTTGGCGCAAGCGGCAGCGTGCGCGCCCGGCAGACCGCTGTGCTAACTTGGCAGACCGGCGGCATCGTGGAGAATGTCTCCGTCAAAATCGGGGATGAAGTAAAGAAAGACCAGGTTCTGGCGAACCTGCTGCGCACTTCACTGCCCCAAAATATCATCTTGGCCGAAGCCGATCTGGCCAGCGCCGAGCGGCAGCTAGAGGACCTGCTGCAATCGAAGACGCCGGCCGTGCAAGCCTGGATCGCTGTGCGCGATGCACAAAAGGCCTATGATAAAGCCAAAAAGTACTACGATTCCCTTTTCCAGCCTCGCACCTACACGGCGATCGTTTATCGCACCGTTGGCCGCTATCCCAACCTTCAACGCATTCCGGAATTGAAAACGTTCAAGGCCGAGCGCGCCGATGATGAGACTATCACAAAGGCCAAAGATAATTTGGACCTGCTCGCCGCCCGACTGGAAGATGCCCGTCGCAACTATGAACGACTCAAAGATGGCCCAGATGCGGTGCAATTGACCACCTTGCAGACGAAGATCGCCGCAGCCCAAGCGACACTGAATCAAGCGCGCATCATTGCCCCGTTTGATGGGACGGTCACGCAACTCAATGTCCTGCCGGGGGATGTGGTCACGGTGGGTAAGGTGGCCATGCGCATTGACGATCTGAGCCATTTGTACGTGGAAGTCAATCTCCCGGAAATAGATGTCGTCAATATCCAGGAGGGCCAGGAAGCTATCATCTCTTTCGATGCGATCCCTGAGAGGGTATACCACGGCATCGTCACGGAAGTGGCGCGCGCTGCTGACCTTTCGCAAGGGACGGCAAATTTCCCCGTGACCGTCGAATTGACCGATGCGGATGAACAGGTGCTACCGGGAATGACCGCCGCAGTCAATATCGTTGTGCGGGAAATTCAGGATGCGCTTTTGGTGCCAAATCGGGCCGTGCGTTTGGTGGATGGGAAGTATACCGTTTACCTGCTGCGCGATGGACAGGTACAAGCGGTGGAAATCCGCCTCGGGCCGAGCAGCGAGAGCATGAGTGTCCTGCTCGGCGAGAATTTGCGTGAAGGGGATTTCTTGGTCTTGAATCCGCCTACCTCTCAATTTACGCCACACAATCAGGGGAGCTTCGGAGGGCAGTGATGGACTGGGTAATTGAAGTTCACGACCTGAAAAAGGTATATCGGATGGGAGAAGTCGAAGTGCATGCCCTGCGCGGGGTCTCGTTCAAAATCCGCCGTGGCGAGGTCGTTTCGATTATGGGGCCCTCCGGTTCTGGCAAATCTACCCTGATGAATTTGCTTGGCTGCCTTGATCGCCCCACTTCAGGGGAGTACATCCTGGATGGGGAAAAGGTGGCCGATCTAAATGATGATCAACTGGCAGCGATCCGTAACCGCAAGGTCGGTTTCGTCTTCCAATCATTCAATTTGCTCCCTCGTGCGACTGCGCTGGATAACGTCGAATTGCCTTTGCGCTATGCTGGAGTGCGTGAGGGACGGCGGGAACGGGCACGCCTGGCACTGGAAGCGGTCAGCTTGGGGGATCGGCTCCACCATCGTCCGACGGAACTCTCCGGCGGTCAGCAGCAACGGGTGGCGATCGCCCGCGCCATCGTAAACAACCCGGCCATCATTCTGGCTGATGAGCCTACCGGCAATCTGGATTCCAAAGTGGGACAGGAGATCATCAATTTGCTCCTCAGTCTGAATCGTGAGCTGGGCACGACTCTCATCATCGTCACGCACGATCCCAATGTAGCGCGGCAAACCCAGCGCATCATCCGCTTGCGGGATGGCCTGCTTGAGGATCAGAATATCATGGAGGGATGAGATGGATTTTGGCCAAGCGGTTCTGGAAGCATTGGAAAGCTTGATGGCGAATAAGCTGCGTTCTGGCTTGACCACGCTAGGAATCGTCATCGGGGTCGCAGCGGTGATTGCCATGCTGGCGGTGGGCACCGGCGCACAGGATACGATAGTCGGCTCGATTAGCGGCATTGGCACGAATTTGCTCTTCGTTTTTTCCGGCAACGATCAGGTAGATGTGCGCAACCCAAAGCCACTCACCTTGGATGATGCCAGGGCATTGCTGGATCCTTTTGCGGCTCCGGATGTGGCACAGGTGGCGGCCGTGTTGCGAGGACAGGCGATGGTGAGCGCAGCAGGCGAAAGTGCCTTGGTTGAATTGAGTGGAGTGACTCCCTCCTATTTCATCGTGCGTAATTACCACGTAACAGAGGGGCAAACTTTTACCGAAGAGCATCTCCTTGGGCGTGCTTCGGTGGCGCTGCTTGGGCCGGAAGTGGCCGAAAAACTCTTTGGAAGGCGAGAAGGGTTGATAGGCGCAAGCGTGCGCATTGATGGACAACCCTTCCGCGTGATCGGCGTGTTGGAAAGCAAAGGCGGCTCCGCCATCGGTAGTCAAGATAATTCGGTGCTCGTGCCCTTGACCACCGCTCAAACGCGCTTGCTAAAACGCCGCCTGAACAAAGTGGATTTGATCTTCGTTCAGGCCGTGAGTGCAGATCGGGTCATAGCGGCCTCGGAGCAGGTGGTTGCTATTTTGCGCCAGCGTCATCGCACGGCGATCGGCGCGGATGATTTTACGATCTTTACCCAGCAGGATTTTCTCTCCACCGCGCAGACCATTACCGGCGTGCTCACTATTTTCCTGGGCGGAATCGCCGCCATTTCGCTTCTGGTGGGGGGGATCGGCATCATGAACATCATGCTGGTCTCCGTGACCGAGCGCACGCGCGAGATCGGCCTGCGCAAGGCATTGGGGGCGCGCAAGCGCGATATTCTGATCCAGTTTCTGACCGAATCATCGCTGCTGAGCATGATCGGCGGATTGATCGGGATCGCCTTGGGTTGGTTGATCTCTTTCATAGTTGGGCGAATCGCAGCCGCTTCGGGTGCGGATCTCAATCCGCGCGTCGGGCTTGATGCCGTCCTTTTGGCGACGCTTTTCTCGGCGGCGGTCGGGCTGTTTTTCGGGATTTATCCGGCCAATCGTGCGGCCAATTTAGAGCCGGTCGAAGCCTTGCGCTACGAGTGAGGGCGAACATCGCGATAGGCCATCTTCACCTGCCAAACGCGAATCGCCGCTTCAATTTGAATGCGCAGGGACATCTTGGATTTTCCCCACTTGCGATCGGCAAAATAAATGGGCACTTCTCCAAAGCGGTACCCCATGCGATAGGCCAGGTAAGCCATTTCGACCAAGAAAACATAGCCGTTGGCTTGAATGCGCTCCAGAGGCATTTTCTGGAGCGCTTCTTTTCTCCACAGGCGATAACCTGTGGTTACATCGCGAAGGGGCAAGTCTAGGATGGTACGGGCATAGAAGTTTCCGAAGCGCGAAAGCCACTTTCGCCAGAGCGGCCAGCGTTCATCAACAGAACCGCCGGGCACATAGCGTGAGCCTAGTACCACGTCACAGGTTTGTAGCTTTTCGAGCATTTGGGGAAGCACAGATGGGTCATGGGAAAAATCTGCATCCATCTGGGCAATTGCATCCATATCCCATTTCAGCGCTTCCTGGAAGCCACTGAGATAGGCGGAGCGAAGTCCCTGCTTCGATGGGCGATGCAGGACGCGTAAAGATGGATAAGTGGCGCGGAGTCGCTCTGCCAGCCTTCCTGTCCCATCTGGGCTGTTATCATCCACGATCAGCACTGAGAGGCGAAGCGGGAGAGAAAATAAAGCGGAGAGCAAGCCAGGCAGGTTCTCCGCTTCATTGTAGGTAGGGATGATGGCTACAATGTGCATGAAGTTATTGCTTGAGACGTAAGAGGTCCTGTTTGAGGTCGTCTATGCTCCGGTATTGACCATGCAAGGAGGGAATGGCGGCGATTTTGATGCTTAGCCGATTGGGATGATTGGCCATGGCCTCCCGATCTCGAATCGGGTAAAAGAAGTCCAGAGATTGTTCCAAGCGCGGGCGGATCAAGCTCTTCATGGCTTCCAAACGTGCGGCAGGGGTAACGATGATGAAATTTGTGGCGCTGAGATGGCCAAGGAAATCATCTGTCGTCCCTACCTCGCGCAGGACGTTGGTCAGCATCAAACTGACGGCGCGCAGCACGTCATCTGCAGCGACGAAGCCATAAGTTTCGCGAAAGAGGTCGAGATGTTCTAGGGAGATCAGAATCACCGACCAAGCGGGATTATTCAGCACCTCTTTCAGGCGTTCGTCCACCAGGGCGCCTTCTGGGAGGCCGCTGACCGGATTGTTCAGCGAACCCTGCGACATTCTTTGCAAGGCGTTGCGCACACGCAGACGTAATTCCTGCACGTCGAAAGGCTTAGTGATATAGTCATCCGCGCCCAACGAAAGGCCTTGCAGGCGATCGGCACGTTCGCGCTTTTCGGTCAGGAAAATGATGGGGACGTTGCGCGTACGTCGGTCTTCGCGTAAGCGACGAGCCACCTCAAAGCCGTCAATATCGGGGAGGCGGATATCCAAGATGACCAGATCGGGGTGAAAAGATACGCAGGCGCGCACGCCGTCTTCACCCCAGTTGACCGTCTGCACCTCATAACCTTGCACGCGGAAGTAGGCGTTCAGCATTTCGGCGACGTCCAGGTCATCTTCCACAATCAGGATTCGCTGCTTTGCTTTGGCCATGCTGCCTCCAGCTTACCCAATGGGTTCTTTTTGAATGACGAACTCACAGACAGGGTCGCCGACGGCTACGCATTTGGATTCATTCACTCGAAACTCATGCCCGCCAGACACCCACTTTAATCCCTCCTGCAGCAGGCCAACCGCAATGAAGCATACTGGGTGATCTGCGCCATGTCGTCCCCAGCATACCGGGCATTTGTGAATGGTATAAATGAATTCGGTTTCGCGCTCCTCAACAGTGGTTTCCTGATCGCTGAGCTGCGAGAAGATCTTTGCCATGGCCGGCAGCCCAATGCGCAGTTTTGCCTGTAGGGGCAAGACGACAAAGGCCAGGTCGGCCACACCGGCGAGGGCGCCGAAGTTTTTGAGCGCATCGGAAAAGGTAGCACGTCCGGCGCGCAAGGCCAACCCACGCCCTCCCCGTGGCCCATACATTTCTTCCAGAGCGATCCCGATAGCCGATAACTCGGCGAAGTCGAAGCCCTTTTCCAGGTTGTCGGGGGGATAGTTATCAATGTAGTGGCTCAGGCCTGCGAGGTTGAGAATGGCGTTCAGGCCGTTTCGTCCCATCACTTCTTCCAGGGACTTGAGAATAATCAGGCCGAATTTATTGGGGTAATAGAGACCGCTTTTTTGGATTGGGCTCATAGGTGACTCCCTAAATCAGTTTTGCCAGGTCCTCTGCGGCCCGGCGCATATCAAGGAAGATGAGACCCAGTTTTGCCTGTTCACGTGCCAGGGCAGTCAGAACAGCATCCTGTCCAACCGACATCAGGACGACATAGCCCTTCTCCCCTTTGATATAAACCTGTTCGAGGGAGCCACGCCCCAGTTCCGATGCGATTCGCTCGCCTAGCGAAAGCATGGCGGCTGACATGGCGGAAACGCGATCCTCCTCTACCCCTTGAGGAAGGGCCGAGGCGATACTTAGGCCATCTACGCTCACCACTGCCGAAGCCTCGATATCCGGCGATGAGGCCTGGAGCTGGCGCAAGCGATCTACCATTTGTTGCGTGCGAGACTTTGTCAAGGCAAACCTCCTAGACCAGGAATGACGATCCCCCTCTGAGAGGATCGGTGCCAGGTAGAGAAATTTTACTCTATTATTCCAAAGAATGCAAAGAACACGCGCATCTGTTTGCACGCAAACCTTGCCTTTTTCATCGTTCTCGATTAGAATTATGCCTAGCCATTGGGGGCTCGTCTAACGGTAGGACAGCGGACTCTGGATCCGTATATGGAGGTTCGAATCCTTCGCCCCCAGCTGATGCCCTCAGAGGAGGGCTTTTTCTATTCTGTTGGGAGCGTTTATGAGCGATCTCCATTCGCAAATCGAGCGTGAATTGGAGCAGGCACGACGGGCGCGGGCAGAGGGCAATGAGGGCCGGGCTCGGGTTTGTGCCCGACGTGCCGCCGGGCTGGCCACCCGTGCCTATTATGAGCGGCGAGGAGAATCAAAGGCTACGTCCAATGCTTATGACCTGTTACGTTTCCTGGCTGAAGATGAGCAAGTTGATGATGAAACCCGATCACGTGCCTACCGCCTTACCTTGCGGGTCACAGCGGAATTCAAGTTGCCTATCGAGTCGGACCTGATTCAGGATGCAGAATGGCTGATCGCCCGCCTGCTGGGGCGCTAAGGCGAACGCAGCGATGGAGGCGTTGCTCCGCTTCAGAAGAGCCAAAAACGGCCGGTGATTAGCAGGATTAATGCCCCCATCGAGCACACAGCGAAAAAGAGCAGTACCGACAGGATAAATCGCTGCTGGGAAGTCATTCCCAAAAATGGGCGACTTCGCTCGGCTACCTTTTTCTCCGCGGGGAGAAGATCACCGACTTCTTCTTCTTCAAATTCGAAAGCGGCTTGGTCTCTGAGATTATCAAACATACGTCATCTTTCGAGGTGGTGGAATGTGGGGACGTAAGCGCACTTCTCCAAAAGGCAGGAGATAGGTTTCTCCGCTAAGCGTCTGCAGTCGCAGGCGGCCATCTTCTTCCAGGCCGAGCCATTCTCCGAGCAACACACGCTCACCTATCTGGACCTCGATCAGATGCTTCCGCCAGAGGAGCGCCGATTCCCAGCTTTGCAAAAAGGCGGGTTCGCCGAGGTGCTCTCGCCACTCCAAGAGGGCCTCCAGCCAGGCCCGCAACAAGCGCGGACGCTCGGGAGGCTGCTCCATTTCGTGTTCCAGGGTGGTGGCCGGGAAATCCAGGTCTGAAAGAGGGGGAAGAGCGGCTTTGAAGACATTTACGCCCATCCCCAAAACAAACGCCTGGGGGTGATCGCTTTCCCAGATCGTTTCTACCAGCACTCCGGCTGCTTTTTTCCCATTTACCAGCACGTCGTTCGGCCACTTGATTCCAAGCTGGATTTTCGCATCCCAGCTATGCAGAACTTGCCAAAGAGCCAGGGCACCTAGTGCCGTCACCCGTGCCGGCCAGCGGATCTCGGCCGGACGAGGGTGCAAAATCAGGCTGACAGCCAGAGCAGAGGCGGCCGGCGTATGCCAACGTCTGCCGTGACGCCCGCGCCCGGCAGTTTGCTCTTCGGCCAACACCAGGCTCAAGTCCGCTGCCCCAGCTTCAGCCCAGTGCAAGGCTTCTTCGTTCGTTGAGCCGATCCGCTCAAAGGCGCGCCAGGCGGGAATCGGGAGTCCCTCAAGAAGCGATTGCAAGTTAAGGAGCGAGTCCATGGAGCGCTTATGGCGCAGGAAGTACGTACCAGGGGTTAATAAAGCCACCGTTCAGGCGCACTTCAAAGTGTAGATGGGGGCCAAAGGAGTTGCCGGTGTTGCCGGCGCTACCGATCCATTGTCCGGAGCTGACGCTCTGGCAGACACGCACCCCGATCACGCTCAGGTGGGCATAGAGAGTGGCATATCCATTCCCGTGGTCGATCTGAATCACATTGCCATAGCCGTAGTTCCAGCCACCCTGTGCCATCGTGACGACGCCAGCGTCTGCGGCATAGACCGGCGCTCCCTCACCGGCCGCGATGTCAATTCCCAGGTGACCAGACCAGTAATCGTTACCGGAAAGATAATGATTATCGGCTGGCCAGATGAAGCTGCCACTGCCCATGGCCCCGCCGGGGCATTGTGAGCCGCCTACGTTAGAGGTGCCGGAAGAGCCACGTGCGATGGTGGGGATCAGCCATTGGATATATTCCCGTTTGCCCCCCGGTATCATGACCCAGGTTCCGGGCTTGATGGCTGGGTTGGCGAGGTCAATGTCGTTGCCTGGCCAGTTGAGAATATCATCGCCATTCGCCTTGAATTTCTTGGCCACCCCTTCGAGCGTATCGCCTTCTTGCCACTGATAATAGATGCCATCGGTTGGAGGAATGACCAAAACTTGGCCCGGTTTCAAGCTGTGAGGGTCGTCTTTGAGGACATCGTAGTTTGCCCACAGGATTGTATCTGGCTTGAGGTTGAACTTTTTGGCAATAGCGAAGACCGAGTCTCCCCGCACTACGGTGTATTTGGTGGCAGAATAGCGCGGACGTTCGGGGATGTTGGTCTTCAGTTGAATTTGGCGTTCCAGGCTGGGTTGCCAGGAGGTGTTATTGAGAGCGGGCAGAGAAACGCTGGGGGTGGGTTGCCGTGGGTCAGGGGTGGGTTGTGGCCGGGCGGCCTGGGCCCCAGGGGAATTTTGACTCCACCATGCGGCAAAGCCGAGCATGGAGAGTACCAGTAGAAGCGTCACTCCCCAGCTGAGGATGTCGAAAGCTCGTTTGCGGAGATGGGAGAGAAGGTTCATAGCTCTTCGGTGAGCGTTTCCAGAAATTCCAAGTTGTTACGCGAGCGCGCCAGACGGTTGAGCACCGCTTCGGTGGCCACTGCCGGGTCCATGCCGGCGCCTTGTGGGGCAGGGGTGATCATCTGAATGTACATGCGCCGCATCAGCCAGACGCGCTGCAACAGGTCCGGTCCCAGAAGCAAATCTTCGCGGCGGGTGGAGGAGCGCTCGATGTCCACGGCTGGGAAGATGCGCCGTTCTTGCAGGCGGCGGGAGAGATGCAGCTCCATGTTGCCGGTGCCTTTGAATTCTTCATAGACCACATCGTCCAAGCGTGAGCCGGTATCTACCAGACAGGTGGCGATGATGGTCAGCGAACCTCCTTCTTCGATGTTGCGCGCCGCGCCGAAGAAGCGTTTAGGCGGATAGAGCGCGGCCGGGTCCATGCCGCCGGAGAGGGTGCGTCCGGAGGGGGTGACGACCAGGTTATAGGCACGTGCCAGGCGCGTGATGGAGTCCATCAAAATGACCACATGACGCCCGATCTCCACCAGGCGCTTGGCGCGCTCCAGGGCAAGCTCTGCCGTGCGCACATGGGAGGTGACCGGCTCATCGAAGGTCGAGGCGATCACCTCGGCATCCACCGAGCGATCCATATCGGTCACTTCTTCCGGACGCTCGCCGATGAGCACAACCATCAAATGCACATCGGGGTATTTCTTTGAGATCGAATTGGCAATCTGCTTGAGGATGGTGGTTTTCCCGGCCTTGGGCGGGGAGACGATCAAGCCGCGCTGGCCACGTCCGATAGGCGCAATCAGGTTGATCAGGCGAGGGGCCAGGGGCTGTTGGCCGATTTCAAGATCGAAGCGTTGATCCGGAAAGATAGGGGTGAGTTGCTCAAATTGTGGGCGGCGCGCCGCCTCTTCAGGGGTCAAACCGTTGATCGTTTCTACTTTGAGCAATCCCCAGTGACGTTCGCTCTCGCGAGGGGGGCGCACGTAGCCGATGACCAAGTCACCGGGACGTAGCTCGTAGCGCCGCAATTGAGCCTGGGAAACATATACATCCCGATCCGAGGGACGATAGTTTGGCGGGCGGAGATAGCCGATGCCTTCATCGAGGATCTCCAAGATGCCACCGCGTAGCTCAATACCCTCGCGCGCGGCTTCGGCCTGGCGGATGGCTAGGATGAGATCCTCCTTTTTGAGTCGGTTTACGTTTTGTACGTCCAGATCTCTGGCAATCTGGCGAAGGGCTTCAATTGGTTCGTTTTCGAGGTCGAGGATTCGCGTGGATTTGGTAATCATGGTGGTTTTTCACATTTCACAAGCAGAATGGAGTCCCGTGTCCCCCAGGGACCTAAAGAGGAAGATTTGAGCTATTGTGAATGAGATAG
>JBKBPX010000071.1:0-11873 GCA_046292855.1 Anaerolineales bacterium
CTATAGCCGGCCATGCCCAAAGGGAAAAAAACGGGCGCGTGGGGGACAGGCGGGACACAAAGGAAAGACCCTGCGAGCGGTGGAGAAGCCGGATAAGGTGAAGGTGCATTTGCCGGAACGATGCGGCATTTGTGGACGGGCGATTGCGCCAGAGGAAACGCATCGCGTGGTGAGCAAACGCCAGGTCTTTGATCTGCCGGAGACGAAACTGGAAGTGACCGAGCATCGGCTGGGAGTAGTTGAATGCTGTGGGCGAGTTCAGCCAGGGAAATATCCTGCTTATGTGACCAGCAGCGTGCAATATGGGCCGGGGGTGCGGGCATTGGTCACCAAACTCTCGGTGGACCACAAAATGCCGTTAGAGCAAATCAGCCGCTTGTTCACGGATTTGTATGGGTACGAATTGAACACGGAAACGGTGGAAACGGCGCTGGAACAGGGCTACGAGCTGGCTGAGCCGTTGGAGGCCGAGAGCAAGGCGCAGTTGCAACAGGCTAAGGTAGTGCACTTCGACGAGACGGGGCTGCGTATTGACGGCAAGCTGCAGTGGCTGCATACAGCTTGTAACGACCGCTACACCCACCTGTTTGTGCATGAAAAGCGCGGCGAGGAAGCCTTGCGCAGCGCAGACTCGGTGTTGAAAGATTTTCGCGGCCACGCCATCCATGATGGTTTAGGCGCTTATTTCAAATTCACGCAGGCCCAACACGGCATCGGAGAAGCTGATCAAGAGAGGAGGTGACGGGCGATTACCAAACGTTGGATTTCGCTCGTGCCCTCGCCGATAGTCATCAGGCGCGCATCGCGATAGATGCGCTCGACCGGGTATTCGCGGCTATATCCGTAGCCGCCGAAGATTTGAATGGCGTTACGGCAGACGCGTTCGGCCATTTCCGTGGCGAAGAGTTTGGCCATAGCGGCTTCTTTGGAGAAGGGGCGCTTTTGTTCTTTTAGCCAGGCTGCGCGATAGACCAGGGTACGGGCGGCTTCGATCTCGGTGGCGGCATCGGCGAGCATCCACTGAATGGCCTCGAAGTCGGCGATGCGTTGACCAAAGGCGCGGCGCTCTTTCGCGTAGTCACGAGCGTATTCAAAAGCGGCTTGGGCAAGCCCAACAGCCAAAGCGCCAATGCTGATACGGCCGCCATCCAGGGTTGCCAGTGCCTGGTGCAGGCCGCGTCCCTCTTCACCGACCAGGTTGTCCAATGGCACGTGAACGTTCTCATAGGTCACGGCGTGGGTGGGGGAGCCGTGGAGTCCCATTTTCTTTTCCGGCGGTCCGATGCGCAGACCAGGGGTATCGGTGGGGACTAGAATCATGCTAAGCGAGCGTGAACCGCCGCGCGGATCGGTGCGTACGAGGGTGATGATGTATTCGGCAATGCCGGCATTGGTACACCACATCTTGCTCCCGTTGATCACCCACTCATTGCCTACTCTCTCGGCACGCGTCATGACCCCCCCTTGAATGTCGGACCCGGCGCCGGGTTCGGTCAGAGCGAGGGCGGCCAGGCGACCACGGCCATTTGCAACTTTGGGCAACCAAGTGCGCTTGAGCGTTTCGCTCCCGTAGGCCACGAGGGGCATTGTCCCCAAACCGTTGTGAGCGGCAAAAGCCAGGGCTGTTGAACCGCAACCCCAGCCAAGCTCCTCGATGGCAATCGCCGCACTGACTGCATCCACCTCGGCGCCGCCGTATTCTTCGGGGATACTTAACCCCAGCAACCCCAATGGCCCTCCCTTGCGCACCGCTTCCCAATTGAATTCCCCGCTTTCGTCCACTTCGCGCGCTTTCGGACGAACCACATCCGCTACAAATTCATGCACACTTCGTTGCCACATGCGCTGCTCTTCTGTGAGGTCGAAATTCATGCTTTTCTCCCTGGGAATAGAATGACGGACGAGAATATTTTAACCCGCTAGGCGGATTGTCCGCAAGTAAGGCGGTGGTGCCTGTTCGTGGTGTCTGTTCAAAATCCAAAGTGACCTATGGGGATAGCATCCTCCCCATCTCAACGCTACTCCCATCCTAAGAGCCTTTATTGCTACCCCCTGCGCGAATTGACCACCTGTGTGCTGCTGAGGTTCTCAATCCGAGACGGATGCGCTCCCAAGTTCAGCATCCGAGACGGAGTATTTCGTGTTTGTCGCGAAAGGGCAGTTTCAGGATGATTGCCAGCAGTGGGTTTTACCAGCGGCGAGACGCGTTCCCTGTCCTGGAATCTCGCCACCCTCAACTCGTCCATCCTGCGCCTGACCGTTGTGGGGACGGCATGGCTGACCGTGAAAATCAACCGTCCCGAAGGCTTCACTTTCTTCGGGACGGTTGAGAGAGGCACCGGTTAGATTTCGATTTTTGCGCCCAGCAGTTTCATGAACTGCGAAAGCCAAGCCGGGTGAGCCGGCCAGGCCGGGGCCGAGACCAGGTTGCCCTCGCTGACGGCCTGGTCCACCGGAATGTCGGCGTATTTCCCGCCGCTGCTGGTGATATCCGGGCCGACCGCCGGATACGCGCTGCAGGTGCGTCCTTGCAGCACGCCCGCTGCCGCCAGCACCTGCGCCCCATGACAAATGGCCGCCACCGGCTTGTTGGTTTCAAAGAAGTGCCGCGTGATTTCCAGCACGCGCGGATTCAGGCGGATGTATTCGGGCGCCCGCCCGCCGGGGATGACCAGACCGGCATATTCGGCCTCGTTGATTTCGCTGAAGGTCTTGTTGAGTCTGAAGTTGTGGCCGCGCTTCTCGCTATAGGTCTGGTCGCCTTCGAAATCGTGAACCGCCGTTCGCACCACGTCGCCTGCAACTTTATCGGGGCAGGCGGCCTCCACCGTGTAACCTACGGCAGCCAGAGCCTGAAACGGCACCATCACCTCGTAGTCCTCGACGTAATCGCCAACCAGAAACAAGATTTTTTTTGGACATGGGGTTCCTCCTTTGAGAAATATGAGAAATACAACCAACCCGCCCGGCGGGCTTTTGGTATTACCAATATCATACAGCCGAAGCAAATTTTTGTCAAGAATGGCCGATATTTGGCCTAATTATAGGTGATCAACGCCACCTTGACAAAAACTGGTAATACCAGCATAATCAGGGCATGACCGTTTTGCGTTCCTCCCAGCAGCCTGTTTACCTCGCCGTTGTGGATTACCTTGCCAACCTTATCCGTCAAGGCCAACTTAAGCCCGGCGACCCGTTGAACTCGGAGCGCGCCTTGTGCGAGCAATTCGGCGTCAGCCGCACCTCAGTGCGCAAAGCGTTGGCGATTCTCTCTGGCATGGGGCTGGTGGAAGTGACCCCCCGCAGCGGCGCGCGCGTGGCGCAGGCCAACCCGCAGCCGGCCATCGCTTCGCTCAGCCAGCTGATTGCCAGCAACCGCTATCAGGCCGTCCACCTGTATGAAGTCCGCCGCCTGATTGAAGTGCAGGCTGCCCGTCTGGCCGCCATCCGCCGCGAGGAAGCCGATGTCGTCAAACTGCGCGAGCAGCACAACATCATCCAGAATAGTTTGCAAAATCCGTCCGTCCTGCACCGCGCCGATATGCGCCTGCACATAGGCATCGCCGAAAGCACCAAAAACCCCTTCTTCGGCGAACTGATGAACGTCCTGATTGCCGCCTACATGGAAATCTTCAACGTCGTCTGGTCGCCGTGGGGCAGCCCGCAGGAGGAGCAGGCCTTGTTCTCGCGTTACTTCCAGCAGCACGGATTGATTGTCGAAGCGATTGCCGAGCGAGACCCCGAGGCCGCCGCCGCTTACATGACCCAGCACATTGACGATTCGCGCAAGCAATACGAGCGCATGTTGGCCCTTCGTTCGCAGGCAAGGTGAGGTTGTCAGTTATCAGTTGTCAGTTGCCGGTTTTCAGCATCATTCGCCATTCCCTATGACCCCTCCCAACCTCAACAGCTTCCTCCATGAACTTAAACAATCTGTGCGCGGCGAAGTCCGTACGGATGAAATCAGCCGTGTGCTATATAGTTGCGATGCCAGCATCTACCAGGTTATGCCCTATGGCGTGCTGATTCCCCGCTCGGTCGAAGATGTCCAAACCGCCGTCCGACTGGCAGCCAAATACCGCATTCCTCTCCTGCCGCGCGGCGGCGGGACGAGCATGGCCGGGCAGACTGTCAACGAAGCCTTGGTCATTGACACCACCCCCCACCTGAACCGCATCCTCGAAGTCAACCCCGACGAGCGCTGGGTGCGTGCCGAGCCGGGCGTTGTCTTGGCCTCGCTGAATGCCCATCTCAAACCCTATGGCCTGAAATACGGCCCCGACCCGGCCAGCGGCACGCGCGCCGTCCTGGGCGGCATTGTCGGCAACAACTCCTCCGGTTCGCACTCGATTCTCTACGGCATGACCGCCGATCACGTCCTGGCGGTCAAGGTCATCCTGGCGGATGGTTCGCTGGTCGAGTTTTCGCCCAAAACCGAGGCCGAACTGGAGCAAATTCAAAAGGGGAGCGGCTTCGAGGCCGAAATCTACCGCCAAATGCTGGCCCTCGTCCGCGACCCCCGCAACCTGGAAATCATCCGCCGAAGCACGCCCCGGCACTGGCGGCGCTGCGGCGGCTACAACCTCGACCGCCTGACCGACGGGCAAGGCTTTTCCTTCCGCTGGCCCTATGACCCGCGCTTCAACCTCGCCAAACTCATCTGCGGCTCCGAAGGCACGCTCGGCTTCATCACCGAAGTCAAACTCAACCTGGTGCCAATCCCCAAACTGACCGCCCTCGCCATCGTCCACTTTGACGAGCTGCGCGCCTCGCTCGATTCGATCCCGGCCATGCTGGAAGTCGAGCCCAGCGCAGTGGAAATGTGGGACGCGCACAGCATGGCGCTGGTGGAAAACGCGCCCATCTTCGCCGAAATGCAGCGCGCCTTTATTCGCGGCAGGCCCAACAACGTTATGATAGTGGAATTCTACGGCGAGAGCCTGCCCGAACTCGAAGCCAAACTGGAACGCCTCACCCGTCACCTGCAAACCCGCCGCGTACCGTTCACTGAGATTGTCAAACTGACCGACCCGGCTGCCATCGAAAACGTCTGGAAGGTGCGCACGGCGGGCTTCGGCATCCTGATGGGCATGCGCGGCGATGTGAAACCACTGGCGATTGTGGACGACGCTGCCGTGCCGCCCGCGCACCTGGCCGATTACATCCTCCAACTCGAAGAGTACTGCCAGCGCGACCTCGACCACGAAATTTCGTACTTCGCCCATGCCAGCGCCGGCTGTCTGCACGTCCACAACCTGCTCAATGCCAAACTGGCTGCCGATGTTGCCAAATTCCCAAAAATCGTCTCCTTCTCCGGCGACCTGCTCAAGAAATATGGTGGCGTCCTCTCCAGCGAACACGGCGATGGCCGCCTGCGCAGCTGGTTCAACCCGTACTTCTTCGGCGAGGAGATGTACGGCCTGTTCAAACAGGTCAAGCGTATCTTTGACCCGCACAACCTCTTCAACCCCGGTGACATCGTGGATGGCCCCCCCATGACCGAAGGCCTGCGCTACGGCCCCGACTACCGCACCCGGCCCCTTACCCCCGTGCTCGATTTCGGCCCCGAAGGCTACGACCGTGCCGTGGAGATGTGCAACGGCACCG
This sequence comes from Anaerolineales bacterium, assembly GCA_046292855.1. Classification (GTDB taxonomy): domain Bacteria; phylum Chloroflexota; class Anaerolineae; order Anaerolineales; family Villigracilaceae; genus 630D-37. The sequence goes on from JBKBPX010000071.1 coordinate 5,608, forward strand.
CCCTGTGCCGCGCTCTGAGCGGGACGATGTGTCCCACCTACAAAGCCAGCCGCGATGAGCAGCTCAGCACGCGCGGACGCGCTAATGTCCTGCGCGCTGCCATTTCGGGCAAAATCGCCTTCGATGCCCCCGGCGTCTATGAAACCCTCGACCTGTGCGTCAGTTGCAAAGCCTGCAAAAGCGAATGCCCCTCCTCGGTGGACATGGCGAAACTCAAAGCCGAGTATCTCCATCAGTATTACCAAACCCACCCCCTGCCGCTGCGCTCGCGCTTCTTTTCGCACTTTGGCGACTTGAGCCGCCTTGCCAGCGGCTGGATGGCGCCGCTCTCGAACTTTGTTTTGAATTTGGGATTTGTGCGCGCGCTGATGAATCGCGTCTTGAAGTTGGCCCCCGCGCGGCCGCTCCCGGCCTTTGCCCGCCGCCCCTTCGACGACGTTTACCGCCGCCGAAAGCGCTCCCTCACCCCAAAGGGAACACTCCCTTCCCCTGCGGAGGAAAGGCCGGGGATGAGGGGCAGGTCTGTCGTCCTCCTCGTGGACGTGACCCGCAACTACAACCGCCCCGAAATCGCCGAGGCCGCCTATCACGTCCTGGAGGCCTGCGGGTTTGAAGTCATTGTCCCGCCGGTGCATGACTTCGGGCGTCCGGCCTTCTCGAAAGGCAACCTGGATGTGGCCCGCCAGAAAGCCGAAAAAGCCCTGAGCCTCCTTGCCCCGTATGCGGCGCAAAACATCCCGATTGTGGGGCTGGAGCCGAGCGACGTCTCCATGCTCATCGAAGACAACGCCTCGCTCCTGCCGGGCGATGCGCGCGTCGAGCAGGTGGCTGCGCAAACGTTCACTCTTGAAGAATTTCTATGGCGTGAAATGAAAGCCGGGAATTTGGCGGGCAAATTCAAGCCCCAAAGCGGCAAAGTCCTCCTGCACGGGCATTGCCACCAAAAGGCGCTCATCGGAACGCGATACAGCGAAGAACTGCTGGCTTTCCTGGGTTATGAAGTGCAAGAAGCCGGTTCCGGCTGCTGCGGCATGGCCGGTTCTTTTGGCTACGAAGCCGAGCATTACGAACTCTCGCTGAAAATGGGCGAACTGACCCTCTTTCCTGCCGTCCGCGCCCAAAGCCCAGAGACGCTGATTGTGACCGCCGGGGTCAGTTGCAGCGAACAAATTGCGCACGGCACGCAGCGTCAACCCCTGCACCCGGCCCAGGTTTTGTATCGGGCGTTGAATCCTGGTTGGTTATAATACGGCTGATGACAACCGCTTCCCTTATCTCTCTCCTTCGCTCCCATTTTGGATTCGATTCCTTCCGCGCCGGGCAAGAGGAGGCAATCCGTGCCCTGCTCGCTCAACAACACACCCTTGTCATCATGCCCACCGGTGCAGGCAAATCGCTTATTTACCAATTCGCCGCTCCGCAGCTCGAGGGCCTCACCCTTGTCATCTCGCCGCTGATTGCGCTGATGAAAGACCAGGTGGATGCGCTCAATCGCAAGGGCATCCCTGCCACGTTCATCAACAGTGCCATCCCCCTCGCCGAACAACAGCAACGTCTGGTCCTCCTTGCGCAAGGAAAATTTCGCCTTGTCTATGTCGCGCCCGAACGCCTGCGCAACGTGACCTTCCTGCGCACGCTTCAATCCTTGACCGTTAGCCTGCTTGCCGTGGACGAGGCGCATTGCATCTCGGAATGGGGCCATGATTTCCGCCCCGACTATCTTCACCTCGCTAAAGCGCGTCAGGAGTTGGGGGATCCGCTCACCGTTGCTTTGACGGCGACCGCCACCCCCAAAGTGCAGGATGACATCATCCGCCTGCTCAGGTTGCCCGAGTCAACCAAGCGCATCGTGACCGGCTTCAACCGTCCCAACCTGACGCTGGAGGTCAGATACACGGCGGATACCGAAGCGAAGCTGCGCGCTTTGAGCGATTTGTGTGGGACAAATCTGCAGTTTGCGAACGGCGCCGCCATCATTTACGCTGGCACACGCCGCGATGCAGAAGAGGTAGCCGAGTTCATGCGCGTTGTCTGCAAGTTACGAGCAGAGCATTATCACGCGGGGCTTCTCCCGGAAGACCGCGCGCGGATTCAAGAGCGATTCGTCAACGGGACGACTCCCGTCATTGTGGCGACCAACGCCTTTGGTATGGGCATTGACCGCGCCGACGTGCGTCAGGTCATCCACTACTCACTCCCCGGCTCGCTCGAAGCGTATTATCAGGAAGCCGGGCGCGCCGGACGCGATGGCCTTCCCGCCCGCGCCGTCCTGCTCTATGCTCCGCAAGACCGCGCTTTGCAGGAATTTTTCATCCAAAGCAGCCTCCTCTCGCCCAAAGAACTCCATCTGCTTTATCACGCTCTCGATGACCGCGAGGACGAATTTTGGATGACCCTCGAAGACTTCCAGCGCCGCACCGGCCTTAATCCCGTCAAAATCAAAGTGGGGCTGGCTGAATTGGAACGCGCCGGGGCGCTCGAACATTTGGGAGACGACAGCGTGCGGATGCTGCTTCGGCGCGGGGCTTGGAATCCCGCTGACATTCAGCAAGCCGCGCAGCGCAGCAAACAACACATTGCCCATCGCTTTGAGCAACTTGAGCACATGATTGACTACGCCGAGACGAGTGCCTGCCGCCGCCGCATCGTCCTGCAACATTTCGGCGACTCTGGCGACCCCGATGCACCCGTCTGCTGTGACAACTGCCAGGCGCGCAAGTTCACACCCGCAGCCGAGAGCGGCAGTGTAGAACAGATGAGTCACGGGGAACGCGCCGCATTGATTATTCTCGATTGTGCCCGCTGTCTCAAAATCAAAGTCGGACGCAAGAAGTTAGCCCAAATCCTTCATGGTTCCAAAGCGCAGGATATTCTTCGATTTCGTTACAACAAGAACCCCTATTACGGCAGGCTGGCTACCGTCAAGCAGAGCGACATCGAAAATCTGATTGAGCAACTGGTGGAGATGAAATATCTCAAGTTCATCGGCGGCAAATATCCCATCCTTGCCCTCACACCGCGCGGCGAGCAAGCCGTTCAGCAAAAAGAAAGAATTGCCATCAAACTTCCCAAGACTCTCAAAACTTCGGAAGTCGTGCGCGCCAAAGCCAAACTCGAAGCGGGCGGGACGGTGGAATACACCGTGAGACTTTTCAGTGAGGGAAAGAAGCCCGAACAAATTGCGCAGGAACGCGGCTTGGCGCTCTCTACCATCTATGGTCATCTGGCACAAGGGATTGCATCCGGCAAGTTGAACGTAGAGGATGTGGTGCCGCCAGAAGCGCGTCGCCAAATCGAGCAAGCCGTTCAAAAAGTCGGCTCAACACAAGCGCTCTCGCCCATCAAAGCCCTCCTGCCTGAAGAAATTACGTATGGCATGATTCGCTGTGTGTTAGCGGCATCTCAGACTCCCCAAACTTCTGAAGTCCGGGACGAACTCATTTTGGAAAATGGCCTGCTACGAAAAACGGAGAGCGGCAATCTTGTTTTAGGCCAATCCCCCTCGTCACTTTCGACTGCTGCTAAAAAAGAGATTGACGCAATTTCCTCCTTCCTCGCCTCCCCTCATCCTCGCCCACTTCACGGCAATTGGAACGTTGGCTTCGCCTTCGACTTCCACAGTGCCTATCAAGGCGCAGCGTGGAATCGCAGCGGCATAGGTGACCTGGTCTATCGTCTCAAATATGAGTCGGACGCTTCCGTGCTTCCAAAATTGATTGAACACGCCCGCAATCTCTTTGCCGCGCACCCAGAGATGAGTCAATTTGACCTCATTGTCCCTGTCCCCTCCTTCACACCGCGCAAGTTCAACCCCGTGTATGAGTTTTGCCAGGCGCTTTCCCATGCGCTGAATAAACCAATGCGGCCCTGCCTCGTCAAAACACGGCAGACCAAGCCGCAAAAGGAAATGAAAACCCTGCCGCAAAAACGCGATAACGTTGCCGGTGCCTTTGCGGTGGACGGGGATATAAGCGGCAGAAGCATTTTGCTGGTTGACGACCTTTTCGACTCAGGCGCGACGCTGGAAGAAATTACAAAAGTGTTGTTTCAGCATAAAGCCGCGCGCGTCAATGTATTGACCTTTACTAAAACTATCCATACTGACGCATAGACATGAAGATAAACCCGGCCGTTTGAACCATGGCGCTCTCCCCCGACTCTCTCACCCTCCAGCTCCTTTGCTACCAGCTCGGATTGGACGACGATTCGGTTAAGCCCTTGACCCTGCGCGAATGGAATTCCCTCGTGCGAAAAATGCAAGCCGCATCGCTCCAACCCTGCGACTTACTGACCTTCTCGACGAAAGACTTTCAAACCCGTTTTGAGCTGAATGCCGAATACGCCTCACGCATTACAGGACTTCTCTCCCGCGACCTTCAACCTCATCTGAATCATCTTGCGGCCCTCGGCATTTATCCCCTCACACGCGCCGATAGCGACTATCCCGAAAAGTATCGGCAACGTCTCAAAGATGCCGCGCCTGCGGTGTTATTCTACGCCGGCGAAAAGGCCCTGCTCGGGCAGCCCGGCATTGCTGTCGTTGGCTCGCGTCATCTGGACGAGGCTGGGCAAGAATGTGCGCGTTTCGTGGGCAACGCTTGCGGCCTTTCGGGACAGGTCTTGTATTCGGGTGGAGCGAAGGGCGTGGATACCCTCAGCATGGAGGCGGCTTTAGAGGCGCGTGGAACTGCTGTCGCTGTGCTGGCTGATAGTTTGACGAGAGCGGTCAAAGGGCAGAAAGAAGCGCTCAAGCGGGGAGACTTGTGTCTCGTCACACCCTACCATCCGAGCGCCGGATTCTCTGTGGGCGCGGCGATGGGACGCAATCGTCTCATTTACTGCCTTGCCGATTATGCCATTGTGGTTGCGTCAGATGCGGAAACGGGCGGCACCTGGGCAGGCGCGAGCGAAGCGCTCAAAAATGGGTGGATTCCCGTTTTCGTATTGCAGCATGAAAAGATACCAGAAGGAAATAGACGGCTGCTGCAAAAAGGAGCATTACCTTTCCCGCATCCATTCAAAGAGCCGCCTGCCAGACTGGTGCAATGGCTCCAGGCAGAGGCCGCTTCCTGGCTCCCCAAAAATCATCAACCTAATTTGTTTTGACCTTCCGTCCTGCGCGTATCAGATGGTGAGTATTATTTTGCGAAGACATCCTCGTCTCCCAGAATTCCCCCTTGACGCGGCCTGCTGGCATGGAACCTGTTATACAAAATCCGCCATGAGACGAACCGCTCTCTTGCTCCTTGCCCTGCTCCTCTCCGCCTGCCGGCCTGCGCCGACAACAGAGACCCCGCCCGCGCCGACTATCGCTGCCTCAACTAGCGCTTACCCGACTCCCGACTATTCGACTAACGACTATTTGACTTCCTTCCCCGACAAATGGTCGCTCTGGACAAATGGCACGCAGCTGCGCGGCGCGAACCTTTGGCAGCGCGTCCGCGTCCCCGATCTGGACGGCGACCTGCTTGGCGATGGCTACATCGGCCCACCCTACGCCCAATCCGATTTTGACCGGCTGGCGGCGGCGGGGGCGAACTATGTCAATCTCTCCATCCCCGGCTTGTTCACCGAGCGACCGCCATACGTTCTCGATGAAGGCGCGCAGGCCAACCTCGACTCGCTGCTGGAGATGGCACAGCGCGCCGGGCTGTTTGCGGTCATCTCTTTCCGCACCGGGCCGGGGCGCAGCGATTTTACCTTTTACCGCGACGGCGCTGGTGACTGGTTCGACCCGGCCCTGCTCATCGAAACCGTCTGGAGGGAGCAAGCCGCACAGGATGCCTGGGCCGAGATGTGGCGATACACCGCCGAACGCTATCGCGGCCACCCGATTGTTGTCGGCTATGACCTGATGGTGGAGCCGAACGCCGATGAAGTGATGCTCGACCTGTACGACCCGGCGGAATTTTACCCGCGCTACGCCGGCACGCTCTATGACTGGAATCAACTCTACCCGCGCCTGGTGACCGCCATCCGCGCCGTGGACGCCGAAACCCCGATTCTGGTCAACCCGATGGGCTGGGGCAGCGTCCCCTGGCTGCCCTATCTCCAGCCGGTAGATGCCGAGCGGATTGTCTATGCCGCCCATCAGTACGGGCCTTTCCTCTACACCCATCAGCAGCCCGGCGAGAACAAACCCTATCCCGGCGAGTTCGACGTCACCTGGGACGAAATCCCCGACCGCTTCGACCGCGCCTGGCTGGAAGCCTACCTCGCCCCGCTGGAGGCATTCCATCAGCAGACGGGCGCGCCGGTGGCGGTGA
>JBKBPX010000072.1:0-11542 GCA_046292855.1 Anaerolineales bacterium
TCCTTGACTAATTATAATCCAAAACACGATCCTTTACTTGCGATATTTAGGGCTTTTGCTCAGTTGCAAACTTTGAGCAATTACAACAAGCAGGAACACGAGAGAGCCATTGTGTAACTGTTGCCCGAATCGCTTGCCGCCTTATCCAGGTCTTGCCAGGTTACTCCCATCCTAAGAGCCTGCATCGCTACATCCTGCGCGCATTGGCCAGCTGTGCGCTGCTGATGTTTCGAGCTCAGCTACTGGAACATGGCGGAGTGGCGGTTGGCTACAGACAAAATCTGTGCCATGTTGGATGAAGCGTATGCAAGATACCTAGTTTTTTCTCTGCAGACCTGTCTATTTTCGCACGCAAACAATTGCTTCGTCTATTTTTCGTTTTGTGTACCTGGGAATGCATCCGTCTCGGATGCTGAGATGCTGCCAACCCAAGCGCCGCTGACGGACGGAACGTTCACGTTCCCAGGATTCTCACTTCTTCCGCATAAAGTTCGATGCTTAATTGCGGATAATACGCTGAAATTCTATGCCGTTCGTCTTGGTGCTTCCACTTGTAGCCATCCGCCCGTATTTCTCATCGCCGATACAGGGAGACATACAGGATTTTCGTGCTTTGTGGGTATAGGCGTACTCGTTCAGAGAGACGCAGACCGACCACCCAGATCACCTCATTACCAGCACAAAGGAGCGGCCAGCGGGGACGAGCCCGAATTGGGATTTTCAGATTTGTGAAAAGGTCCGAAATTTTTACCCTCTGCCCGTTCATGCCCAGTGGCGCGAAGCGTTCTCCCGGCTGTGGCGGGCGCAGGATGAGCGGTGGGGGGAGATCGGAAATATCCATCCAGGCCTGATAGGGGTTGGTATTCTGCTCGGCGCCGCACCAGGCCTCTTCAAACGAGGCGACCGCTTGGGCACTTAATTCCCAACCATTCCCTAACTCCACTTTCCCCCCTAGAGGCACCTCTAAGGGGTGTGAGGGCAGTTGAGGCCAATGTTCGGGCAGGGATGTGCCCGGCTGAAAAATGTAGATGCGACCTTCTTCTCGCCGGATAGAGAGAGAAGCACCTAAGGGGAAGATAGAAAGAGAATCTTTGTCAATGAAGCGGGCTGCGTTCTCCAGCAGGTGGTAGGGGAGATCGCGTGGCTTGTGGAATAGTTCTTCGATCCCGCGCCGGATCAGATGGCGACGCAGGTGGACGGGCAAGGTGCGCAGTATGCTCTCATCCAGAGCAATGTATCCCTCCTTGCTTTCGAGAAGCGCTTCTGTCCAGCGCTTTTCGACGCTCTCTGATATGATCTGATACTCGTCTCGTAGCAATTCGCTCATTTGCAAGAGATGCTCGCGCAGGCGCGGATTATACGTTTCCAGGAGGGGCAAAAGTTCGAGGCGGATGCGATTGCGCAGGAACTGGGTGGAACGGTTGCTGACATCCTGGCGCGGGGTGAGGCCGTGCTGCGTACAATAAGCCTCGATTTCTTTTCGCCAGGTACCAAGCAATGGGCGCACAAGGGGAATGTGTGGCGAAAAGTCATGGAGGTAAGAACGATATTCCATCCCGAGCAAACCCTTGAGCCCACTGCCGCGTAGGAGGCGAAGCAGCATCGTCTCTATCTGATCATCGGCAGTGTGTCCTACGGCGACGGCTTGTGCCGCGCCTTCTTCTGCGGCAGAGAAGAGGAAGCGGTAACGTAGCTCGCGCGCAGCCGCCTCCAGAGAAAGGCGCTTTTCCCGCGCGTAAGCCTCTACCTCCGCCTCGCTCTGGATATAGGGCAGACCCCACTCCTGAGCCATGTGGGCGACAAAACGGGCATCTTCTTCGGCTTCCGGGCGCAAACGGTGATTGAAATGGGCAATGATTAGCTCATATCCTTGCGCGCTCAGGAAATGCGCCAAGCAGAGGCTATCCGGCCCTCCTGAGACGCCAACCAGGATTGGGCGGCCAGGAAGTAGAGAGCACTTTTGGTTTAAGATAAAAGGGGTAGGGAAGGGCATGAAAAGGTGATACCGAGAGCAGGTGTTAGCGCGCTTTGCCGCCTCGTCCTCTTGCCGGTTTACTTGATTTTCCACAAACGGACGCCGTTTTCACGTTCAGCATATTCTTGCATTGCTTTTTGCATGGCCTCTGCGCTGCCAAAAAGCTCCTCAATTTGGGAATGATAGGCTCCACAGGCGCTGAACCAGGCTTTTTTGCCCCAAAAGGAGACCTGGAAGAGCACGCTTTGTAGGTTTTGGGTTTTCTGTTCTAGTTCTTGCGGGGAGCGAAAGATATAGGGGACTTCCGCATATCCCCACAAAGGGCGCGCAAGCATTTCTGCAGCCTGACGTACGAGCACATGATCTACGTGTTCACCTACTGCCAATGGAGAGACGAGTACATCGTGTTCGCCTAGGTGCTCTTGCAAAACGGCGGCAATGCGAGCCGGGAGGTCGTTTTCGGCAGGATGAGGGGGAGCGAAGATGTTGTCATATAGGGGATGTCCCTCTTCATCCTGGCGGTAGATGCAATCCAGGAAGGGGAAATATCTCGGTTTTGCCAGCAGCATGGATGAAGCGCGCTCATTCTCCTCGCGTCGCTCCTGCATGGCTTGACGCCCGTTTACAAAACCCCAACGGGAATGAAGATAGGCGGCCAGAAGCCCCCCGGCGTGCTCGGATGGTAGGCCAGCGAAAATCGTCCATACTTCCACTTCCAGTTTTCGCGAGCGCTGCTCGGCGATCAGGCCGCCGCAGGAAAGCACTGCGTCGTCCAAATGGGGGGAAAGGTAAATCCAGCGCATAGATAGACGGTGGACGGTGGGAGGGATCACCGCCTGGGGAGGATGGTCACTTTGCGATTAGGTTCTTCGCCGATGCTCTGGGTGGTCACATCGGGGTGATCGCGCAATTCGAGGTGGATGATACGTCGCTCGGCAGCAGGCATAGGCTCAAGCACCTGACGGCGCCCAGTGCGAATGGCTTGTTCGGCCATGCGTCGTGCCAGTTGACGGAGCTGCCGTTCACGGCGTTGACGATAGCCTTCGATGTCAATGATCACATGGACCCAGGCTTCCATTTCCTTGCCTATGATCAGGCTGACCAGGTATTGTAATGCCTGGAGCGTTTCGGCGCGGCGCCCAATCAGGATGTTTAGGTCTTTGCCGTGAATATCTACCTGGACAACATGATGACCTTCCTGTTCGGTCACGTTCTGGATAGCAACCTCGGCGCCGGCGATGTGCATCAGGCGGAGAATCTCTTCAAGGACTTCACGGGTGCGCACGGCAAGGGCAGGGCCGGCTTCGGCGGGGAGGGTGCTTGGGAAGGGCAGTTCAGCCACGGCGTCCGAAGGCTGATCCGCCGGAGGAGTGGCCTCGGCCGGCAGCGATGCCTGAGAGGAGGGAAGAAGCGTCAAGCGGACGCGGACCTGTCGTCCTCCAAATCCTAAAAAACCCTTGCTGCCACTGTCCAACACATCAATCTTGACCTGGTCAGGTGAAGCACCCAGTTCCTGTAGGCCGCGTTGAATGGCTTCTTCTACTGTTGGGGCAGAGATTTCAACCGACATGTTTCCCATATCAGGCTCCTATTTTTTCTTCTGTCCACTTCCCGGCAACAGGCTGCGCCAGTCCACTTTGCCCATCATGGCATATTGGATAATGCCCAGGATGTTGGAGACGATAAAATAAACGGAGAGGCCGGATGGGAAGGTGAGAGCAAAGTAACCCAGGAGGAGGGGCATGTAAATGCTCATCATCTTGCTCATGGCTGCAGCCTGAGCGGCGGTGGGGTCATCTGGATTGGCCGGGGAGGGGGGCATGGTGAGCTTGCTTTGCAAGTAGGTGGTGAGAGCGACAATGATGGCCAGGCTGGGTAGGCCGAAAGAAGTGCCACCTATCGTGATCGGGATAGATTCGGGGCGTCCCAAATCCATCCAGAGAAAGCGGTTGTTGAGGGGGATGAGCGCTGCGGCGTCGAGGAAGGGATAGATGCTACGCCCAAGCGCAAGCAGACCGTAGGGGGTATTCGCCAAGGCTCGGATCAGGCTTTGATAGAGGCCGATCAGGATGGGGAATTGGATCAGGGTGGGAAGACAGGAGCCGAAGGGGTTAATGCCGCGTTCTCTATAAAGGCGCATTTGCTCCTGGGCCAGCTTTTCGCGGTCCTTGGCATATTTTTTCTGGATGGCCTGCCATTCTTTGTCTTTCTGTAGCTCCTGCATGGCCTGTGCACCTTTGAGTTGCTGGACGGTGAGCGGCCAGGTCACCAGGCGGATGAGGATGGTGAACAGGATGATGGCCAGGCCGAAGCTATTTCCACTCAGGCCGTAAATCCAGAGGAGAAGGTTGGTGAGAGGGGTGACAATGAGAAGGTCCCACATGGTATACCCTGTTAGTTAGTCTGATAGTCTGATGGTCAGATAGTCTGATAGTCTGATGGTCGGATAGTCTGATAGTCGGATAGGTAGATTGTCGAGGCGGGTCGGCGGATATAGGGGTGGGGTGAGGGAGAGGAGTGGTTATCTAGATGAGGGTTTAGAGCATTCCCAGTAGATGGCCGATAGGCGCTGCGATGGGCGAAGGATTATTTTGGGGTGAATGTCCAGACGGTGTTTCCCTGTCCATCGAGAGCGAGGAGAGGGGGGTTGGCATGCATGGGAGCGATGAGGAGAAGCTTGGAAGTGGTGGCCGGGGAGGTATAAAGTTTTCCTTCAATCTGACGCCGCCAGAGAAGGTTGCCCTGGGGATCATACGCGTAGATGCTGCCGTTTTCGCTGACGAAGATGATTGCATCGCCGAAGGCCATCGGCCCGGCAACGACGGGGCTATCGGCGCTCTTTTGCCATAGCAGCTGCCCATCCTTGGCGCGGAAGGCATAAATTTGGGCGGCCAGATCGCCAATATAGACGTTTTCGCCATGCGCCAGGGGAGTGCCCCAAATCCAGCCTTGGGTGGGGGCTTCCCAGCGTTTTTGACCACCAGGCAGGTCAAAAGCATACAGGCGGGAGGCAAAGGAACCGACGAACAGGCTTTTTTCAACGACGGCAGGATGGGACGGGATCGAGCCTTGTAAATTGGTTTTCCAGACGATCTGGCGTGTTTGGGGGTTGAGCGCATAGAGGAAATGATCCAAGCTGGCAAGGTAGAGATACTGGCCGTCGCTGACCGGAGCAGCCCACAGTCGTCGGTCTATTTCGATGGAAGTAGTCAGATTGCCGTTCGAATCAAGAACATAGAGGTAACCATCCGCATTCGGGGCGTAAAGGGTACCTCCCCCCTGCCATTCGAGAGGCGAGGCGATCCAGTGATCTTTGGCGCCGCGAAAAGGAGTTGCCCAGCGTTCTTTACCGCTTTTCGCATCCAGGCTGATGAGGGCGCTATCGTTGCCGGCGCTGCCGATGATCAGCTGGCCGTCAGAAGTCAGGAGCGGGGCAGCGTAGAATTGCAGGCTGGCTGTGGCTTTTTCAGGATAATGCCAAAGTTCTTGGCCGCTCTGAAGGTCAACAGCATAGACGTAGCTGCCTGTGGTAAGATAGGCGACTTCTTCTGTGGCGTAAAGGCCAGACCAGGTAGCGCTATTTGGAGTAGCACAAGCACTAAGGAAGAAGAGCATCAAGAAGAGGAGAAACAGGATTTTCGCTTTTGAGGGGGTGATGGGCATTGCGTAAACGTCTCCTTAAGGGACGGGATCGTATCCACCCGGATTGAAAGGGTTGCAACGCAGGACGCGCCAGGCGGCCATCAGTGAGCCTTTGAGGGCACCATACTTGTAGATGGCCTGGTATCCGTAGTGGGAACAAGACGGATAAAAGCGGCAAGTGTTGGCAGCTAAAGCGGGAGAGATGGTCATCTGGTAGAGACGGATGAGCGCCAGGATGACCAGGCGAGGCCAATAGCGAGGAGTGCGCGGCAAATCGCGCAGGCGAGGTTCATTAGGATAATCGGTATGGAGGTGAAAGGAATGTAGCCCTTCGCTCATAGATGCTCTGTGGGTGAGGGTGGAAGAGATTCCAGAAGGTGGGCCCGGCGCAACAGGGATTCTAGGGCGGCGCGTATTTCCCAAAAAGATGCCTGGAGCAAAGCCGGACGAGCGATCAAGAGAATATCCCCTTTTTGAGAAAGGGAGGGTAGGAAGGTCTGCATCGCAGCGCGCAACAAACGTTTGGCCCGGTTGCGCTTAACCGCTTTGCCCAATTTCCGCCCGGCGCTGATACCAACGCGCAGACTTGCTTCTGGATGAGGGTGAAAGATCAAAACAAGAAGTGGGTGAGCATAGGCCTTTCCCTCCTGCCGCACCCGTTGAAAATCCGCAGCGCGGGTGAGACGATAACGTCGCTGCACCTCAAGACCAACGTAAGCGCTTAACATGCTCGTTCGAGCGAACGGTCAGTCGGTGACGGCCCTTCAGTCGTCGGCGTTTGAGCACTTTGCGCCCATCGGCAGTGGCCATGCGGGCACGGAATCCGTGTACACGGGCTCGTCGGCGAATTTTGGGTTGATAAGTTCGTTTTGGCATCAGGACACCTCATAATCGTAGAATGAGTGCAGGAATGCAGTTGGTGATTATACCATAGGGATGGTGGGGAGGGAGGCGGAGCGCCTAGCCCCTGCCGCATACCATGCCCTGACGAGGTAGCAGGTATAGCTCACAGGTGTGATCGGGATGGACTTCGGCGCGGCCTTCGCCAAAGATGAGGGTCAGGAGACCGGGAGAGAGAGAAAGTCCATTTAGTGAAATCCTAATACGGTTGGCTTGGTTGGCCGCGTTAAGTGCTACCAGCCAGGTTTCCTCTCCGTTCCATCGCGCAAAGACTATGCTTTCCGTATCTGCATGGAGCACCCGGAATTTCCCATGCCGCAATGCCGGGTGGATTTTGCGCATGGCAATGCAGGTTTTAGCAAAGGAGAGAAGTTCCTGATCCCATCGCTGGCGCTCCCAGGGGAAAGAACGGCGGCAATCCGGGTCATGTCCGCCTTCCAGGCCGATCTCATCCCCATAGTAGATACAAGGAGCGCCGGGGTAGGTGAAGAGGGTGAGCCAGGCGAGCTTTAGAGCGTCGCGATCGCCTCCAACGGCTGTAAGGAAGCGAGGGGTATCGTGACTATCGAAGAGATTGAGCTGAGCATAAACGATTTCGGGAGGGTACCAGGTGACGATTTCCTGCAGGCGGCGGGCAAATTCGTGACCATCTATTGGATGGATGCGTGGGCCGTAACCAGCCTTGCGAATTTCGCTCATGTTCAGGCTGGTGCGACCGAAGAAGGAGATGCACGCCTCGCCGATAGGATAATTCATCACGGCGTCGAATTGATCGCCGCGCAGCCAGCGATCGGCGCGCTCCCAGATTTCGCCCACGATATAGGCATCGGGGTTGATGGCTTTCACACGCCGGCGGAATTCCTGCCAGAAGGAATCATCGTCAATTTCGGCGGGCACATCTAACCGCCAGCCATCAATGCCGAAGCGCAACCAGTGCTCGGCGACGCCAAAAAGGAACTCGCGCACAGCCGGGGTGTTGATATTGAACTTGGGCAGGGCCGGCAAGTTCCACCAAGCTCGGTAGCCGATGGCAGTCAGGCTGTCCTCTCCGCGATGGAGCGCCCGTTCCTCTTCTGGATGGGGATAGGCACCCCAGGGCTTCTTGCGTTGCAGGCGTTGCGGGTCGAAATAGAACCAATCTACGTAAGGCGAGCCATCACCGTTCTCCAGAACGTGATGAAACTGCCAGAAGCCGCGCGAGGCATGGTTGAAGACGCCATCCAGGATGATACGAATGCAGCGTCGGTGAGCTTCGTCCAGAAGATAGCGCAAGGCCTGATTCCCGCCTAGGAGCGGATCTACGTGATAGTAGTCGTAGGTATGATAGCGGTGATTGGAAGCAGAAGCAAAAATCGGGTTGAGGTAGATCGCTGTGATTCCCAAATCCTGGAGGTAGTCTAGGTGTTCGGCGATGCCATAGAGATCGCCGCCCTTGAATCCATAGAGGGTGGGCGGGCTATCCCAAGGTTCAAAGTGCAGGCCATGGCGATCTACCCGCTCGCTACGGGCGAAGCGATCGGGGAAAATCTGGTAGAAGATAGCGTCTTTGACCCATTCAGGGGTGTGAATTTCTGTCATAGGGGCCTCGAAAAGATGACAGTCACCGGGGAGTGACTGTCATCTTAAAGAATGAGGATAAAGGGGGATACGTGCCTATTTTACCCGCAAAAGTGGAATCTGGGCAAAATCATCCGGGCCAAGCGAGGCTATCTCCGCTGTGCTGGCGGGATACCGCGCAAGCAATTCTTCTTGCGAAGGCGTACCATCCCAAGCCAGGTCAATGATGCGTGTGTGATTGGTGTCATCTGGGCCGCCGCCAAAGCGCCACTGCGCAGCAGATGGGTTGACATCACGCACTCGCCAGACGCCGGTGGAGGGGAAGCCTTCCTGGCTAAGTACGGCTGCCACATAACCCCATTGGCTCGGGTCACCTTCGCCGAAGACTTGGCGCGGTACGCGCAGGGTGACGGTATGAGCGGCCGGGTCAACGATGATCTTGAAGGACACACCCGTTACCTGCTTTGGCGCTCCGCTTTGCGGATCGGGGGCGACGATTTGGGGCGTCCAACCTTCAGCCCAAATAGCATATTCCCATCCGTTGCCTGTTTCTAAGGCAGCGTTGCGCCCCGGCAGGAGCAATCGTGCTCCTGTGCCGGCACCGGGGTCTTTATCCACGTAGACGTCCAAGGTTTGCAAGGCGAGATTGTTCGGCGATCCCCAGGGATTGGGAATGGGACCGTAGAAAGTGAATTTGAAGATCAGGTTTTTATCATCGTAGGCAAGGCTGAAGGTTTTGAGATCGAAAACCTGGGCTTTGAACACGGAATCGGTGGGATATGTGTAGCTGCCGGGACCGTGATCATCATGTTGCGGATCATTGACTTCCAGAAGGACGGTCGAAGTGCCGAGATCGGGCAGGACGATCTGTGCCGGCCCCTGGAAGGGCAAAAGGTTGCCGGCCGGCTCTAGCATGTATCAGAGTGATTTAGGGTGTGTCTTTATCCTTTTTGGCATCACCTCCTTTATCGGATAGCCTGTTGTGTCTCAGCGTCGAAAATATGGAATTTTTCCATGTCGAAGAACACCTCGACGGTGTTGCCAATGTGCATCTTGGCGCGCGGATCGACGCGGGCGATGAAAGTATGGTTCCCGCTGACTAGGTACACGTAAGTTTCGCTCCCCATTAACTCCGTCACATCCACGCGCGCTTGAACGCGTTGCGGATGCTGAAGCGGAGGGGCAAAGTTCACGTCGTGGATGTGCTCTGGACGAATGCCGAAGATGATCGGTTTATCGAGATGATTGGCATAAATGGGAGCATACTCATCTGGGATGGGCACCGCAAAGCTGCCGGTGTCCACGTAAATGTGTCCCCCATCCCGACGCAGACGCGCAGGGAAGAAATTCATCGCCGGCGAGCCGATGAAACCGGCCACAAACAGATTGTTTGGACGATCGTATAAGTTCTGCGGGGTATCTACTTGCTGCAACTTGCCGTTGTTCATGACCGCGATGCGCGTTGCCATTGTCATCGCCTCGACTTGATCGTGGGTCACGTAGATGAAAGTCGTTTGCAGGCGTTGGTGCAATTTGGTGATCTCGGCGCGCGTTTGCACACGGAGCTTGGCATCCAGGTTTGAGAGCGGTTCGTCAAAGAGGAAGACCTTCGGCTCACGCACGATGGCACGCCCCACCGCCACACGCTGACGTTGGCCGCCGGAAAGCTGACGCGGTTTCCGATCGAGCAGGGATGTGATGCCGAGAATTTCTGCTGCGGCCTCTACTCGTCGCTTGATCTCGCTCTTGGGCACCTTGCGCAACTTCAGGCCGAAGGCCATATTATCAAATACGCTCATGTGCGGATAGAGCGCATAGGATTGGAACACCATGGCAATATCGCGGTCCTTCGGCGGCACATCGTTTACCAGGCGATCACCGATGAAGATGCGGCCTTCCGTTATCTCTTCCAAGCCGGCCAAAAGGCGCAATGCCGTAGTCTTGCCACATCCTGAAGGCCCCACCAGGACCAGGAACTCCCTATCATCTACGTGTAAACTCAGGTCATCCACTGCGGTGACGGAGCTAAAACGCTTTGTGACGTGATCAAAAGTAACACTTGCCATCTTTCCTCCTTGTAAGAGAGAATTTTAAGGGATGGAATCGATTCACAAACGAACCGCAACGCCTGCGCAAGGCACGGACATTCTGTCGCCGAACAGATGGTTTCAAGCCATTTCTACTTCGGCGGTTTTCTCTTTTTGAATGACCTGATGTAAAGCAAGCGAAATAGCCTGGACCACTGCACCTAGGGCAGAAGAACGCCTTCCCAACAAAGCGGTGGTAATGCGCACGGCACGCGCCGAGGCCGGCAGGCTGCGCTTCTGCACCGTCTTACGCAGCGGGTCCAGGTACAAGTCTCCAATTTGGGCTACACCGCCGCCGATGATGATGGTGGTGGGATTAAACAGGTTGACCACGCCGGCGATAGCGATGCCCAGGTGTTCTCCGGCCCGGGCGATGATCTGTTGAGCAAGGAAATCACCGCGCCGGGCGGCATTGGCCACTTCCAGCGCGGTGATCTTTTCCAAAGGCAAGGAGGCAAGCTGCGTGCGCATTCCCTTTTGTACGGCTTCGCGAGCAATGCGAGCGATTGCCCGTCCGCCGGCATAGGCCTCCACACAACCATAGTTGCCGCAGGTGCACTCGGGGCCATTTTCATCAATCGTAATATGGCCGATTTCTCCGGCTGAACCTGTTGCTCCCCGATAGATTTTCCCATCCAGGAGCAGGCCGGCTCCGACTCCTGTGCCCACTTTGATATAGGCAAGGAAGCGCTCGCCGCGCCCGGCACCGAATGCCCATTCGCCGACGGCGCCTAATTCTGCATCGTTATTCAGGGAGACCGGACGCTTCCAGCGCTCTTCCAATGTGGCGCGAATGGGATAGCCGTGCCAACCCGGCATAATCGGAGGCGAAATCACGCTGCCAGAATGGGCATCAATCGGCCCTGGGACTCCCACGCCAACAGCTAGGATAGTATCCCAAGAGATTCCGCATTCTTTCAAGCTGGTCTGAATGAGAGAATTGACCTGTTCCAAAACGACCACGGGGCCGGCGGTGATGTCGAGGGCCTCTTCCCGCTCATACAGCGCATGGGCTGCGGCATTCGCGATTAGCAAAGTCACGTGGGAAGCGCCCAAATCGATGCCGATGACCTTCCCGTATTCGGGATTGATCTCCAGGATACGTGCCGGGCGGCCCCCATTGCGCAGCGAACGTTGCTCCGCTTCGCGCACGATTCCGATGGAGAGCAGATCATTCACAATCATGCTGATAGCAGCGCGCGTCATTCCCAGCCCTTGCGCCATCTCCACGCGCGAAATCCCTCCGCTGCGGAAACGGATCAGGTCCAGCACGGCATGTTTGTTAGCATTCCTAACTATCGCAGAAGGGGGGATTTCATCCAGAGGGGGAAACATAGGCTAATGCTCTGTCCATTTATCTTTTGGCATTATTGAACTTGAT
>JBKBPX010000073.1:0-11481 GCA_046292855.1 Anaerolineales bacterium
ATACCACGCGATTTACCGCTGGTTCCTTGCGTAATTGTGAAATATGAATAACTCCTGGCAGTGGTTGTCCAATATCTACGATTGCTCCTGCCAGCGAGGTTTTGATCACTGTACCTGATAATTTCATTTTTGGAGCGAGATCGGGAACTTCGAGTACTTCCATTGTTTTTTCTCCTTCTCATCGGGTATCTCCGGCACCTCAAAACGGCACCGCTTGAATGCCTTGGAACAAGCCAAGAGCGTATTATATTCCTATGTGACAAAATTGTCAAACAAATTAGCTGAAGTCCAGCAGTTCTAAATTTGAAGGCAAGAGTGGGAGAAAGCGCCCATGGAAACGGCTTTTTCGCCAGGATTGTGGGAAAAAGACGTCCATTATAGGCAATTTTTGAGGCGAAAGTGGGAAGGAACAGTAGGCAAAATGGCTAAATTTAGAATTGCTGGCTGAAGTCACTCCTTGACAGGTTGCCTCAACAGTGATAATCTTATGCACGTGCCCGGTACATACCAGGCCGGGCTTATTTTTTCCGCAGGAGAAAGGCAAGATGTCTAAACGTTACATTGGAACCGTCAAGTGGTTCAACGCTACCAAGGGATACGGCTTCATTGGCCGTGAGGATGGCGAGGATGTGTTCGTGCACTTCAGCGCTATCCAGATGGAAGGCTATCGCAAACTAGAGGCCAACCAAAAGGTCGAATTTTCTATCGAAGAAGGGCCGAAAGGGTTGCAAGCCGCGAACGTTGTACCCCTTTCATAGGGCAAGACAACGCAAAATTAGGCCGGGTTGCCGAGAGGCAAACCCGGTTTTTTTTGTTTCCTGCCCCGGACAAGGAAAAGTTTTCCTGCTCACCATTTACAATTGGGTATAATGCTCTCATGCGCAAACTACTGGTTTTGTTCCTGCTCTTTTTAGCCGCGGCACTGGTGATTTTGAGCTTTTCCGAATTGCGCACTCTCATGGAGACCATCCGCCATGGCGATCTACGCTATTTGCTCCTGGGCGTTCTGCTTGAGGGCTGCTTCATCGTTCTAGAAGGCATGGTTTTCTGGAGCCTCTATCGCCTACTGGGGTTAGACGATTCGGCCGGACGCCTTATCCTCGTGGCCGCAGCCGCGAATTTTATCAGCATTGTCGCACCCAGTGTCGGGATCGGTTGGGTTGCCATCTGGCTCGATCACGGTAGGCGGAACCGCCAACCGGCTGCAAAGATCACCGTGGCAGTGACGCTCTTCCTGTTCCTCGATTACGCCGCCTTTTTGGTCATTCTTGCACTGGGTTTTATCGTCCTGATCCGCCGCCAAAACCTGCAATGGGGCGAGGTCACAGCCGCAGCGATCCTTCTCAGCGTTGCAGTAGGGTTGGGAAGCTTACTTTACCTCGGTTATCGCTCTTCTGAACAGCTAGGAAAATGGCTTATGAGGTTGGCGCGCCTGATCAATGCCCTTCTGCGGCCTTTTCTGCACCGCTCCTACCTAAATGAGGAGCGCGCCCTAACCTTTGCAAGCGAGATCAAGGAGGGGCTACACGCTCTTTCCCGCCCAGCTCGGCTTCTCCTACCTTTTTCCCTCGCTTTGCTGATGAAATTCATCTTGATCGGAATCCTGATGAGCACTTTCCTGGCTTTTTCGGTGCCCTTTTCCGCCGGCACCCTGATCGGCGGCTTTGCCATTGGCTACCTTTTCCTGGTCGTTTCCCCCACCCCTTCGGGAGTCGGCTTCGTGGAAGGAGCCATGGCACTGAGCCTGAATTCGCTGCACGTGGATTGGAGCCAAGCTGTCCTCTTGACCCTAGTCTATCGCGGCTTGACCTTTTGGCTACCACTTGGCTTCGGCGCGCTGGTATTCCGAAAATTGCATTGGGAGTAGTTCGGTATAATGGACGGTAGACCGTGGACGGTGGACGATACTTCTAGGCAATGGAGTTGCTCATGAGCGAAGAAGGAACCCCGAAAGCAAAGGATTTCATCCGTCAGGCAATCATGGAGGACCTGCAAAGCGGTCGCTATACTTACGTTCGTACGCGCTTCCCCCCTGAGCCAAACGGTTATCTGCACATCGGCCATGCCAAAGCAATTTGCATTGATTTTGGCATCGCCGAGGAATTTGGTGGAGAATGTAACTTACGATTCGACGATACCAACCCGGCAAAAGAAGAGGCAGAGTACGTAGAAGCCATTAAAGAGGACATTCGCTGGCTGGGATACGATTGGGGCGATCGGGAGTACTATGCCTCGGATTACTTCGATCAACTCTACGAATGGGCGGTGGAGCTGATCAAAAAGGGCAAAGCCTATGTAGATGATCAAAGCCCAGAAGAACTGAGCCGCAATCGCGGTACCTTGACCGAGCCGGGCAAAGAGTCACCCTACCGCAACCGCTCGGTGGAGGAGAATCTTGCCCTCTTCGAGCGCATGCGCAACGGAGAATTCCCCGCTGGTTCTCGCGTGCTGCGTGCCAAAATTGATATGACCAGCGGCAATATCAATTTGCGCGATCCGGTCATGTACCGCATCATCCATGACCCGCCTCATCACCGCACCGGCACAAAATGGTGCATTTATCCCATGTACGATTGGGCACATGGCCAATCTGATTCCATTGAGGGGATCACCCATTCGCTCTGCTCGCTCGAGTACGAAGACCACCGCCCACTCTACGAGTGGTTCATCCGTGAGTTGGGCATTTTTGCCCCGCGCCAGATCGAATTCGCCCGCTTGAACCTTTCCTATACTGTCCTTAGCAAGCGCAAACTGCTGCGCCTGGTCAAGGAAGGCTATGTGAAGGGTTGGGATGATCCGCGCATGCCCACCCTGCGCGGCCTGCGGCGACGCGGCTATACGCCCGAAGCGATCCGTGATTTCATCGCCCGCATCGGCGTCTCTAAAGCGAACAGCGTGGTGGATATTGGCTTGCTGGAAGCTTGTGTCCGGGACGATCTGAATAAGCGCGCGGCCCGACGCCTGGCGGTCTTGCGTCCCCTGAAGCTGGTCATTGATAACTATCCCGAAGGTCAGGTCGAGTATGTGGAGGCACTAAATAACCCAGAAGACCCTTCCGCGGGCACGCGCCAGGTGCCGTTCTCAAAGGTGCTTTATATTGACCAGGAAGACTTTCGCGAGACCCCGCTTCCCAAGTACTACCGTCTCTACCCTGGTAACGAGGTGCGCTTGCGCTATGCCTATATCGTGAAATGCACGCACGTGGTCAAGGATGAAAACGGGCAGGTGATCGAGGTGCACTGCACCTATGACCCCTCCACACGCAGCGGTGAGGGGGC
The DNA here is from genome assembly GCA_046292855.1 of Anaerolineales bacterium. Lineage (GTDB taxonomy): Bacteria > Chloroflexota > Anaerolineae > Anaerolineales > Villigracilaceae > 630D-37. Next base: position 3,279 of record JBKBPX010000073.1, read on the forward strand.
CGCCCGCAAGGTCAAAGCTACCATTCATTGGGTTTCGGCAGCACACGCCATCCCCATCGAAGTGCGCCTTTATGACCGCCTCTTCCTTAAGCCGGATCCAGACGACCTAGAGGAAGGTGAAGACTTCACCAACTACGTCAATCCTAACTCGCTGGAAGTGCTCTATCCCTGCTATGCCGAACCTTCTCTCGCCACAGCGCAGGTGGGAGAGAAATTCCAGTTTGAACGCTTGGGCTATTTTTGCCTTGACCCAGATAGCACGCCCGGACGCCCGGTTTTCAACCGCACAGTGACGCTCAAGGACGAATGGGCAAAAGTTGCCCCGCGCCTGGAGAGAGAAAAAGCCGGCAGCTAGGTCACCTCACCAAGTCCGCAGCGTGGCAGACATCCGGCATCGCGCAGGGAAAACCGGCTCAAGCCGATTGCCTGAGCCGGCCGGTTTAAGTTTCACCTGCATAACGTTCGGTGCCAGCTAGCGGGTTCCGGCTGGAGCTAGGAAGGTCAGTTTCCAGATGCCATCGCCGGTGAGAGCAAGGCCGGAGCCGGGCGTTACAACATGAAACCACGTATGCCCCGGCGCCAGCGGGAAGGGCGAGCCATCGGGATAGCGCAATCGCAAGGGACGTGCCAGGCCGGTCCTCCGCTCATATTCTTCGTTCACCATGCTCCAGCGCACATCAGTATAGACCATCCCATCGCGGAAAACAATCGCTCTTCCGGCGCTGCCGGGGCCCATGTTCAGGTCAATGATGGTCGAGGTGCGCGGCACGTGCTCGACGAAGAGGATGACGATATTCTCAAAGAGGACTGGGCGTCCGGTCAGGCGATCCAGCGCGGGGGTGAATTGCCCCACGCGATGGGGGTCGGCGTAATCATGGAAGCGCCAATATCCACCGGCTGCGGCATCGTACCTCCATTGTGCCTGGTTGAGCCAGGAGTAGAAGACATTGAGCTGTCTTGCTTCTTGTCCGCCGGCCGGGGATTCGGCGCGGAAGAGATTACCTGAATAGTTGAGCGGACGGTTTGGGTCGCGGTTTGCCTGCGCCAGGGCACGCATCGCCTCCACTGTGATCCCAGCCTGGTTGACGTTCCCACTAGTATACACATTGCGGCAGATATTGACATTCACCTCCTTCGATTTGCTCGCCGCGATCAGGCAACCATTCGGAAAGGCATTGACGATGGGCACATAGGCCTCGCGGGCAGAACGCACTCCACTGATCATCGTAGCAGCATGGGTTTCAAAATTCATCAGCTGATCGGCGCCCGGCAAGGTGACCTGCAGACTTTGGCTGCTTGGAATGATCAACCCAACATCGCAGTTCAAATCGGTCGCTTGAAAAGTGATGGGGCCGATCCTGCCATTCGCATCTGCATCGCTATCGCTTTCATCGCTGCTGCGATCGGGAGGCGAAACCTGTGCTCCTGCCGGCAAAGAGACCTGGAGAAAATATTCCCCGGCCGGCGGGTTGAACGCATAGTAACCATTCCCATCCGTGATGGTGTCGGCGATTGGGTTTCCTTGTGCATCCAGCAAATCCACGCGCACGCCACCCAAACCTGCCTCACTGGGCTGTTGAATGCCATCACCGTTTTCATCCCACCAAATGCGATTCCCCAAGAGGGAGCCTGGCAGTGAGAGAGGTTCCTGGCGGCTTGCTTGGGGCAGGTTGGGGATAGCGCGGGGGAAATCTCCGTAAAAGACAGCCAAGAAGCGCGTCATGCCCTCAGTGATGTAAATCTCATAGACCTGAGCCGCAAAGGAAAGCCCGGTCTGTGGGCGCACGCTGGGTGGAAAATGGGAAAGCGAAACGAGCAACGCCGGTAGCGCCAAAGCCTCGGCATCGCTTGCTGGCAACCCCGTGAGGGGGTTATATCCCTGCGGGAATTGCTCTAAATCCGGCCCTAGCGAAGCAGGCGAATGGTTGGGAGTGGGCGTAGGGGGAAGTGGCAAAGGTGTGACAGTGTAGGTGGGGGAGGGCACTATGGTGGCCTCCGGCGAGGATAAGGTCGTCGGTGTGGCCGTCACCGTCGAGATCGGGAAAGGAGAGCTTATCTGCCTCGGCAGGATTGGACCACAAGCAAAAGCGAAAAGGGCAAAGAAAAAGAGCAAAACGCGATGCATACAACACCTCCTTTTGTGCCGCTAAAGGACAACTCCTAAGAATTGTCCTATAAATTATACTGAGCCAATCCCTCGAAAGCCTTACAAATTCGTGATTTGCCCTGTTTTACAAACGCCCCTGCAAATCTGCGATGAGCTTGATGGCAGCTAGCTCCTGTTACGGTGTGGCGGTCACGGAGGGAGTGCGGGTTGGGGTAGAGGAAGGTTTGGGGGTTGGGGTAGGGGTTCGCGTGCGCAAGGCGTTCAAATGTGCCTGCGCCTCTTTGCGTTGAGCTTCGCCGATCACATCAGCATAGGTGGTCAGAAGCGCATTCCAATCGCGTATTGCCACCTCGATCTGCCCGAGTTTCTCCAAAGAGAGCGCTCGCCAGTAAACCGCTTGCGCTTTCTGAGCCATATCCTCAGCAAACCCGTAAGCGCGCTCGGCCTCCTGGTAGGCATTACCATACTTTTCCTGCACGAAGAAAGCGCGCGCCAGCCCAAGATGGGCCTCATAGGATTCAGGGAAGTAAAGCACAGCGCGATCGAGATCGTCAATAGCGGCTTCGAGTTTCTCGATCTCCAGGCGTGCCAATCCACGATAGAGATAGGCTTCTCCACGGCGCGGTGCCAGTTCAATCAGACGCGAGAGGACTTTCTCGCTCTCGGCATATTTCCCGGCTAGATATTGCACTTTCCCTAACAGAAGCAGTGCAGGAATATCATTGGGTTGATAGGTCAAATAACGTTCGAGCAAAGATGCTGCCTGGACATATTCTGCCTGGTCTGCGTAGATTTCTCCTAACAACGCATAGGCAGGGAGCAGGGTCAGATCGCGCTGATGTGCTTCCTGTGCAGCGGCCAGCGCCTTTTCCTTTTCGCCTTGTTTCCAATAAATCTGTGCCCGGAGCAGCCACACCAACGGCAAAGCGGTCAGTTTCTCTTCGGCCTGTTTCAGGTCCTGTAAAGCCAATTCATATTTCCCTTGCCCAAAATAGTATCGCGCCCGTTCGAGGTAGGCTTCGCCCAGGTTCGGGTCATATTCCAGCGCCTGATTCAATAAGGACTCTACATTCGTATTCGGATTCAGCATCGGTGCGACGCGCGCCTGCCCGAGATAGGCCGGTGCAAAACGCGAATCAATCTCCAAAGCGCGCTGATAGGCCTGATAGGCATCAGAATACCTGCCCTGGAAGCGATAAGCTTCGCCGATGTAGTAATAAGGATCGGCCGCTTGGGGTTCCAGTTGGGCAATTTGCTTCATTGCGATAATGAAAGCATCCCAATCCTGACGGTTATAGGCGTTAATCGCGGCCCTATGGACATCCGCCGATTGGGGTTGGCGTGGCGTATTCACATAGAGCGGCGTCGGTGTATAAGTGGCATCCAGCAATGTCCACAAGGGTGGAGGGCCCGACAAAGTGGGCGTAGCAGGAAGCCCTGTGGCATTCACAAAGGTGGGTGTGAGCGTATAGGTTGGCGAGGGGCCTGGTGTCCGCGTGGGAAGGAAGGAAAGGGTGGCCGGGCGGGAAAGGAAAAAGCCGCCCACAGAGAGTCCACAGAGCAAAAGCAAAAGCGCCACCCATCCGAGCAGACGGCGCATGGGACGGCCGGTCGGTTTGCTTTCGCCTTCGGCGGCTACTGCCTCCAGCAAGCGCTTTTCCCAGGCACGCGGGCGTCGCAAAGGAAACGGACGAGGATCCTCCGTAGATGTGCGCACCCCCAGTAGGAGCAGGCCGCGTTGCGCAGCCGCATTTTGCGGATCGAGTTGATAAGCCTTTTCCAGACAGTAACGGCGCTCTTTTTCGCTCTCCACCGCCGCGCTCAACCATACCCAGTAGGTTGCGTTTTCCGGCTCAGCCCGAATCAGACGAGTAAGTATTTCCCGTGCCTGGCCCTTGTTTCCCTGACGCAATGCTTCAATCGCCTGAGCAAAAAGGACATCGTCGCTCATATCTTTGAGTTTAGCATACTCCCCCACGAAGAGCAAGGCGGAAATTCACGTGTTCCCGCACTTTCCGCCATCACTTTGTGCTATACTTTTCTCCATGCCTTTTGATTTTCTCCTCCTTCCCCTCTATCGCGCCCAGGGTCAGATCGGGAAGGCGCTTCCTGGAGCCGCCCTCTTTTCGCCGCCGCGAAGAGCGGCGCGGGGACGGATGGAAGAGCAACTTCTATGCTACCTTGCTCTCCTAGGCCACCCGGTTGCAGAGGCCGAAACCCAGCGCCTGCTCCAGGAAATCCAAGCCACCTACTACGCCACCCCTGGCAGCACCACTTCTGCCCTGCGCGCCGCCGCTCTGCGTCTGAACCGGCTACTCTTGGAACGCAATTTTGCCTTGCGCTCCCAAAAGCGCTATAACCTCGGCCTGTTGCTTCTGCTCGCTATCCGGCCGGAGCAGATCATCTTCCTGCAAGGCGGCCCGGCTCATCTCCTCCTGTGGGAACAGAAGACGCTGCGCCATTTCTACGATCCCGAAGGTGCCGCTCAAGGGCTTGGTCACGCGCAAACACCCCACCTGCGCTACGCTCAGATCGCTCTCCAGGCCGCTCAGCGCTTGCTCCTTTGCGGCAAGTTCCCCGCTACTTGGGAAAATCTCTCGCTCGACCCTTCATCCCTTCCTGCTCTGTATCGCCACCTGATGATCGTGGAGCAAGGGGATGTTCATGCTCTATTAATTGGGATCGAAGCCGGGCGCGGCGCCGTAACATGGCTGCCGATCCCCGCGCTTTCTGCCACTTCAGCCGCTTCCACTGCGGATCAGGCAGGACCTTTGGCTTCGCCACCCATCTCAGGCTCCGCCACAGCCGAAGCATTGTACCCGGCACATTACCTCGGCGATCCTGCAAAGACAGCCGCCGCCATTGCTGGAATGACCGCTCCCCAACCCCCTGCATCACCGCAGATCAGCCTCCCTGCCACCTCGGAAAGCCCATCTCCGGCGCCCTCGCTAGCCCAGGCCGTCTCTCAGGAGAGCGAGAAAAGCCGCCCTCCTGCCCCGCAACCCCTGCGCCCCGCCTCGCCGGTTGAGGGCGTTTCCTCGGCCTATGCCCTGCCTCGGACTGCAGCGCTGCCCGGGGAAGCGGTTGCCCGGCCACGGGTCGAGAAAGAATCCGCACGGCCGGAAGCTCCCCCAGCGGCCCTGCCTGGGAGGAGCACACAAGCCTCGGCCGGCCGGCAGCTTCTCTCATCCCCAAAATTAAAATCCATCGTTCGATCTTTCCTTTCCCTGCTCGAAGCCTATCGCCAGAGACGTCAACAATGGCTGGAAGGCATAGCGCGCTTCGCGGCGCGCCTCCTGCCCCAGGGAGATCTCGGCACTCAATGGCTCCTTCTGTTCCTGGCCATTGCCATCCCGCTCCTTGTGGTGACCGCTGCTACCGTGACATATCTGCGCTATGGACGGGATGCGGAGTACCAGAGCTACCTGACCCAAGCACAGAACCTGCGCGCTCAAGCGCTCGCTCTTCAAGATGCAGTGGCCCAGAGGGACGCCTGGCAAGGGGTGCTTTTTTATTTGAGCAAAGCGGAGGCCCATCGCAATACGGAGCAAACTCGGGCACTCCGCCAGGAGGCCGAAACGGCATTAGACCGTCTCTTTGGCATTGTGCGTCTGGATTTTCAGCCGGCGCTCAGTTACCCACTGCCGGCGCCGGTGACGCGCATGGTCTTCAGCCAGGGTGATCTCTACCTGCTGGATGCCCAGAACGGGCATGTGCTCCGCGTCGCCAGCGGCGAACGTGCGCTGCGCCTGGATGAGAGTTTCCAATGCGGGCCTGGAGAGTACGAGGGGGTGAGGGTAGGAGCAATTGTGGATTTATGGCCATTGCCAGATTTCAACCTACATCAGGCGAAAATCCTGGCCACCGATGCGGCCGGTCGTCTGCTCTACTGTGCGCCCAACAGTCCACCTTACGCCATTCCTTTGCCACGTCCCAATGCCACCTGGTCACGCCTGACGGCTTTTGCGCTCGATGGCGAGACACTTTACGTGCTGGATGCGCCTTCCCGTGCCATTTGGGAATATCCCGGTTATCAGAGTGCTTTTGAGCGACCACCGCGTTTTATCTTTCAATCTCAGGTGCCGCCGCTTGAAAATGCCATTGACCTAGTAGCCTACCAGGATACGCTCTATATCTTGCACGCCAATGGTGTTCTGACTATCTGCACCAATAGCCGATTGGAAAACGCGCCAACTCGTTGTACTTCTCCGGCTTTACGTGATCCCTACCCAGCGCATCAAGGCCTGGCAGAATTCCAGCAGATACACTTCACGCAGCTGAATGCCAGCGCCCTTCCGGGAATGCCCTTGCTCTTCCTGGATGATGAACACCAGGCCATTTATCGTTTCTCTTCGCGTTCACTGGAATTGCAAAACATATGGAAGGCAAATTCCCGCTTCCTGCCAGACCTTCGGTGGACAGCTTTCACGCTGAGCAGTGACAACATCCTTTACCTGGCCTTGGAAAATCGCCTGTACTTTGCGCCCCTACCCTAAATCTGCCGTTCCCAACGTGCATACACAGCGTGAGAAAGATAGCGCCCGGCATAACTCTCACGGGTGAGCAATTCACCATATTCCAGCTGGCCTCCCGAAAGAGGGAGTATTTCGGCCAGTGCCTGAGCCACATGGAGCGCCGAGGCACGCACAGCATAGATATTCAGGATCAAGAACAACGGCTCGGGGCTGAGCACTTGGCGCACGATTTCCAACAGGCGCGGCAGAGATTCATAGACTTCCCAGACCTCCCCTTTTGGCCCGCGCCCAAATTTCGGCGGATCGAGCAAGATACCGTCATATTGCTGACCACGCCGCACTTCGCGCGCGACAAATTTGAGGGCGTCATCCACCAGCCAGCGGATAGGATGTTTCTCCAAGCTGGAAAGTTGCGCGTTTTCCCGCGCCCATTGCACAGCCTTGCGCGAGGCATCCACATGGGTCACATGAGCGCCGGCTGCTGCGGCGGCCAAGCTGGCCAGGCCGGTGTAACCAAAAAGGTTGAGCACGCGCAGCGGCTTTTCATTTTTGGAGCGCGCCGAGGCAATCAGACGATAAAGCCAATCCCAGTGGGAGGCCAATTCGGGGAAGAGACCAAGGTGACGCCCAGCTGTGCACATCACCCAGAAACGCAGCGAAGGGGACGAGGCCTGGGACAAAGCCGGGAGGGTATAAGAAAGCTCCCAGCGCGCAGGCACATTCTGCTTAAAAATCCAATGCCCCCCACTTTCTTCAGCAGAAGGCTCAAAACGTCCCTGAGCACGCTGCCACTCTTTCTCGGCGAGGGCGGGTTTCCAGATAGCCTGGGCTTCCGGACGAACGAAAAGGAATTTGCCAAAACGCTCCAGCTTCCAGCCGTTGCCGCTATCGAGCAACTCGTAATCTTTCCAGGTATCGGCTTCTAGCAAACGGAGGGTAGGAGCGGGCATAGGATTCTGGCTTTCCCCTCAAAATGAGCGCGGGGAGACTCGAACTCCCAACCCTTGGCTTAAAAGGCCACTGCTCTGCCGGTTGAGCTACGCGCCCTGAACGACACAAATTGTATCATGGGACGGAAAAGAAGTCAAATGCAAAATGGCAGCTCCAGACCTGGGTCGCTTGATCACAGCCCTTTCCCCGACAAAGAACTTAGGGGGTCTCCTGATCACCTTGTTTCCAATGAGAAGGTTGTCCACAGTTGCTGGCCGGTATCCGCGCGGAGCCTGGTAAAATATGCACATTCCGAAATCCACGCCCCCGGAAGCCTATTGTGGAGGCTTGAATGAAGTTTTTTCGACGCCGCAAGAATCAAAATCGTTTCCTTGAGCTACTCCTGCAACAAGCGGACTATGCGGTGCAAGGCTTGGAGTTACTGCGCAAATACATGCGTGATCCGAACCCAGATATTGCCGAGCAGGTCTCAAAAATCGAAAAAGAGGCCGATGAAGTGCGGCGCATCCTCATCGATGACCCGAACTACGAACTTGCCCCGGTGGCCGAAAGCGGCGGCACGCTCATCGTTCTTGCGGAGCGCACCCGCGGCAGCACGCGCTATGAGCTGTGGGGTGTGGCCGTCTCCACAGGCGAGCGCCGCTGGCAGCGCCTGTTCGAAGGTGAGGAG
>JBKBPX010000074.1:0-11379 GCA_046292855.1 Anaerolineales bacterium
ATCGGTGGCCGATAATCCCTACCTGGCCGATTTCTACGCAGATATGCGTGCTTGGTCCTTTCACCTCCAGATTTTCTTCCTGGGCCATCGCACAGAACAGTACTTGGCGGCAGTGCGCGATCCGCGCTCGGCGATCCTCGATCGGAGTATTTACGAAGACGCTTTCATCTTCGCTCGTGCCCTCCACTACCTAGGCAACCTCTCGGAACGCGATTATTTAACCTATCGCCGTCTGTTTGACCGGGTAGTAGAAACCTTGCCCCCTCCGCGCTTGCTAATCTATCTGAAAGCCCCTGTTCCCATGTTAATGGAACGGATCCGCCGCCGGGCACGGAACATTGAGACAGGCATCACGCCCGAATATCTCGCTTTGCTGGATTCCCTCTACGAAGATTGGTTAGCGCATTTCGATCTTTGCCCGCTCCTGACCATCCGCAGCGACGATCTAGACTTTGTGCATCAGCCACAGCACCTGGACGTGGTCATTTCCCGCATGATGGACAAGCTAACCGGTCGGGAAGAAATTGCCTTTTAGAAATTGAGGGCTTGCTCCAAATCGGCCAATAGATCATCAACGTGTTCAACTCCCACCGAAAGCCGCACAAGATGGGGAGGCACTTCGAGAGGCGAGCCTTGCGTCGAAAGGTGGGTCATCGCGGCTGGGACCTCGATCAACGACTCCACCCCTCCCAACGATTCTGCCAGCGTAAACAGGCGCGTGCGCTCTGCGAGGCGAACCGCAGCCTCCCTGCCTCCTTTGACCAAAAACGAGATCATCCCACCCCCCTTGCGCATCTGCCTCCTGGCAATAGCCTGTTGAGGGTGTGAGGGATGAAAGGGGTAAAAGACGCGCTCCACACGAGGATGGGAGGCCAAATAATCTGCAATTCGAGATGCGTTTTCGGCATGGCGTTCCATACGCAAGGGGAGCGTCTTAATACCACGCAAAACCAGGAAACAATCCATGGGGCCAGGCACCGCACCGACGGCATTCTGAAGAAAAGCCAGACGCTGGTAAAGTTCCGCCTCCTTGACCACAATCGCCCCGCCAATCACATCGGAGTGCCCTCCCAGATATTTTGTGGTTGAATGCACGACCAGGTCAGCACCCAGCTCAAGAGGGCGCTGCAAATAGGGAGTGGCAAAGGTATTGTCCACAGCCAGGAGTGGACGGCCGGGATACTCCCGGATAAGCTCGGCGATAGCGCCTATATCGCTCACGCGCAAAAAGGGGTTGGATGGGGTTTCCAACCAGATCAGGCGCGTGCTCGGGGTGAGCGCGGCCGCTACCTGCTCGGGATCGGTTGTATCAACAAAAGTGAATCGCAAGCCGAACTGGCGCAAAACCTTGTCAAAAAGGCGAAAGGTGCCGCCATAGACATCATCACCGACAATCACCTGATCCCCGCTTTGAAACAGGCGCAACACCGCATCAATGGCGGCCATGCCGGAAGCGAAAGCCAGCGCATAGGGGGCGCCTTCCAGAGCGGCTAAGGCACGCTCCAGAGCCAGACGTGTTGGGTTACGCGTGCGAGAATACTCGTATCCCTGGCGCGGCCGGCCAACTCCATCTTGGGCATAGGTGGAGGTTTGATAGATCGGTGTCATGATGGCGCCGGTTTGGGGGTCAGGTTCCTGTCCAGCGTGAATAGCCAGGGTTTCAAAATGCATGTCGCCCCTCATTGCAAGCGTAGGAGCACTTTCCCCTCGCTCCAAAGGGATTCAAGCTGATAGTAACGCCGCTGGTCTGGGGAGAAAAGGTGGACGATGACATCGCCGTAATCAAGCAACAACCAACCAGCGCTGGCAATCCCCTCCAAGTGTCCATGACGCTGATAACGTTGACGCACTTTCTCGTCAACCGCTTCGGCCAGCGCATCCAGCATACGATCGCTGGTGCCGGTGCAAATTACAAAATAATCCGTGAAAGATGCAACGCCTCGTAAGTCGAGGAGCAAAATATCTTCTCCCTTCTTTTCCTCAAGGGAATCAACGATAGTGCGAGCAAGATCAAGTGAGTTCAGAGGTCACCTCCTTAGAAGTGAGTGAAGCAGTGAAAAGGCGCGTATAGCGTGCCCCTTCGGGCTGAAGATCGCTTTTGATAAGATGCACCGCCGTAACCGCAAAAGTGCTCTTCAGATCGAACGAAAATCGTTGCAGGGCCGAGCGTATCTTGGCGATTTCATCTGGATTGACTTGGGAACGTACCCTGCCGATGGTCAGGTGGGGAGTGAATTCTCGTTCTTCCGCGGCATATCCCAGGCGTTGCGTGGCACTATCAATGCCTCGCTGGAGTTGGAACAGGCGAGGGGGCGCCTGGATGCCAATCCAAAGCACGCGCGGCCGTTTTATATCCGGGAAAACACCCCAGCCTTCAATGGTAACGTCAAAAGGAGAATGACGGGCCGCTTCCTGAGAAATCGCCCGGCAGAGAAATTCGACATTCGACGGGGAGACATCTCCCAAGAATTTGAGCGTGAGATGGATATTATGATAGGGCACCCAACGAATGAGTTCCTGCGGGATGGAGCGGCGCAAAGGCTCGACAGCTTTGTCAATTTGTTCCAACAGAGAAACGGGAATTTCAATGGCGATGAAAAGGCGCAACGGTTCCATCCTATGTCACCCACCTGTAGTCAGCACCTTTTCAATGGCGGACTTCAATTCCTGGTAACCGATAGGCTTGGTCAGATAGAGCGTAGCCCCGGCGTCCAGGCCTGCTTTGATATCGGAAGGCAAGTTCTTGGCCGAGAGGATAATGACGGGAATATGCTGAAGACGTGGCTCGCGGCGTATATAGCGTAGCACCTCCAAGCCAGAAATATCCGGCATCATAATATCTAACAACACCAAATCAGGGACCTCAACGGACAACAACATTAGGGCCGGGCCGCTACTATAGGCTTTCAGCACCCGATAACCACTGACGCGCATCATCTCGGCAAGCATTTCCGCCGCGTCCAGCTCATCCTCTACAATCAATATCGTCTTGGGCTCGCTCATGGCAGTAAAAATAGCATAAGTTAACTAGATTGGCAAGGGTAGGCGAAACGCATCCGAAATCGCAACCAAGCCGATCCCCAGCGCGAGAACAAAGTTACGGCGATAGATTCTCCTGAGAATCCTCTTCTTTCTTCTCTACCCATACTTGATGCCGCACCAGGGCAGTGAGCAGGATCAACGAGGTAAGCACAGCGGCCAGAAAGACAATCCCATCGGTAGATCCTATCCCGCTTATATCTTGGGTTGGCGTTGGGGTCCCAGGTAGGATTACCGGCGTAGGGGTAGGAATAGGAAAAGGGGTAGGGGTGCGGGAAGAAAGCGCACAGCCGACAAGGCCAGAGATGAGAAAGAGGGCAAAAAACCATCGTGGTGACATAGGAATCCGGGTTGGAGTTATTATATCCGACTCCGTCATTCTTGGATGACTTAGGGTAAAATACACATTGACTGAAGGTAAAGGAGGCGTTTCATGGACCAAGAGGTACTTGACTTCCTTCTGCGTCATCTAAAGGCCATTCAGGAAAATGACATTGTCACCTATCGCGCCACCACTTCCGAAGATTTGACGCTCTACGAATGGTGGGTGACGCCTCATCGTATTGAGGGATTGCCGTTCCACGAATTCATGATGCAAGCAAATGCAGCCCGCGGAACCGTGTTCGGTGCAGAAGGCGAGGATCACGCCCAAACTCGTTTTGACCTGGCCAACCTGCGCATTCAACGCTATGGAGATACGGCAATAGCCAGTTACACCTTGCTCATCAGCACGGCAACTCGTGAGGGGGTGCGCGTCGCAGCGCATAATGAAAGTCGGGTGATGCTTAAACGGGACAGCGCATGGAAAGTGGTGCACGTACATAAATCCCCGGCTTGGCAAGCGCCGCATATCAATCCTTGAAAAGGCGGTGGAGATGAGAGAAGCGATTTCTATAGATGTAGGTGAAGTATTGAAGCGGCTACGTCAGGAGAAGGGAATGTCCCTGCGTCTTCTGGCAGCCAAGAGCGGCCTTTCAGCAAACGCGCTGAGCATGATTGAGCGTGGGCGCGTTTCTCCTTCGGTGAGCACACTCTATAAACTGGCAGATGCACTCGGTGTTTCCATCACAGCTTTTTTTCATACAGAGTCGCGACGTCAGCCCGTTGTCTTTATCAAACACGATGCACGCCGGCGCGTGCCTTTTATGCGTGGTTTGTGGGAAGGCCTGGGCGGTGAGGAGTTTATCGGCCGGGTTGAACCATTCCTGATCACCCTGGAAAGCGGCGCCTCAAGCGGACTTTTCCAGATGAGCCACAGCGGCCATGAGTTTGTCTTCTGCCTGCGCGGGCAAATTGAGTACATGGTGGAACACAATTATTACCTTCTGGAAGCGGGAGATAGCCTGCTCTTCGCGGCTCATTTGCTCCATCGCTGGCGCAATCCCGGCAATACGGTTGCCAATGCGCTGATTGTACTTTCCGGCTTTTCAGAACAGGAATCCTTGCGTGAGATGCATTTCAATTCTAACACCCAAGAAGAAGTAGAGGAAAAATGAGCGTTACGGTCATTTCTGGAACCCAATGGGGGGATGAGGGCAAGGGAAAGGCGATGGATGTCTTCGCCGCCGAATATGATTTCGTGGCACGCTTCAATGGGGGCAACAACGCCGGCCATACCGTAGTCAATCAATTTGGCACCTTCAGGATCCATCTGATTCCGTCAGGCGTCTTTCATCCCCACACGAAATGCTTGATGGGAGGCGGGATGGTCATGGATCCAAAAGTGCTGCTGGAGGAAATGGAAGCCTTACAGCAGGCTGGAATACCTCTCGAAGGCCGCCTTTTCATTTCCCCGCGTGCTCATGTCATCTTCCCTTACCACAAGATACTCGATGGACTCTACGAAGAGGCCAAAGGCGCCGCCGCCACCGGCACCACCCGGCGCGGCATTGGCCCGGCCTTCGCCGATAAGATCAGCTATAACGGCATTCGCTGGAGCGATTTCCGCGATCCTCAACACCTGCGCGAGAAGCTGGCTTTGCAACTCGAACTAAAAAACCGCATCATCCGTGCTCTAGGCGGCGAACCTCTTTCCCTCCACTCTCTCTTTGAAGAGTACTACGGCTACTACGAGAAGATACGCCCTTACATCATCGAGCTTTTCCCCATTATCCAACAAGGACTGCGGGAGGGGAAACGTTTCCTGCTAGAACAGGCCATGGGAAGCTTGCTGGATACCGATTGGGGCACCTATCCATTTGTCACTGCTTCGACCACTCTCGCTTCTGCAGCCACGCATGGATTGGGCATTCCGCCACGCACCATCACCCAAATCATCGGCGTGACCAAGGCCTATACAACCCGCGTGGGCGGTGGCCCCATGCCCACCGAAATCCACGATGACCCGTATGCATTACAGGTGCTGGGCGAAGTGGCCGCCACAACCGGCCGCAGACGTCGTGCCGGCTGGTTCGATGCCGAGATCGTGCGTTTCGCCGTTCAGCTTGCCGGCGTGGATCGCTTGTTCCTGACCAAGCTGGACGTCCTAAGCGCCTTCGAGCAGATCAAGGTCTGTGTAGGTTACCGTTACCGCCGGCAAGAAGTACATTACTATGATCTGGATGCCTATCAGCTAGCCGAAGTAGAGCCGATCTATGAAGAGCTTCCAGGCTGGCAGGTGGAGATTGGCCAGATTCGAGACTACCGTGACCTCCCAGAGAATGCCCGTCGCTATGTGGAACGGATCGAGGCGCTTGTTGGCGTGCCGGTGAATTGGATCTCGGTCGGGCCAGAGCGCGAGGCGGTGATTCAGAGAATGAAATAGCCAGATGAGCACACTCGGAAGCTTCCAGAGTTGCCCCAGAAGCGAGGAAAGCGATGTCCAACATCCATGTCTCAACCCATCCCCTAGTGGCTCATAAGTTAACACGTCTGCGCGATAAAAACACAGATCCGGAAAAATTTCGCCAATTGGTGCGGGAAATTGCTGCACTGCTGACCTATGAAGCCACTGCTGACCTGAAACTACAGCCGCGCCCGGTCGAAACCCCGCTGGCAACTACCACCGGTTATGAACTGGTAGAAAAAGTTGGATTGGTGCCAATTCTGCGGGCCGGTTTGGGAATGGTAGAGGGTGTTTGGGAGCTTCTGCCGACCGCTGAAGTTTGGCATATCGGGCTATATCGGGATGAACGCACGCTCAAGCCGGTGGAGTACTACAACAAGTTGCCGCTGGAGCGGCGCGTTTCGGTGTGTCTAATCCTAGACCCGATGCTGGCTACCGGCGGTTCTGCCGTCGCTACGGTGGATATCCTCAAACGATGGGGCGTGACGCGCATCAAGTTCGTCGGGCTAATCGGCGCACCCGAAGGCATCCAGGCAATGCAAACCCATCACCCGGAAGTGCCAATTTACCTCGCGGCCATAGACGATCATCTGAATGAGCGCGGGTATATTGTGCCCGGCCTAGGCGATGCCGGCGATCGTCAATTCGGCACAGGATAATTTAGGGGAAAAGCTGACCCAGGATTGGCTCATACTTGAGGGTGAGAACACCCAGAGTGCGGTAGCGGCGGCACCTGCTCTTTTGGATACGTGCCCAACTGTTCGGCACAATACGAACAAGCATCGGCGGCAACGGTAATGCGCCCTGCACTCACGCCTGGATTGGCTCGGAAGCTTTTCAACGCCACCGCAGTGAGCGAAAATTTGTTCAGATCACCCCCACAGGTTAGGCAGTAAGTAGTAGAATCAGAAGTCAAGGTATTGCAAGTAGCGCAGGTCCGCATCTTACTCCTTCGCCACGGCGGCTACGGCGTGAGCATCAAGCGGTCCGGTGCGCCAGAGTAATCGGGCGATACGTGCAAGCAGCACTCCGCTGGGCACCGGCTTGACCAGATAGTCATCCGCCCCTGCATCCAGCGCCCTGGCGATCATCGCCGGATGATCCAAAGCCGAGATGACGATGATCGGCACCTGACTGAACTTACGCACTTCCTGACAAACCTGCCAGCCATCCATTTCCGGCATCATCAAATCCAGCAAGACCAGGTCAGGTTTTTCCTCTTCGATCTTCTTCAGGCCCTCTGTCCCTCCAAAAGCCCTCAAAACCTCGTAGCCACGCGATGCCAGAAGAAGCGAAAAGAGCTCAACGCTCATCTTATCATCGTCTATGATCAGGATTTTCACTGCCATAACACCTCCTCTTGTTCATCATACCACACAAACCACCCCTCCAAACGTTTCTTTGTTTACAATTTTGAAAGGGCCGATGCCCTTGAGGATTGCCACCCATGAGTCCACTGCAAAAACTGATCGCAGCAAAGGCAGAGATCTTCATTGACAACTCTCCGCGCGCTCTCAGCAGTAAAATGACCTTTTTGCAGTAGGGTCTCCCTCAATGCGATTGGCAACAGCCGCTGCAGTTAGCTTGCCTGCGCCAAACTCTTCTCGCCTCATGCGTCGCACCCTAACAATTACCATGAACTCCTCACCCGTTCGTTTCGCCCCTCCACGTTCTGAAGTCGAAATCCACCTTCCGGATGGACGTACCCTTTGCGCCCCACGTGGCACGCGGCTGATGGATTTCCTTCGCCCTGTAGCGGAAGATTTCGGCGCGCCGATTGTAGCCGCAATTGTCAACCAGGAACTGCGCGAACTCACCCATCCAATCGAGATTGAATCGCAGGTTCGCCCGGTCACCATGGCAGATGCGGATGGGGCACGGATTTACCGCCGCTCTCTGACGTTCCTTCTAGAAATGGCCTTCGCCGATCTCTTCCCTCAGGCCTGCCTGACAATAGACCATTCCATCACCTCCGGCGGCTACTATTGCCAGGTGAGCGGACGAGCACCGCTTTCTGCCCAGGAGCTTGCCACACTGGAAAAGCACATGCGGGAATTGGTCGCCGCAGATTTGCCTTTTGAACGTCTGGAGCTTCCCCTAGCGGAGGCAATAGCCTACTTCCAGGCGCACCGCGCCCAGGATAAGCTACGCTTGCTAGCCCATCGTGCCAAAGATTACCTGACCCTCTATCGCTTCGGCGAACGCATGGACTACCACCACGGCTATATGGTCCCTTCTAGCGGCTACCTGCGTTGGTTCGATTTGCAACCAATGGACGCCGGCTTTGTCCTGCGCTATCCGCGCCGTCATCGCCCGACTGAACTCCTCCCCCTACCCGAATCATCCAGGTTACTGGTCGCCTTTCGGCAATACGGGGATTGGCTGGCACGCTTGGGAATCGAAAGCGTTGGCGCCCTGAACGAGACCATTGCCCAGGGACGGATCGACGAGATCATCCTGGTCTCGGAGGCGCTTCACGAGCAACACATTGCCGAGATCGCCCGTCAGATCGCCGAAAGTGGCCAGCGCATCGTGCTCATCGCCGGCCCCTCCTCTTCAGGCAAGACCACCTTTTCACGCCGCCTGGCCGTGCAGCTGTTGGCGCTCGGCCTGGAGCCGTTTCCATTGGAACTGGATAACTATTTCGTTGACCGCGAAAAGACCCCCTTGGACGAAAACGGCCAGCCGGATTTTGAAAAGCTGGAAGCACTGGAGCTGGAACTGCTTGCAGACCATCTGGAACGTCTGCTGCGCGGGGAATGGGTGCGCTTGCCACGCTATAACTTCAAGGTCGGGAAACGGGAAGACGGCGAAGAAGTCCACATCTCCTCGCGTCAAATCCTCATCCTGGAAGGCATTCACGGCCTGAACCCTCAGCTCCTCCCAGGGACTCTGAGCCAACACGCCTACCGAATCTACGTCTCAGCCCTGACGCAGCTCAACCTCGATCGTCACAACCGCGTCTCAACTACCGACACGCGCCTGCTACGCCGCATCGTGCGCGATGCAGGCGAGCGCGGCTATACAGCCGCCCAGACGATCGCTCATTGGGAGTCGGTGCGCCGTGGCGAAAAACGCTACATTTTCCCCTATCAGGAGCATGCGGATGTGATGTTCAACTCTGCATTGGTCTATGAACTCTCTGCACTCAAACCTTATGCCGAGCCACTCTTGCGCCAGGTGCCTTGTGGCACGCCGGAATACATCGAAGCCAAGCGCCTGCTAACCCTCCTGGAATGGTTTTTGCCCATCGAAGAATCCCACATCCCCAGTAATTCGATTGTGCGAGAATTCTTAGGAGGCTCCATTTTGCGCCGCTTCACGCGCTGGAATTTCTGACACTTGCTGAACGAAACTTTCCAGCTCGTTCAGCCAGGCTTCCATCTCTCAAGGATGCTTGAAACGCACAAAGGCGATGCGCTACGCTGGCAGCACACGGACGATAGAGTAATTTTCCGTAACCACCCATCATGTGCATCCGTGAGCTTTCAACCAGCATGCAGAATTCGTCTAGCAGGGCCGGCCTCCAACCAGGACGCCAGGGAAGGGCATTCAGCTCAATCAGATCGAGCGACGAAAGGCGTGCCAGGCGTTCAGCCAATAGACTTTCCGGAGCCGGTGGTGCCGATAACCACCAGGTGAGCATGGTGAAAATCCGCAATCTCGGGTATATTCAAGCTTATGAGCCATCTTATCTTGATTATCGAAGACGAAGCTGCGCTGCGAGAGGTGCTTGCCTATAACTTACGCAAAGAGGGGTATCAGGTCGAGACGGCAGCGGATGGTTTCCAGGGATTGGAAAACGCCCGCCGCTTGAAGCCGGACTTGATCCTGCTGGATGTGATGCTGCCCGGGCTGGATGGGTTTGAGGTGGCCCGCCGCTTGCGCCAGGAGATGACCGCTCCCATCCTTATGCTTACAGCGCGCGCAGAGGAGGTTGATCGCGTGGTGGGATTGGAGATCGGCGCCGATGACTATATTCCCAAGCCTTTCTCGATGCGTGAACTCCTGGCGCGCATTAAGGCACAATTGCGCCGCGTGGACATGTTACGTACTTCCCCTCCGGCAGAGTCACCCCAGACGCTCACTTTCGGCAACCTGACCATCTGGATAGATCGGCGCGAAGTCACCCTGAACGGACGACCGCTGCAGCTCAAACCCAAGGAATATGAGTTGC
This sequence comes from Anaerolineales bacterium, assembly GCA_046292855.1. GTDB lineage: Bacteria > Chloroflexota > Anaerolineae > Anaerolineales > Villigracilaceae > 630D-37. The sequence continues at coordinate 10,002 of JBKBPX010000074.1, forward strand.
TTCTTTTTTTTGCCCAGCATCCGCGCCGTGTGCTCGCGCGCGAATATATCCTGGAGCAGGTCTGGGGCTGGAATTATATCGGTGATAGCCGCACTGTAGACGTGCACGTGCGCTGGTTACGTCAAAAGATCGAACCCGATCCTGCTTATCCCACTCGCATTGTCACGGTGCGCGGTGGTGGTTACCGCTTTGAGGGATAACTCGCCCCCTTTCCTTACCTGGTGTCTACCATGTCTATTATGGAATTCGTGTATGAAATTCTTGCTTCTCTCCCTCCTGCTCCTGCTGGCGCTCCTGACCTGGCATTCGCTAACGTTGCGGCGGCGTTTGGGCGAATATGCGCGCCACTTGCGTCAAGTGAAAAGCCTTTCCGATCTCCACCGCGATTTCCAGGGGCTGGAAGACCTATCCACCGCCGTTTACGCTTTGCTCTGCGCTATGCAAGAGCGCCTGAATCAGGCGTTGGCCGAACGTGCCCGCCTAACCATGCTGCTGGAGCAGCTGAGCGATGCGGTCATCCTGGTCAATGAAAGCGGCCAGGTGACCTTCCTCAACCCAGCTGCCGAGCGCTTGTTTCAAATTCCTTCACAAAGGGCATTAGGCCGTTCCACGGACGAGGTGTTGCGCCACCATCGTCTGATCGAAACTTGGAAGCTGAGCCAGCAACATCGCACAATGCAATCGGCATTTGTCGAATGGCCATTGCGCCGCCTTTTCCTGCAATGCATCGTCGTGCCGGATCAACACACACCCGGCGGAAGCCTGATCCTTGTTCAGGATTTGACTCGCTTGCGGCACCTAGAAACGGTGCGCCGCGATTTTGTCGCCAACTTCTCTCACGAGATGCGCACTCCGTTGGCCGCGCTGCGCGCCCTGGCAGAAACATTGCGGGAAGGCGCCTTGGAAGACCCAGCGGTGGCGCGGCGGTTTCTGGAGCAGATTGAGCGCGAGGTGGATGCCCTGACCCGCCTGGCGGAGGGGATGCTGGAACTTTCGCAGTTGGAGGCCGGCGTTATTCCATTGCAAATTCAACCTGTGGCAGTCTGCCCGCTCCTGCAGCAGGCCATTGAGCGGATGCGCCCCCTGGCCGAACAAGCTGGAATAACTATGATTCTGGAGTGTCCTGCCAACCTGCCGCCGGTGCTGGCCGATCGCGGCCGGCTGGAGCAAGTGCTGATCAACCTCCTCCACAATGCGATTAAGTTTTCCCCGCCGAACAAGAAGGTCTGGCTCTCGGTCACCTATCAGGACGGGGCCGAGTATGTGCATTTTCTCGTGCGAGATGAGGGGGTAGGAATTGCACCAGACGATTTGCCGCGCATCTTTGAGCGTTTCTACAAAGCCGGTTCCGCCCGCGGACACGGCCTGGGGCTGGCAA
>JBKBPX010000075.1:0-11330 GCA_046292855.1 Anaerolineales bacterium
ACGGGACGTCCGCGCTCCCAGGATTCTCACTTCCGGGCGCTTAGGCAGTTCTTTGGCAGGCCGCATCAAGTTCAATAGCGCCAAAAGATAAATGGACAGAGCACTAGATTGTTCAAAAGCCCTAACGATGGTAAAATTACCGCCAGATGTTTGATACACTTACCCAACGACTGAACCGAATCTTTGACAACCTGCGTCGGCGCGGCAAATTGAGCGAAGCGGATGTGGACACGGCGCTGCGTGAGGTGCGCCTGGCTTTGCTCGAAGCCGATGTGCACTATAGCGTCGTGAAAGACTTCCTGGCACGCGTACGGGCGCGCGCGGTCGGGGTAGAAGTCTCACGCGCCCTGAATCCGGCGCAGCAAGTGATCAAGATCGTCCATGAGGAGTTGATCACCTCCCTGGGAGCGCCTGTGCCCCTACAGCTGAGCGGCCCCCGTCCGCATGTCATCATGCTGGTCGGCCTCCAGGGTTCAGGCAAGACCACCACGGCGGCTAAGCTGGCAAACTGGCTCAGAAAGAAAGGCGAACGCGTCATGCTGGTTGCGGCCGATCCCTATCGCCCGGCCGCGGTGCAGCAATTGCAACAGTTGGGAGCACAGCTCAACTTGCCGGTGGAAAGTGGCGATGGGGTTGCTCCTCCGGAGCTAGCGCGGCGCGCGGTGGAAAAAGCGGCCAAAGGGGGCTACAGTGTGGTTATTCTCGATACCGCCGGGCGTTCTCAGATTGACCAACCCCTGATGGATGAGCTTCGCCAGATTGTTCAGCGCATCTCGCCGCGCGAAGTGCTCCTGGTGGTAGATGCCATGATCGGTCAGGAAGCGCTGCAGGTCGCCCAAGGCTTCCGTGAAGTCGTCCCGCTCAGCGGCTTGATCCTGACCAAAATGGATGGCGATGCGCGCGGCGGCGCGGCGATCTCCATCCGTAGCGTCACCGGAATCCCGATTAAGTTTCTAGGGACGGGTGAGAAGATCGATGCGTTGGAAGCTTACGATCCGCAGCGCTTGGCTTCTCGCATCCTGGGCATGGGTGATGTGCTCGGTCTGATTGAGAGGGCGGAAGCCGCCTTCGATGCCCAACAAGCCCAGCGTCAAGCTGAGCGCCTCATGCGTGGCGAGTTCAGTTTGGAGGATTGGCTTGAGCAGATGCGTCAGCTCAAAAAGATGGGCCCCCTGACGCAAATCCTGGAGATGCTTCCCGGCCAGCTGGGACAGGCCGCGCGCCAGATCAATCCTCAGGACCTCGAGCGCAACTTTAAACGCTTTGAGGCGATTATCCTATCCATGACCCCTGAGGAACGTCGCAACCCGGATATCCTCAATGCCAGCCGCCGACGCCGTATTGCACGCGGTTCTGGCAGCGAGGTGCAAGATGTCAATCGCCTGATTAAACAATATCGTGAAGCGCAACGCCTTTTTAAGAGTCTGCAGAAAAGCGGGGGGCGTGGTCTTTTTCGCCTCTTCGGTTGAGCAAAACTGCGATATAATACCCCCTGCCCTTATTGTCCGTCACCCGGACCCTCGCTATTTTTGAACCTTTCATTAAGGAGCTTGCTCAATGGTACGTATTCGTCTTCGTCGAACCGGCATGCGTGGTCAACCGTCCTATCGTATTGTCGCGGCGGATAAAGAAAGCCCACGCGATGGCAAATTTCTTGAGATTCTGGGATACTACAATCCACGTACAGAACCTGCCACTATCCAAGTGAAAGAAGATCGTGTCTACTATTGGCTGAAGAACGGTGCCCAGCTTTCTGAAGCGGTGGCGCAAATCTTCCGCACCATCGGGTTACTCGAGCGCTATGCGCGCTACAAGGCCGGCGAAAGCCTGGATGTGCTTCTCTCGGAAGCTGCGCGTCAGGTAAAGTGATATGAAAGAGCTGGTTGAATATCTGGCCAAGTCCCTCGTTACCCAGCCTGATCACGTGCGTGTGGAGGAACGACAGCGCGGGCGACAAACCGTCTTGACCCTGAGCGTCTCAAAAGAAGATATGGGGCGCATCATTGGCAAACAAGGTCGTGTCGTCCAATCCTTGCGCACCCTTCTGCGCGTCGCTGCCGAACGAGAGGGAAAACAGGTTACTCTCGATGTTCTTGAACCGTGAATAGCACCCTTTCTATCCCTTCCTCGAACCCATCGCCAGGTAGCGATATGCCGCTCTACCTGGCGATTGGCTACTTAAGGCGCTCTCATGGCCTGCGTGGTGAGATGGTGATGGAGGTTCACACCGATTTCCCGGAACGGTTGCGCCGTGGACGTAAAGTGTATTTGGGTGAGGGCCACCATCCCACCGAAATTGCCTCTGTCCGACCGCATAAAGAGGGCGTGTTGATTTCTTTTCTAGGCATCCAGACGCCGGAAGAAGCGGCGAACTGGCGCAATCAGTGGGTTTATGTGCGCGCTGATGAACTGCCTCCTCTTCCCCCTGGGCAATATTATGCCCATCAGCTGATTGGGCTACAGGTGGTGGATGAGCAAGCGCAGGTGCTGGGAGAATTGATCGAGATACTGAATACGCCGGCGAACAAGGTGTATGTCGTTCGGCGCATAAATGGCAAGGAATTGCTTTTGCCGGCCATTCCCCAGGTCATTTTGGGTATCTGCCTCGAGGCAAGAGAGATACGGGTGCGCCTGCTGCCTGGGCTAGAATAGGAGTCCCGTATGCCCTCCCCGCTCCAACCCTATCGTCAGGAATTGCTCACCCGTCTTCTTCGGGGGATTCTGCCGCTCTGGTTCGTTGCGCTTGCAGCCGGATTGCTGAACCTGCATCAGGCTTTGCAAAGATTCAACCATCCAATTCTGGTTGAAAGCGTCTTCCGCACCGCCTTTCTTTATCTCGCGCTGACTGCGCTGGTCGTTTTTCTGGCGCTAGCGGAAAGGTTGCCCTATTTCTGGCGCGCGACGGCCTTTCTCCTCACCCTCTACCTGATCGCACTGCTCGGCCTTGCACAGGCCGCCTTCTTTGGCGATGGACGCGTGCTCTTATTTGCCTTCATCGTCTTCAGCAGCATCTTCTTCGATCGGCGTGGCGGCATCCTGGCGTTGACGCTCGCGGCCCTCACCCTGATTACCATCGGCCTCCTCTATACCCTGGGCATTTTGTACCTTCCCCCAGGATTGGAGCAGAACCCCCATGACCCAAAAGCCTGGTTCAGTGGCACTTCCGTACTCCTGACTTTGGGACTCGGCGCGTGGGTTTCCGTCCATTACTTGATTCGCCGCTTGGAAAAAGAATGGCAAGAGAGGGAACGGGCCAGGCAGTATGAAGAATTTATGCAGCGGTTGGTCACGACGATCAGCGCCGTTCACCAAAAGATCATCCGTGCCAACCGCATCCCCGCCTTGCTGGAACAGGTATCTCAGGAACTTGCCTCATTTCGGGAATACTCCCTCATCTGGATCGGCCTATTGGAGCGCGATGGAAGAAGCCTGCGCTCGATGGCCAGCTTTGCGCTCCACGCTGCGGAAAAAGACGCTTTTCCCCCTTTCTTTCAGGCTGGAACTCCTTCTTGCATCGCTCAAGCTCTGGAGCAAGGAGCCGCGCTGATTATCGAACAAGCTGAACAATGTGTGGAATGTCCACTTTCTGATAAGTGTCCTCGAAGAAAAGCACTGATCCTCCCTCTTAGCCGTGAGGGGTGGAAATGGGGAGTGCTCTATCTTTCCAAACACGATAGGCTTTTTTCCCCTGAAGAAAAGCGCCTGCTGGAGGATTTGGCAGATAATCTGGCGTATGCCCTGGGGAAAATAAGGGGCGAGGAGCAGGCGGAAGCTTTAGCTGCCTTTGCCTCCCAATCCTTGATGATGCACACGCTTGATGAATTGTGGAATGGTGTGATACATGCAGTGCATGAAATCTTGGATGCCGATCGGGTCGCCATTTACACCTACGATCGCGAAAAGGATCAACTCTCCTGCTTGCGCTATAGTGGTCTCTCTACGGAGTATGTGGAGATGGTAAATCGTCACTTCCGTCAGCTCCCCGGCAGTAGGGTGTTGCGTTCGCCGCAACCTATCATAGTGAATGACATCCTCAAGGAGAAAGCCCTTCCCTTGCGGGAGGAGATGCTGCGCGAAGGCTTTCGTTCGTATGCTGTCTTCCCTATTCTCTCCGCTTCTGGTGTGAGCGCAGCCTTTGTTGCCTACCGCAACGCTCCCCTGCCTTTTACCCCTCATGAGATTTATATCGGCCAGGGCCTCACCAATTTCATCGCACAAGCGTTTGAAAATCTAAACCTGTATGAGCGTTTGCGCACCCAAGCTGCCGAGCTTGGGCGACTTTATGCCGTTGCTCAGGATATGGCCGCCAGTCTACTCGATCCCTCCGCACTGCTCAACATCCTTGCCGAGCATATGCTTCACGCTCTGGATGCCACCGGCTGTGTCATCTTTGTTTTGAATGAATCCCGTTCCATGCTTAACCTGGTGGCTGAAAGCTGGGATGAGCATCTGGTTGAGAAAAGCCATTCCCCTGCGATCAGGGAAAACATATCTCTTCAAGATTTTCCCAACGTTCTCCGGGTGATTCAAAGTGGGATGCCAATTGCATTGGAGCGAGAATCTCCATTGCTTTCACCGGCTGAGCGAGAAGCATTTGAAAAATACGGCGCCCAGTCTATGCTAGTGGTACCCATTCTGGTGCGGGGCCGGATGCTGGGGATCGTTGAAATTTGGGAGCGTCGGGTACGTCAATTCACGCAGGCTGAAATCCGTCTAGCTCAAGCCATGGCCGGGTTTGGCACGATCATCGAAAGTGCCCAACTTTTCCAGGAACTGGAACGGCGTGAAGCCTTTTTCCGTGCCGTGATCGAACATGCCGCTGACGGCATTGCTATCCTTGATGAAGAAGGCTCCTTCCGGTACCTCAGCCCATCTACCGAGCGCCTTCTCGGATACCCACTCGAGGAGATTACCAATCGTTCCCCGTTTGACTATATTCATCCCGATGATCTGCCGCTTATGCAGCAAGCCTGGGAAGAGGGGCTTCACCAAGCCGGCATTGTTCGCCGGCTGAATTACCGTTTCCGCAATGGGCAGGGCGAATGGCGCTACATCGAAGCGGTTGCGCGCAATCTCTTGCATGACCCGAATGTGCGCGGCGTAGTGATCAATTTCCGCGATATCACCGAGCGCATCGAGGCAGAAAAGGCACTGGAGCGCTATGCTCAGGCCCTGGCCGAGGCCTATGATCGCACGTTGGAAGGTTGGGCGAAGGCCTTGGAGCTGCGCGATGAGTTGACCGAAGACCACACCCGCCGCGTGGTCAAGATGTCTGTCCGCTTTGCTCATTTGTTGGGCATAGATGAATCCCAGCTTGTCCATATCCGTCGCGGCGCTATTCTCCACGATATTGGCAAAATGGCCATCCCGGATTCCATCCTGCGCAAGCATGGTGCCTTGACGGCGGAGGAAAGGCGCATTGTCGAGCGTCATCCACAAGTGGCCTATGATATGCTCTTCCCGATCGAGTTTCTGCGCCCGGCTCTGGATATTCCTTATGCCCACCACGAACGTTGGGATGGCAAGGGCTACCCCCGTGGCTTGAAAGGCGAAGCCATCCCCCTGGCAGCACGCATCTTCTCCATCGTGGATGTGTGGGATGCCCTCACCTCCGATCGTCCCTATCGCCGCGCCTGGTCACGGGAGCGCACACTAGAGTATCTTCGCTCTCAAGCAGGGAAGATGTTCGATCCCACATTGGTGGAATTCTTCATCCAGCACCTCGATGAAATTATCGAGACGCAAAAAAATGGTCTATCCAACTCGTAAGGTGTCTATCTACCCAGCTGGGCAAACGGATTGCCGGGCTTTACCCGGTCATGCCGATCAAAAGTTGGCGCTACAGGTTGGCATAATGCCCCTTGCGCGGCTTTCCCCTTTCTGGCTGTGCCAATTCCTGGGTAGACAATAGCATGTCTCGTTATTTTCGGCAAAGGAGTTCTGATGTCTACCGTTGACCTTCTGCTGACCAATGCCTTGATCCTAACCATGGATGCGGAGATGCATCAATACGCCCCCGGTGCTATTGCTATCCACGGTGATAGCATTGTGGCGCTCGGCCCTCAGGATCAGATTCTGGTCACCTACACGGCGCGCGAAACGCTAGATTGTGCAGGCAAGGTGCTGATGCCTGGTCTGGTGAATGCCCATACCCATGTCCCGATGACTCTCCTGCGCGGCCTGGCCGATGACCTGCGCCTGGATGTCTGGTTGATGGGGTACATGATGCCGGTCGAGCGCGAGTTCGTCACCCCGGAATTTGTCCGTCTGGGCACGCTCCTGGCTTGTGCTGAGCTGATCCGCAGCGGCGTCACCACCTTCAACGACATGTATTACTTCGAGGAGGAGGTTGCTAGGGCTGCGGCCGAGGCCGGTATGCGTGCCGTATGTGGGCAGACCGTGCTCAAGTTTCCCTCTCCCGATGCCACATCTTACGAAGACTCCCTGGCCTATGCCCGCGAATTTATTCAGCGTTGGAAAGATCATCCGCTGATCGTGCCGGCGATTGCTCCCCACGCTCCTTATACGTGCACAGCTGAGATCTTGCGCGCTGCGGCTGAGCTGGCGGCTGAGTTTGACGTGCCGCTGCACATCCATTTGGCAGAGACCGAGCAGGAACGGGAAAACATGCGTCAACAGACCGGTATGCCGGTCATCCCGTATGTCAAAAAACAGGGATTGTTTGGCGCCAAAGTGATTGCCGCTCACTGTGTCCACATTGACGTCGGCGAAATGCATACCCTGCTCCATGCCGGCGCCGGCGTGGCCCATAATCCCTCCTCCAACCTGAAACTAGCTTCTGGCTTCGCGCCGGTCAGCAAGATGCTCGAAGTCGGGTTAAACGTGGGAATTGGCACCGATGGCCCGGCATCGAACAACGATCTGGATATGTTTGAGGAGATGCGCCTGGCGGCCTTCATTGCCAAAGCTGTCACGAATGACCCCACTGCCTTGCCTGCCCCGACTGTACTCGCCTTGGCGACGCGCATTGGAGCGCAGGCACTTCACCTGGGACATCTTACCGGTTCCCTCGAACCAGGCAAGCGCGCCGACCTGATCTTGGTGGACCTCACCCCCCTGCACAATTCCCCGGCCTTCCGCCGTTCCCCTGATGCTCCCTATGCTCAGCTGGTCTATGCGGCCAAATCCACCGATGTCACCGACGTGATGATCAACGGTCGCTGGGTGATGCGCGATCGCCATCTGCTTACCCTGGATGAAATCGCTCTCCTGGCCGAAGCGCGTGACCTGGCCACCCGCATTGACCGCTTCCTTATCGCTCGGGAACAATCCGTCCTTTCCAAGCTAATTGCCCTGGGTGGCTCGATCGAGCAGGAATCCTTTGAAGTTCAGCTCAAGGTGCGGATCGAGGATCGGGAATCCCTGCGCCAGATTATCGAAACGCATCCCGAAATCCAGGTGACCGCCTTCAAACACTATTGCCAATACGATAATTACTTCTTCTTTGCGCATCCCAGCCAGGGGCGGTTGCGTTTCCGTGAGGACGATTTGCTGGACGCAAAGGGTAATGTGGTCAATGTCCGCACCCGCCTGACCCTGATCGGTGCCCAGCGCGAGGGACGTCTAACCCATGACGTGTTGCTTTCCCGCAGCCGCTATCTAGCCCCGGCTACCTATCCGCTGCGCTTCTATCGGGAATACTTCAAACCTGATCGCGAGGTCACGATCGAGAAAGATCGCCTGCGCTGGCATATCCGCTATCGGGATACCGAATTTTTTGTGAACCTCGATCACCTTGTCGAACCATCGCTGGGTGACTTTCTGGAAATTAAGAGCCGCACCTGGAGCCGCCGCGATGCCGAACACAAAGCCGAATTGCTCCAGGAACTTGTCGCCTTGCTTGGTCTTTCCCAGGCTGAAGTCGTCCTGAGCGACTACATCGAGATTGTCCAGGAGAAATCTTGAGGTTCTCGCTCTCTCTGATGTGACCTGCGCGGCGAGGTAGATAGTCTAGGAAGTTGGCTGGGCACCAAGGCGTGAGCGGGCGAAGTTTATGATAAAATCGGCGACATAAAAGGAGCGACTATGGCAGAAGTAAAAGAGATTACAGCTGAATGGAAAGGTGGCATGGCTTTTATTGGCCGCAATGCTAGCGGTGGTGAGGTGCAAATGGGCACCCTAGAGGGAAAGCCGGGCATCGGCCCAATGGAATTGGCACTTGTCGCCTTGGCCGGCTGTACCGGCATGGATATCGTCTCTATCCTGCAAAAGAAACGTCTGAATTTGACCGATTTTCGCCTGCGCGTGCGCGGCGTGCGTGCTGAAACCTATCCACAGGTCTATACCGATATCGAAGTGGAATATCTGCTGTGGGGCGAAAATCTTCCTGCAAAAGATGTAGAACAGGCAATCCGCCTCTCCGAGGAGAAATATTGCTCGGTCGGCATCATGCTAGGGAAGACCGCCCAAATTCGCTCCACCTATCGCATCTTTTCACCAGGAGAAAATCTCATAGAGGAGAAAAATGTATGATCAGCGAACCCATCCATGTGACCGATGCCGCTTTTGAAAAAACTGTCCTTCAATCTGAACTGCCAGTAATCGTTGACTTCTGGGCTCCCTGGTGTGGCCCCTGTAGAATAATTGCCCCCGTACTGGAAAAGATCGCCAAAGAATATGCCGGAAAACTGATCGTTGCCAAAGTGAACACCGATGAAAACCCCCAATGGGCAATGAAATACGGAGTGCAGGGAATCCCAACTCTCTTGTTCATTGCGAAAGGGAAAGTGCTTCACCGTCAGGTAGGAGCGGCTCCGGAACGGATCATTCGCAATATTGTGGAGCAATTTTTGAATGTTGCGGCTCAGTAAATAAGGAGGGCCAAATGTTGAAGCGATTTTTCTATTTGCTTTTGATCGTGGCTGTTTTCCTGGTCAGCTGCGCCCTCAGGCGACTCCGACCCTCAGCCCGGCCGAGGTCCAGGCAACTGCTGTTTCCATGGCCATGACGATGGCGGCCCAGACATTGGCGGCCATGCCTACCAACACTCCCATCCCAACCAACACCCCTGTTCCAACTCCCACCGAAACACCGACCCCGTCTATTCCTACCGCTGTTCTCCCGACCAATACTCCGCCAACAAGCGGTGGGGACCCCTGTAACAAAATATTGAGCAACCCACCTGGACCGAAGACGAACGTCATCGTGCGGAATCAAACAGGTGGAACGGTCGGCCCCTGGTCACTTTATTTGAGCAGGTCTACTGTGGGGGAGTGCGGTTTTATCCCGGTCTCAAATATCGAAAAAGTCGGCACGTTGAGCCTATACATTCCGCTTGGCTGCTATTATGCTTTTGCCTACGTGACCACGAAGAAGGAGAAAGCCTCATCGCAAGGTTCCTTTTGCATTACCACCGAGGGGCAATGGGAAATCTTCATTAACCCAGGTGTGATCACGGCAAAAATTGATTGAATCTATGGCTAAGAAACTCCACTTTTTACTACTCGCAATCGGCCTGATCACCGCTTGCACGGCGGAGCAAACGCCTTCGGCGGATCTGGCCTCCGTGCAAGCCACTGCTATTGCCCTGGCAGTGACATTTTCGGCACAAACTTTGACTGCCCAGCCAACAGCTACACTCCCACCTACCGAAACGCCCTCTCCCCTGCCTCCATCTCCCCTCCCAACCCAAACACCTCTGCCCACGCCAACCGAAACCGCCGTTGCTTCTACCTGTGACAAGCCTCTCTCTCCCCATCCCGCAGGAACGATCGCGGCTGTAATCCTGATCCGCAACGAAAGCGGTGGGGATGCGTTGATCTCCCTCTGGCTTGCGCCGACCCCCTTCGGAGAATGCGGCTATCGCGGTTTCAACATCTCTAAGGGTGGGACGGTTTCTACCTCCCTGCCGTTGGGTTGCTATACGGCAACTGCCTATATCTCCACAAAAGATCGCAAATATAGCCTTTCTCAGGGAGGCTTATGCTTCAATAACACGGACAAATGGACGTTTGTAATCCGTCCAAATCGCATTCTTCTTCAACCGCCTTAACCCTTTTGCACATGAGGGGGAGATGGGCAAAATACCTGCGTTGAGTTTTCAGTCACCCTTTACTCCTTCACCCTCTCAATTTTTGCTCCCAGGGCGCGCAGCTTTTCATCCACCCGCTCGTAACCCCGGTCAATTTGGCCGATATTGCGAATGACAGATTGCCCCTGTGCTGCTAGCGCAGCAAGCAACAATGCCATGCCGGCCCGAATATCCGGGCTTTCCAGGTTCTCCCCATAGAGCGGAGTTGGACCTTGCACCAGGCAACGGTAAGGATCGCATAGGATGATGCGCGCCCCCATCCCCACCAGCTTGTCGGTAAAGTACATACGCCCGGAATACATCCAGTCGTGGAATAGAATTGAGCCTTCCATCTGGGTTGCTACTGTGATCGCAATGCTGATCAGGTCTGTGGGGAAGGCCGGCCAGACGTTGGTCTTGATCTCCGGAATTGCCCCATCCAGATCGGGCACAATCCGCTTTTCTTGCTCGGCCGGCACAAAGATATCGTCTCCATGCACCTCCCAGCGGATGCCCATGCGGGCAAATACATGGGAGATCATTTCCAGATACTGGACACCCGCCCGGCGGATCCAGATTTCTCCCCCGGTCAAGATCGCTGCGCCGATGAAGCTGACCACCTCCAGGTAATCTGCCCCAATGGTAAATTCGGCTCCGTGTAATTTGGGCACGCCCTCAATCCGCAGGATGTTGGAGCCGATATTTTCAATGTGCGCTCCCATGGCATTCAGAAGGTGACAAAGCTCCTGAACATGCGGTTCCGAAGCCGCATGGCGCAGGATGGTCACACCTGGCGCGGTCACAGCGGCCATGATGGCGTTTTCCGTGCCGGTGACGGAGGCCTCATCCAGCAAAATATCTGCCGCGCGTAACCCATTCGCCTTGAATTCAAAGGTGCGCCGATAGGTCACCTCCGCGCCCAATGCCCGCAAGGCCAGGATATGGGTATCCAGGCGGCGGCGCCCGATCACATCTCCGCCTGGCGGTGGCAGATGCAGATACCCAACTCGCGCCAGCATCGGGCCGGCCAGCAGAATGGATGCCCGAATGCGACGGCAGAGTTCCGGGTCCAGACTGGCCGGTTGTACCCTGCGCGCCTGCAGGCGCCAGCTACGTTCCCCAATCGTCTCTACCTCCACGCCCAGGCTTTCCAGCAGGCGACGCATATCGAAGACATCGCGAATCTGCGGGACGTTATGGAGCACAACAGGTTCATCGGTCAAAAGGGAAGCTGACAGCAGGGGCAAAGCGGCGTTTTTGTTCCCTGCCGGGATCACTTCCCCACGCAAAGGGACACCAC
>JBKBPX010000076.1:0-11280 GCA_046292855.1 Anaerolineales bacterium
AACCTAGCATAGAAAGTTCCCCTGCTGTTCCACTCACCCAGACCAAATCCCCGGAAATGCCCCTCATCGATGCTCTGGCCGAAACGCGCCGCCATGAGCCGGAGGCATTAGCGCAGACGCGGAAGAGCAAAAAAGCAGCGCATGAAGCCATCGAAACCCTCGATGCACTGGGCGAAACACGTCCCCACACGCCTCAGGAGGCTGTGGAATATGGCTTGGAGCCGATCAGTCCGGCGCGTGCTCACTTGAGCTTCGCCTGTTTGCTAATCCCGCGATTTGAAAATCACCACTTGACCGGTGACCTGGCCACCCGATTGGCAGAATGGGTCTCTTCGATTTGTGTCGCCTATGGCTGGCGGTTGGAATACATTTCCATTCGCCCGGAATATCTGCAATGGGTTGTTAGCGTGCCCCCATCAACTTCGCCAGGCGTCCTGATGCGCACAATTCGCATGAAAACTTCCGAATATATCTTTACCGAGTTCCCGCGCCTGCGGAAGGAAAACCCTTCCGGTGATTTCTGGGCACCAGGGTATCTGATCATGGGAAGCAATCAACCCCATCCACCGCAATTGGTGCGGAGCTACATTCTAGAAACACGGCGCCATCAAGGAATTTCGCGGCCGCCCAGGTGAATATGCCTCCCACCCTTTACCTGCTAGATGGCCATGCCCTGGCCTATCGTGCTTACTTTGCGCTGACGGTCGCATCCCGCCAGCCCTGGCAAACTTCGCGCGGTGAGCCGACTGCCGCCGTCTACGGCTTCAGTAGCATCTTGCTACGCATCCTGGAACAGGAGAAACCGGAATACCTGGCGATTGCCTTCGATGCCGGGCGCACTTTTCGCGATGAAATCTTCCCGGCATACAAAGCGACGCGCGCCAAAATGCCCGACGAAATGCGCATCCAGATGGAGCGCATTCGGCAAATTGTCGAGGCTTTTGGCATTCCGCGCTTGGAAATAGAAGGCTATGAAGCGGATGACATCCTGGGCAGCGCGGCGCGCCAGGCAGTGGAAGAAGGATATGGCGTCAAGATCATCACGGGAGATCGCGATCTACTTCAGCTGGTAGGTCCCCGCGTGGCAGTGGTGTTGCCAGGCAAAAGCCTGGCCGAGTCGGTGGCCTTCCTGACCGCCGAAGAAGTGATGGCATTTATGGGGGTGCGACCGGAACAAATTGTGGATTTCAAGGCACTGGCCGGGGATAAATCCGATAACATCCCAGGAGTGCCGGGAATCGGGGAAAAAACAGCCCAACAGCTACTTCAGAAATACGCTTCTCTTGACAATATATACGCACACCTAGAAGAGATCGAGCCACGCTGGCGTGCCAAGCTGGAGAGCGGGCGCGAGCAGGCTTACCTAAGCCGCGAGCTGGCACGCATCCGCACCGATCTCCCACTGCCTTTTGAAATCGAAAAGGCACGCAGTGGAAAAATGGACCGCCAGCGAGTAGAAGCGTTGTTTACGGAGTTGGAGTTTCGGTCGCTGCTGCGGCGTCTGGGCGGCAGCGGTGCCAAAGGTCAAGGAGAGATTGCGGCGGCGCAGTTGCCCCTTTTCAGCACTCCAGCCCCAGCGGCGGCACCCCAGCCGCGGCCGGCAAGCGGGCTCCAAGTCTTTCTTATTGATTCTCTCTCAAAGCTGGAAAGGCTTTTGTCGGTGCTGGAAAAGGCAGAAACGATCGCCTTTGACACCGAAACCACCTCTCAGGATGAAATGCAGGCCGAGCTGGTGGGGTTGGCATTAGCCGTACAACCGGGAGAAGGGTACTATCTGCCGTTTGGCCACCAAGAAGGGGCAAACCTGCCCTTGGAGGCACTGGGACGGCTACGACCTTTCCTAACCGATCCACGCAAGGCAAAGGTGGGACATCATCTGAAATACGATTACATTGTACTGGCACGACACGGGCTGGCAGTGACACCACTCACCTTCGATACGATGATCGCCGAATGGCTGTGTAACCCGGATTCTTCCAACCTCGGCCTGAAAAATCTGGTCCAAGCACGGCTGGGGGAGAAGATGACCCGCATCGAAGAACTCATCGGAAGCGGCAAAGGCCAGCGCAGTATGGCCGAGATTGCTCCCCAGATGGTGGCCGAATATGCGGTGGCGGATGCCGAGACAACGCTGCGCCTGATGCCCATCTTGCGGAAAGAATTGGAGGAGCGGAAGGCACGACGCCTGCTGGAAGAGGTGGAAATGCCCCTGGTCACCGTGCTGGCAGAGATGGAAATGCACGGCGTGTTGGTAGATACGGCCTTCCTGAAAGAATATGGAAAGGCATTGCGAGCACGCATGGGAGAGATCGAAGAGGCCGTTTACCGTCTGATCGGAAAACGCTTCAACCTGAATTCGACTCAGCAGCTTTCCGAAGCGCTCTTTGACCACCTGGGGCTGGTGCCACCCGATCGGGGCCGACGGACACAAAGCGGTCACTATTCGACTTCGGCAGAGGTGCTGGAACAGATGCGCGGCCAGCACGAAGTGATCGAATACATTCTGGAACATCGCGAACTGGCAAAGCTGAAATCTACCTACGTAGATGGTTTGCTGGAAGCCGTAGACCTGCATGGCAGGGTGCATACTTCGTACAGTCAGACGGCAGTGGTGACCGGCCGGCTTTCCTCCTCCAATCCCAACCTGCAAAACATCCCTATTCGCACCGAAAGCGGCCGGCAGATTCGGCGGGCATTCATCGCCGCGCCGGGATATGTGCTCCTTTCGGCGGATTATTCCCAGATTGAGCTGCGCATCATGGCCCACCTTTCCGGCGATGACAATATGATCGCGGCCTTCCGCGCTGGGCAGGATATTCACCGGGCAACCGCGGCCGCCATCTATGGCGTGCCTATGGACGCGGTGACGCCTGAAATGCGCCGCCATGCAAAGGCGGTCAATTTCGGCCTGATCTATGGGATGACCCCCTATGGCCTGACTCGCACAACCGATCTCACGCTGGCCGAAGCAGAGGCTTTCGTAGAGGCCTATTTCCGCCAGTTCCCGCGTGTGCGTGAGTACATCAATGGAATTCGTCACCTGGCGCGCAGACAGGGCTATGTGGAAACGCTACTAGGACGGAGACGCTACTTCCCCATGCTGGTGGGACAACCCATGAATGCCAAGCTGCGGGAGGAGCGCGAGGCAATCAATGCCCCAATTCAAGGAACGGCAGCAGACATCATGAAACTGGCTATGATCCGCATTTCGCAACGCTTGCGAGAAGCAGGCCTGCATGGGCAAATGTTGCTCCAGGTGCATGATGAGGTGGTCATCGAGTGCCCGGAAAACGAGCTGAGGGAGACAGCGCGCCTGGTGCGTCAGGAAATGGAGAATGCATACCCGCTCCGCGTCCCCCTGGTCAGCGAGGCACGCTGGGGGAAAAATTGGGGCGAGATGGAGGCACTTGACGAGAAAGACACGTCGGTTGGATGACAAACAAACCCTGCAGCCACAGAAAACTCCCTGAAACAGCTACCTCGCAGAAAATGCGTCGAGGGAGAATAGAAAGTACTTGTTATCTTGGTAAAATAGGAATATGGCCGGAAGCGAAGAAGTTTTCCAGCAAGCACTAAATGAAGGGCATTCTGCCGCCTGGGATCAGGACTGGGAACGGGCAGCCGCGGCCTATCGCCGCGCCGTAGAAGAATTCCCCGATCGCCCAAAAGGCTGGACCAACCTGGGGCTGGCACTGATGAACCTTCACCGCCATGAAGAGGCGCTGGAGGCCTATCGTCGTGCTGCTGCGCTCTCCCCAGAGGACCCCATCCCTTACGAAAAAATCGCTTCCCTGTCCGAACGGTTAGGGAACATCGCCGAGGCGATCAAGGCCGCCTTGAAGGCCGCGGAGCTATACATCAACCAGCGCGAAGTCGAGAAGGCCATTCAAAACTGGAGCCATGTCACCACGCTCGATCCAGAGCATGCGCTGGCGCGCTCACGTCTGGCGCTGATCTATGAACGTCTAAATCAGCCGCAGAAAGCAGTGGCAGAATATCTTGCTCTGGCAAGTGTGCTCCAGCGCAGTGGCTATGTGGATAAGGCCCAGGCAATGGTGGAAAGGGCCGCGCAACTCATGCCACAAAGCGCGGAGGTGAAGCAGGCCAGGGCATTGCTCCAAAGCGGCCAATTGCTCCCCAAGCCGCTTCGCCCGAAAGGGGCGACAGGGCCGATCCGCATGGCACAGGTGAAGCAGGTCACCGAAACGACTGTGCCGTTAGGGATGGATCCGATCGCCGAGGCACACAAGAAAGCCTTAACCCGCCTGGCGGATCTCCTCTTTGAAATATCTCAAGGCGAAGAAACAGGCGGGGAGCGCCGCGAATTACGGACCTTGCTGCGCGGCACCGGACGACTCTCACAACAGGCCGATCAGCAGCTCATCCTCCTGCACCTGGGGCAGGCCATTGACGCCCATACGCGCGGGCAGAATGATCAGGCCGCCGAAGAATTGGAACACGTTCTGGAGGCCGGCTTCGATCACGCGGCAGTCCATTTTTTGCTGGGGTATCTGCGTTTTCAAAGTGGGCGCCTAGAAAGCGCACAGCGCCGCTTGCAACAGGCCGCAAAGCACGCTGAATTAGCACTGGGAGCACGGCTGTTGTTGGCCAAAATCCACCTGCAAAGCGGAGAGCCTCAGGAGGCGGCAGCCCATTTCCTGGAAGCACTGCGAATGGCGGATAGCATGGTCACGCCGGAAGCTCAGCGGGAAGCCCTGCGTCAGGCCTACGAGCCGCTGATCGAGGCACATCGTCACGAACAGAATGAGGCGGTGCTTCGACAAATCTGTGATAACGTGCAGCAGTTGCTCCTGCGTAGCGACTGGCGTCAGCATCTGGAAAAGATGCGCACCGAGATGCCAAACCAAAATGGAAGCCCGACTCCGCTGGCCGAAGTGCTCCTGCAGACCCAAAGCAGCGCCGTGCTGGATGAGATGAATCGCGTGCGTCAATTAATCAATCGAGGGCATCTGCGGGCCGCTATGGAAGAGGCCTTCTTTGCCCTCAACCTAGCCCCTACCTACATCCCTTTGCATCATTTGATCGCCGAAATTTTGATACAGCAAGAGAACCTCCCGGCAGCGATCGCAAAATTGCAAACAATTTCCCACACGTATAGCGTGCGCGGTGACGCCGAACAGGCAACCCATTACCTAAAGCGTATCATTCAGCTTGACCCTGCCAATCTGGAAGTGCGCACCCGTCTGGCCGAATCTCTCGAAAAAAGCGGAGAGATCAAAGAGGCCGTCCAGGCCTATGTGGAGCTGGCGGACATTTACAGTCATCTAGCTGACTTGGACCAAGCCCGCAAGATCTATACCCAGGCATTGCGTCTCACCCAGCAACGTCCAACGGAAAGGGAATGGAGCGTGCGCATTCTCCAGCGGATGGCCGATATTGATATGCAACGATTGGATTGGAAACAGGCTATCCGCGTCTTTGAACAAATCCGCACCATCAGGCCGGAAGACGAGGCGACGCGGCGCCAATTGGTTGAACTAAACCTGCGCCTCGGTCAGCAGGCTCAGGCACAAATCGAGATGGAAAGCTATCTCACCTACCTGGAAAGCACGCACAACAGCAGTGCCGCCGTTCCCTTCCTCGAAGAATTAATCAAAGAGCATCCCCAAGTGCTCTGGCTGCGAAAGGCACTTGCCGAATTGTATCGTCGCCTGGGACGCGTGGAAGATGCCGTAGCCCAATACGACGCAATCGGGGAGTTGGAGCTGAATGCCGGCAACCGCATGGGCGCTATGGAGGCCATTCAAGCCATCCTGGCGCTTAATCCACCCAATGCAGAAGAGTATCGCACCGCCCTAGCACAACTACAAGGAAAACCTTAGGTGAAGCCATGATTGAGCTGAACATCCCAGGCCGTGGAGAAATCCATCTAGAACACCTGGTCAGTGATGTGAATGGAACCCTGGCAATAGACGGCGAGATGCCAGAAGGATTGGTGAAACGTCTAGGTGCGCTGCGCGATCGGCTGACCTTACATCTGATCACTGCAGATACGCACGGACGTCAGGCACTCATTGATCAACAATTAAACCTGAAAGCGGTTCGACTACAGCCCGGACACGAAGCCGAACAGAAAGCCGCCTATGTCCGTCAGCTGGGTGCGGAAAAAGTGGTTGCAATCGGCCAGGGAGCAAACGACGCTGAAATGTTGCGAGAAGCGGCGATTGGGATTTGTGTCCTCTCTACGGAGGGCACCGCAGTGCCCGCCCTTTTAGCCGCTGACCTCGTCGTGCGAGATATTTTCGAAGCCCTCGAATTGCTCGAAAAACCCCTGCGTCTGGTTGCCAGTCTGCGCAAATGAGCGAAGCCTTCCCTCCCCCTGAATCCCCCCCTTCCCGCGCCCGGCGTCGTCGGGCGCGGCGGATGATTTTGCCCTCCGATGCGGAAGGACGCGAGGCAATCCTGCTCACCCTATCTCGACGCGCTTATCCGACGGTCGAATTTTTTGTGCTCTCCCTGTTCTGCGGGGCTATCCTGGGAGTCGGATACCTGCTCGACTCGCCTTTGATCCTGGCTTTTGGCGCCCTTAGCGCGCCGCTCCTCATGCCCTGGCTTGGGATGCTCCTAGCAACGGCACGGGGAGCCACCGGCTTCTGGTTGCAAACTGTAGCCGCGCTGCTTTTCTCGGCATTCCTGACTTTTGTCACCAGCCTGATCAGCGGCTGGCTGCTGCGCGCTTTGCCCCCTCGCACCCTGACCCAAGCCTTTTATCACGCCCGCCTATGGCCGGCAGATTTCGTGATTTTGGCACTAGGCGCCATCATCCTGGTTCTCTCCTTTGTGCGCTCAGATGAGAAGCCCTATCTGCCAAGCGCGCTGCTGGCCTACACCCTATACTTGCCGATCAGCGCAGCTGCCATTGGTCTGGGAGGCGAACTCCCTGAACTTTGGCCACACGGTCTGCTCGTTGCGCTGGTGCGGTTGGCCTGGGCATCGCTGCTAGGAACGCTGGTCTTCTACCTGCTGCGTTTCCGCCCAATCTCCCTGATGGGAGTGTTTTTCAGCGGTGGTGTGCTCTTTGGCTGGCTCCTCGTTTTGGGATGGGCAGGAGGCAAATGGCCGGCAAATCAGGCCGCCTCGGCAGAGAGGCCTTCCCCATCCCCCACCACCATCCTTGCTCTCCCTTCGGCATCCCCCTCGGCAACGCCATCGCTGCGCGCCTCCCCTACCCCTTTTCTCGCTTCAGCCACTCCCACCCTATTGGCCACGCCCGCCTTTCCCGCTGCTCCGCTCACCCCTTCCGAGACGCCGTCTCCATCCGAGACTCCTACCCCCACAATTACCCCCATACCAACCCCGCTCTACGGGCGCGTGAATTCACCGCGTGGGGGCGGAGCCTACCTGCGTGAGGCGCCTTCCTTCACCGCACGGGTGCTAATCTCTCTGAATAACGGGACGGTGGTGGAAGTTTTCCCTCAAGACGCCAAACTAGTGGGAAACGACACCTGGCTACGGGTAACAGTGGTGATCAATGGCAGACGCTTGGAAGGCTGGATGCTGAGCACCGTTATTGAGATGCCCACCCCTGCCCCAAGTTGGTCTCCTACCGTCTCACTAACCCCTACTCCGTGAGGAAAGACTATGCCTATCCATTTTGGTACGGATGGTTGGAGAGCCGTTATCTCCGACACCTTCACGTTCGATAATCTACGCATTGTTTCGCAAGCTATTGCCGATGCATTGGCTTCCGAAGGATGGGAAAAAGGCACTAACGGCCAGGAAATAGACACACGGCGCGTCGTGGTGGGATTCGATACCCGCTTCCTCTCCGATCGTTATGCGGCAGAGGTAGCACGGGTATTGGCTGCTAACGGCTATACCGTGATGCTGGCACAATCCGATGCGCCGACCCCGGCCATCTCTTATGCTGTGCGCCATCATCGCGCCATCGCCGGGGTGATGATCACTGCTTCACACAACGCCCCACGTTATAACGGGGTCAAATTGAAAGCGGCATTTGGCGGCTCGGCCCTGCCGGAGCAGTGTCGCCGCGTGGAAGTCTATATCAATGACAACGAGCAACGCGCTCGCGGGCCGAATTTGATGGATTTTGAAAAGGCGCGGCAATTGGGGCTGATCCAGCGCTTCAACCCCCTGCCGGCCTATTTCGACCACCTGCGTACCCTGATTCGCACCGAGGTGATCGCGGAACATCCACCGCGTTTTGTGGTGGACTCCATGTATGGCTCCGGGCGTGGGGTGATTAAAGCTTTCCTGCAAGGGACAGGATGCGAGATCACGGAAATTCGTTCAGAGATGAACCCTGGCTTCGGCGGCATCCATCCTGAGCCAATCGCGCGTTACCTGGGTGCCCTGGCCTCCGCTGTCAGCGCCGGGATGGGCGATTTCGGCCTGGCAACCGATGGCGATGCCGACCGCATCGGAGCAATGGATGAGCGCGGGCAGTTCATAGACCCTCATAAAATCATGGCGCTGGCACTGAAATACCTGGTAGAAGTGCGCGGCATGCGCGGAGCCGTTGTGCGCACCGTCTCGACCACACGAATGGTGGATCGCCTAGCTAAACGCTACGGCCTTCCGCTTTATGAAACCCCGGTAGGGTTCAACCACATCGCCGATCACATGCTCCAGGGAGATGTGCTGCTTGGAGGCGAAGAATCCGGCGGCATTTCCTTCAAGGGGCATATCCCCGAAGGCGATGGGCCGATCATGGGGCTTTTGCTTGTGGAAATGATCGCCTATTGGGGCAAACCACTGGGAAAGCTGGTTGACGAATTGTTAGAAGAGGTGGGACCGGCCTTTTATGAGCGGGTGGACCTGCGTCTAGCACGTCCGGTGACCAAAGCCGAGATGACGCGACGGCTGCGCCAGCAAGCCCCGGCAACCCTGGATGGCGCGCGCGTGGTCGAAGTCAGCGATCTGGATGGCATCAAATACATCCTGGAAGACGATTCCTGGCTGCTGATTCGTCCCTCCGGCACGGAGCCAGTGCTCCGGGTCTATGCGGAAGGTCGCAGCATGGACCGCGTGCACAAGCTGCTGGAATATGGGCAGCAAGTAGCCAACCAGGCCTGAGATGTGGATGGCTTATCCCTCCAATATGCTTTCTCCGTAAGTCAGGACATAGAAGCTGCGCCTTTCGCTCTGCTCAAAAATAAAATCGGTAACAAGATAGCCAAGGGCAAAAGCCTGCTCAAAAAGCTCGCGCGTGAAGAAACGCCACTCACGCGCCAGCCCGAGGTCGGCGGCTTTCAATGCCAAGAAGTCACTAGGGATTTCGGCCAGGAGCAAACGGCCTTGAAGCGCGGGCATCTGCGTCGGGGGATACGGATGCCCCTTCTCATTGCGAGGCGAGTCATAGAGAGGAGGCAGGCCGGCCTCCAGAAAGTGCGACAAACGCAAAGGTGGCCGTGCCGAGCGACTTAAGCGCTGCTGCACGCGTCGGGTGCAAATCCACCAATCCACCTGGAAACGGTCAGACGGTAAGCCAAGGTTGAGCTCATCGCGCATTTCCCCATACTCCGAACGCCGATAGGTATTACACACGGCGCCCAACCTGGCGATATTCAGATACGCATTGCGGCTGAGCAGGGGATCATATGTCCAGGTAATGTGCGTCAGCCCCTGATGACGCACCATCTGCCATTGGGCGCGCTTGAGCGCAAATCCCAGGCCGCTATCCCGATACTCCGGATGCACGCCCAGCATATGAGAGCAGTGTTTCGGGGCTGGTCCATCCGGGAGCATATCCAGGCCGGGAAAGCCGAATACAAAGCCGATGAGACGTGAAGGCTCCCCCTCCTGTTCCAGGTAAGCACCCAGCACCAGTCCACCATTGTGCGCGGCAGTGATCAGCAAATGGGCCGGCACCACATCGGTCTCACTGCCCGGCCAGACCAGGCGCTGTAACTCTTCTACCTCGTGCATTTCTTCAGGAGTTTCCAGAACCCGAATCTTCCACTTCATCATAACTCCACCACCATACCATCTAATCCACCGTCTGTGTTCTGCTTCCATCCGCACTAATTACAACTCCATAACACAACTTCAGGGAACGGCACAAATTCGTCCATCCTGGGGTTAAATATAAGAGAGCACGAGGTGCAAAATGACAGCCGTCATGGTGATCATCCTAATTGTTGGCATCCTGCTTTTCATTCTGTCCGCAGCCGATCTGCTTCTCTCTGGCTACGATAGCGAAGAATTGCGCGATATGGGAGTCAAGCGGAATGAGTGAAGAGGTTCCATCACCTGCGACGAGCCTCCCAGATGGACACGCGCTCCAACAGGGCGGAAAGGGGGCGCAACTTCGCTACAGGCAAGGCCAGATTATGGGTACGGGTGCGCCGATATTGTAAGACGGCGCTGCCCGCAGGCAATCGGCGCGCCTGCAGGTCGAATTCTTCCCACGTTATCCATCCCACCAGCAAAATTTCTAGACCATAAACCCAGATGTTGCCCCAATCTTTCGGATGAATAAGATAGGTTTCTGCTCGCGTGCGTGAGCGAATGCCTAAACGCGCCTGAGGAGGCACCAGGGCGTGAACATAGAGGAGGGAGAAAAAAGGCATTTCCAGAAGATAGGGGGTACGCGGAGAAAGTTCCACATGGGTAGAGATAAAAGAGCCATCTTCCGCCTGTCCGCCGATTTCCAACCTCAACGGCGACTCGCCTTCGCTTTTCAAGACAAGCGGCGCCAACGGATACCAAGCCCTTGGACGTGACCAATTTCCGGGCATCGGATGAATCCAATAAAAGGGCTGGGCTTTTTGGAATGCTCGCCGAATTTCGCTTTCCCTACGGGTAAGCAGGGCATAGACAAAAGCAAAAAGGTAAATATCCTGAGCATGTTGATGGGAACGATGCTGATCCAAAGGGACAAGCGCCTGGGCATCCAATAGCTGTTGAGGGGCGTGGCGCAAAGAGCGAATTTGCTCGCGATGGGTGATCAGGAAAGATTTCAAATCACAGCGACGACCGGCCAGGGCAATATCATAGCGATCCGGCCGGGTGAAATCTGTCTCACCTAGTGTATCAAAGGGAATGCCCTGGGCATGAAGCCAGCGTCGCAGGGCCAATTCTACCGCAACGCCGGCTACGATGCGCCGCAAACGCTCAAATAGGCGGGTGCCCATGCGATTATAGGTATAGGCCAGAGAACGGCAGGCATAGGCAATGCCGGCTTCGGTCAAATCGGGGGTATAAGGGAGGGAGATGAAGTCCTGGGGAGAGAGCATGAGAGAGTCTGATAGTCTGATAGTCGGATAGTCGGATAGTCGGATAGTCGGATGATCGGAT
>JBKBPX010000077.1:0-11245 GCA_046292855.1 Anaerolineales bacterium
CCTGACGCTCGTCGCCGTTTGGCAGCGCGTCCTGACCTGGGATTACCACTCATTTGCTAAATTATTGAAAAGCCCTACGTTGTCGGTGATGCGCGTGGCTCTGGAGCACAATCCCTAGAGTTATGCTACAAGCCGATTGCACAGATCGGCATTCTCTGGTAAAAATTAGTCAATTCTGCAGTATCTTTTTATCAAAGGTTGGACACGATGAGTACCCTCTCTGCTCTTTTCAAGACCATGCGTCCGCGCCAATGGACGAAGAACGCCTTTGTCTTTGGCGCAGTGGTCTTCGATCGCCAGCTTTTCATTCCGGAATCTTTCCTTCGCACCCTAGCTGGTTTTGCCCTTTTCTGCCTAGTATCCAGCGCCGTGTATATCTTCAACGACCTGGTTGACCTGGAAAACGACCGGCAGCATCCCGAAAAGCGTCACCGGCCGCTTCCATCAGGTCAGCTTTCGCCCCATCTGGCGTTGATTGCGGCGTTCCTCCTGCTGGGGATGGCCATTAGCTTGGGTGTTCTCTTGAGTCCGGCCTTCTCAGGGGTATTGGTGATGTATGTTGTGATGATGCTTGCCTATTCGCGCTGGCTGAAACATATCCCTATCCTGGATGTGCTCACCATTGCGGCGGGCTTTGTGCTGCGCGTCCACGCTGGAGTGACGCTCATTCAAGTCGAGCGCTTCTCACCCTGGCTCTATGTGGTCACCACGCTTTTGGCGCTCTATCTGGGTTTCGGGAAACGGCGCGCGGAACTGGCCGTGTTGGTCGAAAATGCCGCCTCCCATCGCCGTGTCCTGGATGGCTACACCCTGAAATTGCTCGATCAGTATATCCTGCTTGTCTCCGGAACCACCATTGTCGCCTATTCCCTCTACACTTTCTCTGCCCCCAATTTACCACCCGATCACACGATGATGCTCACCATCCCCTTCGTGTTTTACGGCATCTTTCGTTATCTTTACCTCATCGAAGTTGAACACGAGGGTGGCGCTCCGGAAGAAGTTCTCCTCTCCGATCGCCCTCTTCAGCTCACCATTCTCCTTTGGATTCTGGCCGTCCTGGTTATTTTCTATCTTCACCCTAGCGTTCGATGACCACCTCTTCCGCTCCCGGCAAGATCATCCTCTTTGGCGAACACGCCGTCGTCTATGGACAGCCGGCGTTGGCCGTGCCTGTCTTCCAGGTGCAAGCCAGGGTAAGCGTGGAAGATGCCCCCTCCTCGGCCATTCGTATCGAAGCGCCTCAAATCGGACTTTCGGCTCCCTTAAGCGAAATCGGCGAAACCCACCCTTTGGGCGCGGCAGTGCATGCCGTCCTGCGCGCGCTGGAGCTTTCCCCACAGATGCTGGGGCGCGGTCTGCGCATCCGCATTGACTCGTCCATCCCGGTTGCTTCCGGACTCGGCTCCGGCGCAGCTGTGAGCGTGGCGCTCATTCGGGCGCTATCCTCTCACCTGGGGCATCCCTTGAGCGAGGCACAGGTCAATGCCCTGGCCTACGAGATCGAAAAAATCCATCACGGCACCCCTTCTGGCATTGACAACACTGTAATCACCTATGGCCGGGCCGTGTACTTTATGCGCGGGAAACCGCCGGAGACCTTCCAGGTGCGCGGCCGACTTCTCCTGCTTATTGGCAATAGCGGCATCGCTGCACCTACCCGTCAGGCCGTCGCCGATGTGCGCCGACTTTGGGAAGCCGATCCGCAACATCTGAATGGGATATTCGCCGCCATCGGTCAAATTGTCAAGCAGGCGCGCCAGGCCCTGGGACAAGGTGACATCCAACGCCTGGGCACGTTGATGAACGCCAACCACGCCCTGTTGCAGGAATTGACTGTCTCCTGTCCGGAGTTGGATACGCTGGTCGAAGCGGCACGCCAGGCCGGCGCTTTGGGTGCCAAATTGAGCGGTGGCGGGCGCGGCGGGAACATGATCGCCCTGACCCTCCCCGAACAGGCTCAGGAGGTGGCCGACGCGCTGAAGTTGGCCGGCGCAAAGAGCGTGATCGCCACCGAATTAGGAGGAAAGGATGAATCAGGTTTTGAGAGAGAGGCGCTTGCCTAACGAGGTCTCTCTGAAGCTCGTGCGCGGTGACCTGACCCGCGAGCAGGTGGACGCCATCGTCAACGCGGCCAATGAATGGTTAATGCATGGCGGTGGCGTGGCCGGCGCCATTGTGGCCAAAGGTGGCGAGAGTATCCAGCGCGAGTCCGATGAATGGGTGCGCCGTCACGGCCCGATCACCCACGAACGCCCGGCCTGGACCTCCGGCGGAAGGCTGCCGGCCCGCTATGTGATCCACGCCGTCGGCCCGCGTTGGGGAGAAGGCCGGGAAGAGGAGCGCCTGCGCATTACCATCCGCAGCGCCTTGGATAGGGCCAGGGCGCTTGGTGTGAACTCCATCGCTTTCCCCTTGATTTCAGCCGGCATTTTCGGCTATCCGTCACTGGAGGCGGCCAGGGTTATCTTGGAGACCTTGCTGACTTGGGCACAAGAGCACCCCCAACCGGCCGATGTGCGCCTGGTGATTTACGAGCAGTCCCTGGCCGAAACGATACGGGATCGCTGGGATGTGTGGCTGAAGCTATGATCACCTCGCGGCAAAATCCGAAAATTCAAGCTGTGCGCCGCCTGATGAGCGATGGACGCGCCCGTCAGGAAGAGCAAGCCTTTGTCGCCGAGGGGGTGCGTCTGCTCGAAGAGGCTTGGCAAAGAGCTTGGCCGTTTTCCTGGGTTCTCTACGATGAAACGGTGAGCGAGCGCGGCCGGGCTTTGCTGGAACCCCTGCGTCAGGCCGGCGTGCCGCTTGAGCAGATCACCCCTGCTCTGATGGCCTACCTGAGCGATACCGAGACCGCGCAGGGATTGCTGGCTGTCTTGCGTCTGCCGGAAGGGCGGCCAAAGCTTCCGCTCACGCCGCGTTTGCTGCTTGTCCTGGATGAGGTGCGGGAGCCGGGTAACGTGGGCACATTGCTGCGTTCGGCAGCTGCGGCCGGGGTCGAGGCAGTGCTGCTTTCGCCTGGTTCCGCCGATCCCTGGCAGCCGAAGGTCGTGCGTGCCGGCATGGGCGCCCACTTTCGCCTGCCGCTTCTGCGCGCGCCGCTCCCCGAGCTGGTGAGCCAATTCAGCGGGATCAAGTGGGTGCTGGCAGATATTCGAGATGCCATCCCCCTCTGGCAGGCCGATCTGCGGCCTCCGCTGGCGCTCATCCTGAGCAACGAGGCGCATGGCCCCAGCGAATGGGCCCGGAAACAAGCCCAGGAACGCATCTATATCCCCATGCCCGGGCAGATGGAATCCTTGAACGTAGCGATGGCCGGCGCCATCCTGCTTTTCGAGATCGTGCGTCAACGCTGGGAGGGAAGATGAGGATTCGCTCGATTACGTATTTCTGCGATCCGGGTTGGCCGTTGCGGAGCGGAGCGCTCCAAGAGGCTACCCAATTTTTGCGGGAATCTCGTCGCCTGTTCGAAGAGGCCGGTTACGAAGTTCAGACCACGCGTTTGGCGACCGTGCCTTTCCCTTCTTTGCTGGGGGGGAATCTAAAAGAGGCGAGGCGCCTTGCCCAGGCCGTCGAAAAGGTGTTGGAAGATTCGGGCGTGGATTATGCCGCCTTAGGGCCGGCCTTGCCCCAGCTTCCGCAATCGTTCGGCTATGTTGTTGATGCCTTGGGCGCGACCCGCCGCGTCTTTCTTTCCGCCATTCTAACTGACCATCGTTCGCGGCTCTCCCTCTTGGCGCTCCAGGAAACGGCGCGCCTGATCGTGGAATTGAGCGCGGTGGAGGAAAACGGCTTTGCCAACCTGCGCTTTGCGGCCCTGGTCAATGTCCCACCGGGCACGCCTTTTTTCCCGGCTGCCTATCATCAGGGTGCTGAATCGGCTTTTGCGCTGGCGATGGAGGCGGCCGATTTGGCCACCCAAGCCTTTGAAGGGGCCGGCAGCCTGGAGGAGGGTCGAGAACGCCTGATTGCCCATCTGGAACAGGAAGCGCAGAACCTTGCGCGCTTGGCCGATTTTCTCAAATATCGTCACATGATCCGCTTTGGCGGTTTCGATTTCTCCCTTGCCCCGTTCCCGGAAGTCGAACGTTCTATCGGCGCCGCCCTGGAGCGCATGGGGTTGGCGCGCCTGGGAGCGCCTGGCTCGCTGGCCGCTGTGGCATTCCTCACCCAAGCACTGGAAGAAGCCCATTTCCCCCATGCCGGCTTCTGCGGTGTCATGTTACCGCTGCTGGAAGATGCGGTGCTCGCCGAACGGGTGAGAGCGGGTCAGCTGGAGCTTAAAGACTTGCTCCTTTATTCGGCGGTCTGCGGGACCGGGCTGGATACCGTGCCTCTGCCCGGCGATGTGACTGCTGAGCAAATCAGCGCATTGTTGCTCGATCTCGCCACGCTTTCCTTGCGCCTGAAGAAGCCACTCACTGCCCGCCTGATGCCCATTCCCGGCAAAAAGGCCGGCGAGATGACCGCCTTCGAGTTCCCCTTCTTCGTCAACACTCGTATCCTGCCCTTAGATGCCGGCGCCCTCACCCTGCGGGATGCTTGGCTGGAATTCCGTTCGCTGGGTTCACTTTCTCAATAGACTATCTCACTGCCTGAATCTGCCGCAACACGCGCTCGCCAGTGTAGGGGAATTCGTCTATCCATACGCCGATGGCATCGCGAATAGCGGCGGCGATGGCCGGGGCCAGCGGCAAGTAAGGCAGTTCGCCCACGCCGCGCGCCCCCCAGGGGCCGATCGGCTCCGGGGTCTCAAGGATCACAGATTCGACGCGTTCCGGAATATCCAGGATTGTGGGGATGAGATAGGTGCTCAGCTGATCGGTGAGCACATAGCCGCGGCGCGTCTTGAATTCCTCTAGTAATGCATAACCCTGTGCCTGGACGACGCCCCCTTCGATCTGGCCTTCGACCAATTGTGGGTTGATCGCCCGTCCCACGTCATCTGCCGAGACGACTCGCAGCAGCCGCACCTGGCCAGTTTCTGTATCCACTTCCACCTCAACTGCCTGGGCTGCATAAGCGTAGATGAAGTTCGGGGTCGAATGGCCGGTTTCTTTATCCATTGGCGTCGTCTTCGGCGCCAGGTAGGTATATTCGCCGATGGCCGGGCGCTGTTCCTCGCGCCATGCTTGTAGGGCACGTTCTGCTGCGCCGCGAATGGCATTGCCGGCCATAAAGGTCATGCGCGAGGCGGAAGCGCTGCCGGAATCGCCGGTCAAAGCCGTATCTGACAGCACCAACGTGACTTTTTCCAGCGGCACACCTACGGCCTCGGCAACCATCTGCGCCATGACGGTGTGCGCTCCCTGGCCGACTTCGGCGCCGGCATGATAAAGCACCACGCGCTTGATCTCGGCGTTCCCGTGTAATTCAACGCGCGCCCAGCAATTTTCCTGATAGCCGAAGGAGAAGCCGATGTTTTTGAACCCTACGGCGAACCCGTAGCCGCGCCGCAGATGTGGCGCTTCGGGGGTGGGCTTGGCAGGCGGAATCCAGCCTTGAGCCGTTTCCCTCCAGCCGAAACGTTCGGCAGCTGCCCGCGCGACCTGTGGCGCGGTGACCGGATTCGGCGGAGGGGTGCCGGTTGCCATGGTTTGATCCTGGCGCACGGCGTTGATCAGGCGAATGCGGATCGGATCCATCCCCAGCGCCTCGGCCAGTTTGTTCATCTGCATCTCGGCGATAAAGCAACCCTGCGGCGCACCGAAACCGCGAAATGCCGCGCTCGGCAGGTTGTTGGTATAAACCCCATACACATCGGCTTTGATATTCGGGATGAAATACGGGCCGCAGACCGTCAGGGTTGTATTCCCCAGCACCTTGTTGGTAGTGTACATGTAGGCGCCCCCATCGCCGATCACTTCTACCTCAGCCGCCACCAACTTCCCATCCCGCGTTGCTCCCCAGCGTGCCCGCGCGTAGACCGGGTGACGTTTTGCATGGCCGATGATGGACTCGCGCCGGCTCCAGACGATCTTTACCGGTCGCTGCAGCTTCCAGGCCGCCAAGGCGAGCACGATCTGCACCGAAAGGTCTTCCCGTCCGCCGAAAGCACCGCCGATGGCCGGGTAGAGTACGCGCACTTGCTCAAGCGGCAGGCCCAGCGCATGGGCAATTTGTTTCCGATCGGTATGCGTCCATTGGCCGGCGGCGGCCACGGTCACGCGCCCTTCTTCGTCCAGATAGGCCAGGCCGGCCTCCGGCTGCAAGTAGGCGTGTTCTTGTGGCGGCGTGGCATATTCCCCTTCGACAATCACATCTGCCTGGGCAAAACCGGCCTCCACATCCCCTTTGCGGATGCGGTAATGGACGCAGATGTTGCTATCGCCGCGCTCCGGGTGGACAAGTGGCGCCCCCGCCAACATTGCCTGGCGTGGGTCATCCACTACCGGCAGGTCTTCGTATTCCACCTCGATCAAGCGCAGTGCCTGTTCTGCAATTGCCTCGCTCTCGGCCACGACCACCGCCACCTGATCGCCGACAAAGCGTACTCGCTCCGCTGCGGGGATGTTCGATCCTGGGCCGCATAGCACCGGCTGATCGTTGATCTGCAACCCATATTCGTTTACCGGCACATCCTTGGCCGTGAAGACCGCCAGCACCCCCGGCAGGGCCTCTGCCTTGGATGTATCAATGCGCCGCACGATGGCGTGAGGGCGTTCGGCGAAGAGAATTTTCATGTACACCATGCCGGGCATGGAAAGATCGCCGGGATAGAGTGCTTCACCAGTTACTTTTGCCCGTGCGTCTAGGCGCGGCACAGAGGTACCAATCAATCCCGTTGCCATATTCCTGAACTCCTATCTGCGATACCGTTTCACTTTCTGGGGAGGCACAAGGTCGCGCAATGGATCGGGCGGAGCAAGAAGTTTATAGAGGAAAGTATAAAGTAGGTTGATCCCGCTCCACAATATCAACAAAGTGATCCCCCAGAGGACCAAACGTGCCAAGAAGTAAGACCAACGTTGCGTGTAATTAAGATAGGGCACGAGGAAACTTATCTGCCACATCCACTCTGGCCATTGGGGTGGCAATGTCCACTCATAGGGCAAGCCCCAGCGTTGCCGAACGAACTGGAGGAGAAATTCGCCGATCCCCCATGCCAGGAGCGGCATGATCATCAGCAGGAGACACCCGATCCCACGCCAGAGGGGATGTGGCCCACGCGGCTTTGGTTTCCTCTGTTGATGTAGATGTGTGCGATATTTGCTCATATCATCCCTCGACTTCACTGCAAAAGGTTGCTTCACCGCCGGGTCGCGCCGAGTGTGCAGCGTCTGTGCTCCTAGACGCTCATGCCTTTGAGCCCGCGCCTTCTACTGCCTGCACAATCTTGTAATATCCCGTGCAGCGGCAAAGATTGCCGGTGAGCGCCTGCTCGATCTGGGCGCGGGTGGGGCGGGGCACCTCCTCCAGCAATTTCGCTGCCGACATCACGAAACCGGGCGTGCAGTAACCGCATTGCACCGCTCCATCCTGGATGAACCTCTCTTGCACCGGGTGCAAACGCCCGTCTTGTGCTAGCCCCTCAATGGTCACGATTTCGGCCGCGTGGGCACGCGGCGCTGGCACCAGGCAGGCCATCACCGCTTTCCCATCCAGGTACACGGTGCAAGCGCCGCATTCGCCTTCCGCACAGCCCTCTTTGGTCCCGATCAACCCAGCTTCCTCACGCAACAAGCGCAAGAGGGTTTTTTCGAAGCCGGTGGTGAAGGTGTATTCTTTGCCGTTAATGCGGGTGCGGATGACTTCTCCCGCAACGTGACGCGCTCCATCGAACGGGCGCGGCGCCGGAGCAGCCTGCCCCCAAAGGAGCACCGCATCGGGAGGGACCTCGAGCTGCTCCTCTCCCCTGAGCAGAGCGCGTAAGGCACGCTTTATCGCCACTCCCACCAGATGGCGGCGATATTCTGCCGAAGCGCGCACATCATCTATCGGGCGCGCAGCTTGCATGGCCAGTTCTGCCGCCTTTGCAATGGTTTCGTCGTCCAGCCGCTTTCCGCTTAGGTATGCCTCGGCCTGTGGGGCGTGGATAATCGTCGGGGCCACCGCGCCAAGCGTGATCGTAGCCTGCTGCACTTCCCTGTCCTCGCTCAAGTCAAGCACCACAGCGACATTGACCAGCGCAATTGCCTGAGCACGGCGCAGTCCCATTTTCACGAACGTACCCCGTTGCGTGGGACGCATGGCCGGGAAGGCGATATCCACCAGCATTTCATCCGCCTCCATGACCGTCTTGCGTACCCCGCGATAGAACTCTTGCAACGGCACGCTCCGCTCACCCCGTTTGGAAGCCAGGGTTACCCGCGCCCCCAGTGCCATCAAGGGGGGGATAGTGTCATTGGCCGGTGAAGCGGTGATCAAGTTCCCTGCCACTGTGCCACGATTGCGAATCTGCGGAGCGCCCACCTCCCAGGCCGCTTTCACCAGAGGGAAGGCGTACTCTCGGAGCAGTTTTGAAGCCACGCAGTGGTTATGAGTCACCAGTGGCCCCAGGTGAAGGATGCCATCTTCATCCAGAGCGATCTGATCCAGGCCGGGGAGGCGGGTAATATCAATGAGCACATCCACACCATGGCGGACGCCGCGCTCCAGTTCCAGAACCAAATCGGTGCCGCCGGCGATGATGCGCGCCCGATCACGGTGCTGCGCCAGAGCTTCAATTGCCTCGTCCAGAGTCTTTGGGGAAATGTATTCGCGCCACATAATTAAACCTATCGGATTAGGAGACGATTTGCCTCACCCTCCTTTTAGCACCACTTCCTGACGGTGATCAAAAACCTGATTGACCTGAGTGGCCAGAGCCGTCAGCTGGCGGATGCTTTGGGAGAGCGCAGCCGGGTCGTTGATGGCATTCTCCAGCGTGTCCAATGCTTGCTGAATTCCTTTCGCCAGTTCAAAGAAGGCCAAATCGTGCTGATACAGGCGTTCCAGCTCTGCTGAATCTATCTTGATTGCATCGAAAAAGCCGCTATATCCGTATGAGGCGGTTTTGATTCGGTCAGCAAAGGTGCGCAGTTGCAGCGCAGCGCGTTCGACCTCATCCATCAGCTCGATCTGCTTTCTCTGCACCAGCTCAACCTGAAAAGACGAAAGGCGCTTCCACAGGTCTTCAAACTGTCTTGCCACCGCCTCGCGCAGCAGCTTATCCGCCGCTCGTCGGTTTTGGCGATCCACATAGCCGCTAAAGCCAGGCACATAAGCGGCCAATTGTTTGAATGCATCCTGCTCCGCCCTCACACGGGAGAGAAGATCGTCCATCATCACCTCCTTGGTTGTAGAAGAAGCGCCGCGAAACCCTGATCTTCTTTCCACTCTGCGGCTCAAGGCACTCTCTCAGCCCAGCCAGGGATGTGCCCAAGTTCATAGGCTCAGGCTGTGACATTATTTTACCATATGTGACTTTTCTGGCATGTATGCTCCGGCGCTGAGTTTAAACAAAAAAGGCGCACCTCTTGTACGCCGGGAGTGCCCCCACGGGGATTCGAACCCCGGTTTTGGCCTTGAAAGGGCCGCGTCCTGGTCCTCTAGACGATGGGGGCGAATGCGGGCTGATTGTAACATCTTCCGACGCAATCGGTCAAGGATTTTTTTTTGGGATGTGTCTGTTCAAAATCCAGTAGATCGACACAAGTGATGCAGGGGAATAGCCTCCTCCCCACCTCAACGCATCCCTTTTGATTCTATGTCCGAACTCATGTGCAAACTTCAAGTATTACAAATTTTGTCTAAACTCGAGCTCTTACTGTATAATTGCTATAAACCCATGTCCTCCCATCGCTTGACCCTTCCCTACCGCAGCGGCTGGTTCACTGTCCTCCTGCCCACGCTGATCACCCTCGGCGTGTGGGGCGGGTTGGTTATAGGTATCCCTGCGCTGCTCGGCTGGAACATCCCCGGCTGGCTGGGGACGCTGCTCTGCTTGGGCGGTTTCCTGCCGGGCTTGGTCGCGGCAGTTGTAACCTATCCGCTCCTGCTGCGCCTCGCCGAACGGGGACGGGGGGAGGTACTCCTGGAGGGCAACCGCCTGCGCTGGCGCAGCGGGTGGCGCTGGCAGCAGGTAGATTTCACCCAGCCCTACGAGGCCGAAATCAGCGCCGGCGCCAGCGGAACCTATGCTCAAACCAACGCCTGCATCTACCTCCGCTCGGCCGGCCAAATGTTTCATCTGCGCGAGGCGCGGCGCAACGATGTGCTCGAATTATTCCCCGAACCCTATTTCGTAGACACGATGGCCGTGTTGCCGGAAGAAGGTTCGTGGGGCTTTGACCTCTCTGCCGAGGCCCCTGAGGCGGTTGCCTTCTTTTCCGCCTTACTGGAATGCCTCTGGCGCACTCGTCAAAACAATCGTTACTTCCGCCTCTACCAAAAATTCCCTTGGGATCACCGCCCCAATCCGGCCTTTCATTCCATCCGCTTCTTTGACCTGAAAAAGGAGGAAGAGCGGCTGTTCGTGGAAGGCTTGAAACTGCAAGCGGTGAGTTCGCTTGACACTCTCACGCTCACGCCGGACTATCTGATGGGCTGGGCCTACCGTTCGCCGGCCGCTATCAGCCCCGAAGCATACGCCGTGATGCCGCTTGGCTTCATCACGGCGGAGACCTATGGAGACGGCGAGAATGCTTCCCTCATCGTGCGCGGCAAAGGACAGGACGGCCGCTCGCTGAAGCTCTTTTTCTCTTGGTATGACACAGTCAGCAGCGAATGGGACGAGGCCAAGTTCCTCCTCCGCTTTATTCAAGCGATGTGGGAGGCGCAGAAGAAATTCGACTGACCAAGCTCCCCCGCCGCACACCTTCCCTAAGCCGCCCAGGATAGGAAGCCATCACAATTCTTCTCTGCTGAATCCCCTCCTTTTTGGAGGCAACCATGAGCGCCCCTTCTCAAGCCGCCACTTGTAGGACAACTGCTCAGCAGTTGTCCCACAACTGATTTGGAGGCGAAAATGCCCGACCCCTCTCAACTCCTCCCGCAACTCGTTTCCTTTCTCTCCCCCTTCCTGCCCTATCTGCTCAAGATGGGCGAGCAAGCCGCCGAGGAAGCCGGGAAAAAACTCGGCATGGACGCTTGGGAGCGCGCCAAAGCGCTCTGGGGCCGATTGCGCCCGAAGGTGGCAAGCAAGCCCGCCTTGCAGGAAAGAAAGCAAGATAGCGACCAAAGCCTAGTGCTCTGTCCATTTATCTTTTGGCGTTATTGAACTTGATGCGGACTGCCAAAGAATTGCCGCAAATGCCAAGAT
>JBKBPX010000078.1:0-11146 GCA_046292855.1 Anaerolineales bacterium
AAGGCCTCAGCCACGCGCTCCCATCGTTCCTTTCCACCCTCGTCCTTGGCAGCACCCTCTTCTTCCTCTCCCCTGGCGGGTTCGGTGCCACCTGGAACGCTCCCCTGGAGCTCATCCAAACGTGGATAGAACCGCAAGCGCCTCTCTCCCAGCTGTTTCTGGTGTTGATCGGCTATGAGCTATTGCCCCTCCTCCTTGCGATCGGCTTCCTGGTCATGCGGGATGGCGAGGAAGGGTGGAAAATCTTTACAGGCGTGACCTTTGCCCTGCCTCTGCTGTTTCCCGGTCACACGCCTAACTCCTGGATGTGGTTCCTCGCGTGCATCCTGTTCCTGGCGGCACGGGCACTTGGCCTCTTCCTGGAAAAATTGCTTCCTCTCAGCTGGTCAACAGGTCTTTCCAGCCTGGTTACCCTCCTGCTATTGGGTTTCGTTGCCATCAACTTGATCGGCGTCGCCGCCAACCCCACCCATCCAATCAATACGCAACCCATCCAGCTATATGGAGTTCTTCCCCTGCCCCCGCTGCGTTTTCTGGCCATCTTGGGCGCTCTTCTCGTCCTAGCGGCCAGCCTACTATTGATCGGCCTCGAATGGGGAGGACAAACAGCATCACAAGCCCTGATCAGCGGCGTTGTTCTGCTTTTGGGGATATACACCCTGGGAAGCACCTGGAGCGTCACTGCCCTGCGCTTTCCCGATGGGATCGAACTCTGGTCTACTGCGCAGAGTCCTCCGCAGGCAAAGCTGCTGGAACAAACCGTCTCGGACCTTTCCCTTTGGCACTCCGGCCACCGATTCGGAGAAAAGATCGTGCTGGCAGGATGGGCTGAACCCCCTGCTTCTCTGGTGTGGTTGCTCCGCCGGCATCCCCTGGCTTTTTCCCAGACGATCCAGCTAGACGGGAATAGCACTCTGCTGATCACCCCAGCGGCGATCGGTGAGGTCGCTCCCGTCCCCTATCGCGGGCAAGATTTTCTATGGCAACGCTCTCCTTCCTGGGAGATGGGGGCAAGCGATATACTCCAATGGCTCATTTTCCGCCGCCTGCCCTTCAAGCAGGAAATGCTTATCCTATGGGCACACAAGGACCTTTTTGAGTACAAATGATCTTTCAGATCTGAAGGTGAAAGAATGATGCCTGTCCCAAACATCATCGCCATTGACGGCCCAGCCGCCTCCGGAAAATCCACTTTGGGCCGGCGCCTGGCCGATTATCTCGGCTACCTTTTCTTTGACACAGGCGTCATGTATCGCGCCGTGACCTGGCTGGCACTCCAGCGCGGCATAGATGTGCATGACGAGGAGCGCTTGACGGCTCTAGCCGAAGAGGTACAGATTGACGTCTTGCCTCCTTCCCAGCCAGATGGGCGACTTTACGATGTGCATATTGACCATCAGGACGTTACCTGGGAAATTCGCCGCCCGGAAGTAGACGCGCTGGTTTCGGTGGTCTCGGCCTATGCCGGCGTGCGCCGTGCGCTGACGGCACAACAAAGGCGCATCGGCCTAAGGGGAGGCGTGGTGATGGTCGGACGGGATATTGGCACGGTGGTACTACCCGAAGCCGACTTGAAGATTTATCTGGATGCCTCCCCTGAAGAACGTGCTCGCCGACGCTTTGCCGAATTGCAAGCACGTGGCCAGCCGGCAGACTATGAGATGATCCTGCAACAGGTGCAGGCACGTGATCAATTGGACTCTAGCCGGGAAGTAGCACCTCTTCAGGCCGCGCCGGATGCCATTCGCATCAACTCTGATCATCTCAGCGCCGATGAGGTTTTTGAAAAGGTGAAGGAACTATGTCGCTGAAAAGGCCCTATCGCCCGCCTCTCTATGCCCGTTTCACTCGCTCCTTGCTCAAAGCGCTGATCCGTCCCCTTTTTAATGTGCTGGCAGAGGTGCATATTCAGGGATTGGAGAATATCCCGAAAAAGGGCGCCTACATAGTGGCTGCCAACCACATCTCGATTTACGATCCCCCCCTTCATCTTGGCTTTCTGGCCACATATCCTGGAGACGATCGGCACCGGAGATGTCTTCCACCGGCCCGGGCAGGGACAGTTGCTGCGACTTTACGGCACGATTCCGGTTAACCGCAATGGTTGTGACCACGAACTTGTGGAGCGCATGGTGGATTTGCTCCGAGAGGGATACAAGGTAATGATTGCGCCGGAAGGGCGGCGCTCGCATCAAGTCGCCATGCAACAGGCACGCCCTGGCATCGCCTATCTCGCCGAGAAGAGCGGCGCGCCGGTGGTTCCGGTTGGTGTGGTGGGCACCACGCCGGATCTATGGGCACGAATGCGGCGCTTGGAACTGCGCATCGGTGCTCCCGTTCACCTGCCCCCAATTTCAGGAAAAGGCGAAACCCGGCGTGCAGCACGCTCTAGTGATGCGGCAGATCGCCGCTTTGCTCCCGCCAGCATACCATGGATACTATGCCGGAAAAGCCGCCTCCCAAGCCGATCAGCAACGTCCGTCGCTATGAGCTGACTCAACTGCCACGCCTGACGACCGGGCGCCGCATCCTCCGCTTCATTGCTCGCTGGTTGGCACGGGGCATCGTCTGCATCGCTACCCGGCTGGAAATTGAAGGGCTGGAGAACTTTCCCAAACAAGGTCCATATCTCATCGTCACCAATCATTTGGGAGATGCAGACGCCATCCTTGGCCTGGCGCTTTTTCCTCACCTGCCTGATGCCCTGGCAAAAATTGAACTCTATGACCAGCTAGGATTGCTAGGGAAACTGCTTCACCTCTTCGGTGTGATCTGGGTGCGCCGCGGCCAGCCCGATCGGCGCGCTTTGCAGGTGGCACTGGAAAGCCTACTTCTGGGACGCGTGGTAGCAGTCGCGCCGGAGGGACGTTATAGCCTGATCGGCGGGCTGGAAGAGGGCAGTGGCGGGGCCGCTTTCCTGGCTCTGAAAAGTGGGGCGCCGCTCGTACCGGTCGTCTTTATCGGCAGCGAAAACGAAAACGTATACGGCCATCTGCGCCGTTTCCGCCGCGTGTCGCTTCGCGTCCGCATCGGCAAGCCCTTCTTCCTGCAAGCCGGAGAGGAACGCTTGAGCGCCGGCGTGCACCGCGGCACCAAGCAGATCATGTTAAGCTTGGCGGCCCTATTGCCGGAAGAGAAGCGGGGCCTCTATCGCGAGGCGCTACGCTCGTTGACGTTGACGGCGCCGCTCCAGGAGCAGGCGAATGCGAGCATGCTTCTGGCGGGTAAGGGGATAGAACCAGGCAATCAGCACGGCACTGAAGAGCAGGATGGCACCTAAAGGGCCGATCAGGAAGCGGATGGCCAGCAGTGCCTGGGGAGATTGCTGGAAAAAGGTGACGCCGGCAGGGGGCGTTTGATAGCCAAACCGTTCCAACACCTGCAGAGCGATGAACAACGCCGTAGCCCCTGACAACTTGCGCACAAAGTTCTTAATGCCGTAGTAAATCCCCTCCTGACGCCTTCCGGTGCGCAGTTCATCCCATTCGATCACATCCGGGAAAAGCGCATCGGGCAAGACGTGGGCGGTGGAGACGGAAACCCCGGCCAGCACGGCCAACACCAAGATCAGCGACACCTGACCAGGCTGCACGCTGAAGATCAACAGCTGGACAACCGCCCAGAAGGACATGCCGGCCACATAGGCCAGATGCTTGCTCGTCCGCCTGGAAAGCCAAACCCAAAAAGGCAATACCAGCACCGAAACGATGAGCAGTAAACCGAGCACGATGGAATCCAGAGCGAGGCCGGCTACTTTAAAGAGCAAATTGCCCCCGGCCACCCAATAGGTCAGGAAGAACGGCAGGGTGCCGGCCACCAGGTCAAAGGTGATCCAGTTCAGCACATAGAGGAGGGTGGCAAAGCGGAAGGGGATGTTCTTCCATGCCGTGCGTAAAACAGTGCTCAATGGGGTGCGACGTTCCTCCTCCACCTGCTCCGCCGTGCGTGTGCGCTCACGTACAAAGGCGAAGATAAGCAAAAGGGGGATGACTGCCAACCCACCGAAAAGCCCCCCTACCAGCAGATAGCCCTGCTGTTGCGTCGCGCCCGAAGCGAGCACGCTCTTGACGATCTCCGGCGCGCTGACTGCCGTGACCAGGGAGGCGATTAGGTTGAAGAACATGCGGAAACCGGTCAACGAGGTGCGTTCATCGTAATCCAGGGTCACCTCGGGGGTGAGGGCGTAAAGCGGCACGCTGATCAGGGTCTGGAAGGTGTCGCTTAGCATGAAGATCAGCGTAATCACGGCCGCCAGAAGGGCCTGGTTTTGGATCGGCGGGGCCCACCAGAGCAGGGCAAAGCACAGGCCATAGGGAAGGGCGAAAAAGAGCAGGAACGGCCGCCGCCGTCCCCAGCGCGTATGCAGCCGGTCGCTCAACCGTCCGACGAGGGGATCGTTGATCGCATCCCACAGCGTGCCTATGACAACTGCCAGCGAGGCCA
Organism: Anaerolineales bacterium; assembly: GCA_046292855.1. GTDB lineage: Bacteria > Chloroflexota > Anaerolineae > Anaerolineales > Villigracilaceae > 630D-37. Next base: position 4,444 of record JBKBPX010000078.1, read on the forward strand.
GGCCGGGGCGCAGCCCGACTACGTCCGTTAGGAATATGGCATAGAAAATCTGGCGCAGCGTACCGAAGGTCGCGATGCTCCAATCACCGGAGCCGAAAACCAGCTTCAACCAGAGAGGGAGCTTCTCTTTTTGCATGGGATACCTCCAGGATGTGAAAATATCAGCCGCCGAAGCTCGAACTCAACGGCGATCGACAGGCAGTGAAAAAATCTGCTCCAGCAGGTCTAAGACCAGTTCTTTCAAGTCGCCGCGGTTCGGCAAGCTGCCGATCAAGCCATAGAGCGGCGCCAGGCGCGCAGGCAGACCGCTCCCGCTGCCGCCCAGCAGCGCCGAGGCTTTTTCCATCAGCGCGCTCATCCAAGAGGGTGGCAGGAAGCGCGCCGCCAGGTTGCTCGCTGCGATCAGACCACGGTTCAAAGTCTTCCGCAGCGAAGGTCGGCGGACGATGGCGAGGCATTCGGCCAGGTCACGCAGGAATTCAGCGCGCACGCCCGTGTGGACATAGTTGACGGTCATGTGTAGGGATGGAGGAAACTGCTGCCGATCCAGAAGCCAGCCGCGCAGGGTCAACTCATCCGCCAATTCGTATACATCTAGCTCATCGGAGGCGATTGCGAAGACGCTCATTTCCGGCTCACCCAAGATTTTCAACCCCGGAAGAGTGCGAATGCCGGCCTGGAGGTATTTAGTCGTCTCCATCACACGGGCGGTGATTTCGAGATAGCCTTCTTCCCCCAGAAAATGCATCAAGGCCCAGGCCGCGGCGATCGGGCCGCCCGGTCGCGATCCGCTGATGACCGGCGATGGATAGATGCCTCCTGGCCAATCTGTGGAAACGAACATCTGGTAGCGGCGCAGCTGCGGGGTGCGGTAGAGAACCACCGAGGCCGGCTTGGCCGCGTAGCCGAATTTGTGCAAGTCGGCGGAAATGGAGGTCACGCCGGGCACGCGGAAGTCAAAGGGCGGCACAGGATAGCCTAATTTGCGCACAAACGGCAACATGAACCCGCCCACGCAAGCATCCACGTGGAAAAGCAGGCCATGTTTCTGCGCCAACGCGCCGATCTCGGCGATCGGGTCCACCACCCCGTGAGGGTAAGAAGGCGCCGAAGCGACCAGGAGGATGGTCTGCGAGGTGATCGCCTTTTCGATCGCCTCCACATCGGCGCGAAAATCAGAGCGGAGCGGCACGAAGACCGGGCGCACACCAAAATAGTGCGCGGCTTTCTCGAAAGCAGGATGAGCGCTGCGAGGCAGGACCATTTCCGGTGTATGGATGTGTGGACGATGGGCACGTGCCCAATCCCGCGCCGTTTTCACCGCCAGGAGCACGCTCTCCGTGCCACCACTGGTGATATTGCCGCGCACCTGCTCGTCTCCGCCTAGCAGGGAGGCGGTCATGGAAACCACTTCGTTCTCGAATTTGCGCAGGCTGGGGAAAGCGGTCGGGTTCAGGCCGTTTTCGGCAAAGAAGAGTGTATAGGCCTCCTTCAGTAGCTCGTCGATCTCCTCCGAAATGTGATAAACCAAGCCGAAGACGCGTCCCTGCTGCCAGCGAATATCTTTTTCGCGAGCCGCGCGCAGGGCTTCCAGCACACTTTCTCTCGATGCTCTATGACGGGGGAAAGGCTTCACGGGCACCTCCAGCGGAAAATGGATACCGGGCATCGTAAGCGGCTTAGAAAGCAGTCAGGGTATAATGAAAGCAACCCCATTTTAACTGTTTTCTCCAACAGGAGCTTGCATGGCTTTTCAACCTGTCCGTTATTCCCAGCAAGACCCCCAGTGGAAGGACGAAAAACTGGGATTCAGCCATCTCTCGCTTGGAAAGGCGGGATGTGCCGTGACCTGCCTGGCCATGCTCTTGAGCGGTTACGGCCATCCAGAGACGCCGGCCTCGCTGAACCGCAAACTGCGTCAGGTGAACGGATTCTACGATGCGGCTGTGGTTTGGGGCGCTATCAACACTATCCAGCCCACCCTGCGCTGGAAGGACATTGTCCTTTGTCGCGATAGTGAAGCACCACTTTCGGCGATCAATGAGGCACTGGCATCAGGAGACGCGGTCCTGGCCGAGGTGGATTCTTCGCCCGCTGCCGGTTTGCAAACCCACTGGGTGGTAATTTATGGGCGCAAGGGGGAGGATTATCTGATCCTTGATCCCTGGCCATATCCCTCCGATACGGGTGAAGTAACGCTGTTGGAGCGCTACGGGCAAGGCCGGGCCCTGAAACGAGCAATCAGCGCGGTGGTGTTTTACGAACATCAAACAGGCATCACGCCGCAAGCCGGTCACTTCTATGTGCGCGTCACTCCCCAAGCAGTGGCCGGGTTACGCCTGCGTTCAGCACCTTCCCTGACTTCTGAAACGCTCTCCATCGAAGCCGCCGGCAGCCTGCTGGAAGTGGTGGAACCTGAGGCGGAAGCCAAGCCCAAAATCGGTCAGCAGGGACAATGGCTAAATGTGCGCAACGCCAAAAATATGCAGGGATACGTCGCCGCCTGGTTTGTAGAGTGGGTCGGCGAGGGAACTGCACCTGTCCCTGGTCCTCAACCTGAACCTGCCCCATTTCCATCTCCTGAACCTCCGCCCCCGTCAGCTCCAACAGAGATCAAGATGTTCGTGCGTGTAAAGAATCTGGCCGCGGCCGGGCTGCGCTTGCGTGAGAAACCCTCCTATGCCGGGACGGTGTTGAACATCGAGAAAGCGGGAGCGCGATTGCGGGTGCTGGAGCCGCCAGAAAGCGCGCGGAAGAAGATCGGCAAAGCCGGGGAATGGCTGGAAGTGAAAGGCACAAATAACCGGCGTGGGTTCGTCATGGCGCTATATGTGGAGGAGGAGTAGCAAGGGTCACCGCATGGTTGGAGGAGAAATCTTTCCTGGTCGCAGGTACTGCCTAGTGCTTCGTCCATTTTTGGTTTTGTGTATCTGGCTTTAGGCAGCTACACACCTGGGAGCGCATCCGTCTCGGATGCTGAGACCTTGCTACCAACCCAAGCGCCGCTGGCGGACGGGACGTCCGCATTCCTAGGATTCTCGCTTCTTGGCGGATGGGACGTCCGCATTCCCAGGGTTCTCGCTTTTTGGCGGACGGGACGCCCGCGTTCCCAGGATTCTCACTTTTTGGCGGACGGGACGCCCGCGTTCCCAGGATTCTCGCTTCTAGGGGGTCTAGGCGTTCTTTGGCAGTCCGCATCAAGTTCAATAACGCCAAAAGATAAATGGACAGAGCACTAGTTAATTTTTTAGTTGACTCATTTTTCCAAATGGTGAACAGTCACCTTTCTGCGGTAAGTTTTTGCAGTAGACTCAAAAGTGATATAATTTTTGTCAAGGCTTCCGGGTAAGTTAGTGCCTTTAGATGGCCACAACTACAGGAAGCCCTACTCTGTTGCCCCTTTGGCAAAGGTTGTGACATTCTAAAGGCAAAATGGCCCCACTGCCACTATGGCGGGGATTGGGAAGGCAATGCATTCACAGCGCATTGCGGCAGGACGAAACAGTAAATTTTTGCCGCCTGCGCAGGTGAATGATGTGTGATCGGTTTATTGAGCGGAGGTAGCATGGCAAGCATACAGACCAACGGCGCAACTTTGGGCTTCGAGAAAGAATTATGGGCGGCGGCAGACGCATTGCGCGGGAGTATGGATGCCGCTGAGTACAAACATGTTGTGCTAGGACTGATCTTCCTGAAGTACATCTCCGATGCTTTTGAGGAGTACCACGCCCAACTCGAACGCGAGCGGGATGAAGGCGCTGATCCCGAAGACCCGGACGAATACCGCGCCGAAAATATCTTCTGGGTGCCGCGCGAAGCGCGCTGGGCCCAGATTCAGGCGCAGGCGCGGCAGTCGCTCATTGGTCAAGCAATTGACGCGGCGATGACCGCCATCGAGCGCGATAACCCGGCCTTGAAGGGTGTCTTGCCCAAAGACTACGGCCGCCCCGCGCTGGATAAGCAACGACTGGGACAATTGATTGACCTGATCTCCAACATTCGAGTTGGCAGTGAAGCCGCCCGCGAGAAAGATATTCTCGGGCGCGTGTATGAGTACTTCCTCGGCCAGTTTGCCAGCGCTGAAGGCAAGAAAGGCGGCGAGTTCTACACTCCGCAATGTGTGGTCAAACTGTTGGTGGAGATGATCGAGCCATACCGCGGACGGGTGTATGACCCCTGTTGCGGTTCGGGGGGAATGTTCGTCCAATCCATGAATTTCATCCGCGCCCATGCCACCGGCAACGGCAATAGCAGTCGTAAGGGCGGCTTGGTGAGCCGCCCAAGAGCCGATATCTCCATCTATGGGCAGGAATCCAACTACAACACCTGGCGGCTGTGCAAGATGAACCTGGCCATCCGCGGCATTGAGGGGCAGATTGCCCAAGGCGACTCGTTCCACGATGACCGCTTTCCCGATCTGCGCGCCGACTACATCCTCGCCAATCCACCGTTCAATGTTTCGGACTGGGGCGGTGAACGCCTGCGCGAGGATAAGCGCTGGAAATATGGCATCCCGCCGACCAGGAACGCCAACTTTGCCTGGGTCCAGCACATCATCTATCACCTTGCGCCGGGCGGGGTAGCCGGTTTTGTGCTGGCGAATGGTTCTATGTCGTCCAATCAATCCGGCGAGGGCCAAATACGCCGCGGCATTATCGAAGATGACCTGGTAGATTGCATGGTTGCTCTGCCCGGCCAACTGTTCTACTCAACCCAGATACCTGCTTGTCTGTGGTTCTTGCGGCGGGGCAAGAGCGAGCCACGTCGCGGACAGGTCTTATTCATTGACGCCCGTCAGATGGGGCGCATGGTGGACCGCACCCACCGCGAACTGACCGATGAGGACATCCGCAAGATCGCCGATACCTACCACGCCTGGCGCGCGGGGGACGCCAATTACGCCGATGTGCCCGGCTTTTGCAAAAGCGCCACGCTGGAGGAGATCCGCAAACACGGCTACGTGCTCACGCCGGGGCGCTACGTGGGCGCGGCTCCCAGGCAAGAGGATGATGAGCCGTTCGAGGAGAAGATGCGTCGCCTGACCGCCGAATGGAGATCGCAGGTGGAGGAGGCAAGGCGGCTGGATGAGCAAATCCGCCGCAATCTGGAAGAATTGGGCTTTTGGAGGTAAATGCTTATTAAACGATTTGCCAGAATCGTTTAATAACGAAAGTTCTTATTTAACGAAATGGAAATAAGGAGCATTCCATGAGGCGCGGTTTGACCGGACGTTACGAAATAACTGAAGTAGGTGGAGAGACGATTCGTGCTTTTATTCCAGTCTCGCTTCCACCCAACCCGCCGCTGGAAATGACCGCTCAACGCCAGCAACTGTTGGAACGTGCGACCCTGGCATTAGGCAGGTTGGATAGTGTAACTTTGCTCTTGCCGGATCCTGGCCTCTTCTTATACGCGTATGTTCGCCGCGAAGCGGTTCTCTCCTCTCAAATCGAAGGTACACAGTCCTCTTTAGCCCAACTACTACTTTTCGAATTGGAAGAGGCTCCCGGCGCTCCATTGGATGATGTAGTGGAGGTTTCCAACTATGTAGCGGCATTAGATCATGGGCTTAAGCGGTTGCGTGAGGGTTTTCCTCTTTCTAATCGCTTAATTCGAGAGATGCATGCCGTGTTGCTTTCCCGCGGCCGAGGAAGCGAGAAATCCCCGGGCGAATTCCGGCGCACGCAAAATTGGATTGGAGGCACGCGACCCAGTAATGCCCATTTTGTTCCCCCGCCACCGAGTTATGTCCAGGACTGCATGACGGAACTGGAACGTTTCCTCCACGGTGAGAATAACCCTTATCCTACTCTCATTAAAGCCGCGCTTGCTCACGTTCAATTTGAGACTATTCATCCGTTCCTGGATGGTAATGGGCGCTTGGGCCGTTTGTTGATTGCCTTTATCCTCCACCATGATGGTCTGCTTTCCCAACCCCTCCTCTACCTAAGTCTCTACTTTAAGCAACATCGAAGTGAGTATTATCGCTTACTTGATCTTGTCCGACTCGAGGGGGATTGGGAAGCCTGGTTAGATTTTTTCCTTGAGGGGGTTGAGCACACGGCCACCAATGCAGTTGAAACGGCCAAACGTTTGCTTTCGCTCTTCCAGCAGGATGAACAGAGGATTCAACAACATCAGCAGACCGCTTCCACCATGTTACGGGTATTCCGCGTGCTTTGCGAGCGTCCGCTTGTTACGTTGAATCAGGTGATTAAGCGTACCGGGCTTTCTTTTCCGGCAGCCTCGCGGGCGATGGAAAACTTGGAGAATCTTAACATCGTGCGCGAGATCACCGGCCAGCGCCGAAATCGTGTCTTCGCCTATGACCAGTATTTGCGCATTCTCAGCGAAGGAACAGAAGCCTTATGAGACAACATGATCGCAACGCTTCAAGCACCCAGGGCAAGGCATAGGAGTTGGGCTATGGCGGGTGAGTGGCGAGAACTTGCGATTGGTGATATTGCTGAAATTATTGGCGGTGGAACACCATCTACAACCGATCCCACCAACTTTGATGGAGACATACCTTGGATAACGCCCAAGGATTTGTCAGGCTATCCCTTCCGGTTCATTTCTCGCGGAGAACGGAATATTAGCGAGCAAGGATTAAAAAACAGTTCGGCAAGACTTTTGCCCGCAGGCGCTGTCTTGCTCACAACACGAGCACCTGTAGGATATGTTGCTATTGCAAGCGTCCCTT
>JBKBPX010000079.1:0-10970 GCA_046292855.1 Anaerolineales bacterium
AATGCTCAGAAACCACTCTTTGAGGGAAAAGTAGTACATTTTGGACGGCGGAGTGTGGGTGGCGGTCTGCTGTCCGCGGTCTGCGGCAATTATTTGACGGTGAAGATCAACCCATCGCTACGTCCGCCCACATCTGGGAAGTAGAATTCCCAAGCGCGGGCCGGCAGGACGTGGAAGGTGCCGCTCAAACCAGCCCGGGCGAGGTAGGTAAGGACATAGGTGCCGGCCGGGAGATAGTTGGCGCTGAAGACAACCCGATCATCGTATATTTGACGATAATCGAAGTACCACTGACCCCAGCCGCGTTGCTCGTAGTCCATCGCTTCGAAGCGTTCTGGCACCTGCACTGCGGTCAGCAACGTGGCGTCTACGGGTTCCAGCCCGGCCGGCAGTGCATCTTCCACGATAACGTAAAAGCGATCTTTCGGTAGGATCAACGTCAGACGTACCTGCACCAGATCGCCGCGTGTCACTTCGGTCACAGGTTTTTTCAAGTTCTCCAGCCGATAGTAGGCGCGTTCGACCAGAATGCCGTGATCTTGACTTTGGACCTGCTCTGCTGGCAGGGCATATTCCATGTAGGCGGTGTAGAAAAGCGTGCCGGGGCCGCTTGTGCGCAGAATGGAGAGAAAGTTTTGCCCCTGAAGAAGTTCGCTGCCGGGGATGTGACGAATCAGCTTCTCAAAGATGTTTTTGGGGGTGACTTGCTTCGTCTCCAGCAGGTTGCCGTTTAATCCCAGCCCGAATTGGTAATTGCCTTGTAGCTCAGCGGAAATTTCCAGCCAACGCGTCAATGCCAACAAGGTCCAGGTGGTCTCCTGGGTGGAGAACCATTCGGTGCGGCGCTGTGTCATCAACCAGCGGATGCCGCCAGGAATGAGCGGATGCTTGGGGTCTACGCGCAGGAGGGTATCCAAAATGATAGCTGTGCTGCGCACGTCCGTGTTCCAGTTCCAGTAATCGTTTTCGCTTTCTTCCCAATGGACGCCAGCGGCAGATTGGATGGCTGCGCTGTTCAATGCCGAGAGCAATTCGGTGGTGTATTCTTCCTGCGCTGCCGAGACCAGGAATGCATCCAACAACAGCGCTTGTGCATAAAGGCTGAGAGAATGGCGCTGCTTATAAAGTGAATGGAGCACAGAAGCCGGAGCCTGTCCCTGTTCGGCCAGCACAAATGCTACGAAGGCCATCTCGTTCTTTTTCTCCAACGCTGTGCTGATGTTGACAGGATAGATTTTGCGCTCCAGGTAGTCCAAGCCGCGCTTTAACGTACCTTCGGGAATGGTATAGCCTTCCTTTTTCGCTTCGCTAAGCCCCCAGACTACGTAGGCCGTGGTGCGCAATTCGCTTTCGCCGCCGGGCCATAGACTCCAGCCACCATCGCCGTTCTGCGTGCGGATCAGGCGCTGCAGCGATTCCAGGATCGTCAACTCGATGTCTGGTAGACGATCAAGCTGACCACTTTCTCGCCACAGGCGGCGTGTCAGCAAATTGGGCAGGAAGCGCGAGACGGTTTGTTCGCTGCACAGGTAGGGGTAATCGCGCAGAATTTCCAGATCGCTTGTGATTGTTGCGGCCAGGGAGGGCGAAAGTTCCACGTTCAAGGTGCTGGCTGCAGGCTCTATGTTGGCCGGTAGCAAAACCCCTTCGGTGATGCTTCCTTCATCCATGAGCACGCCGGCGCTCCCGATCATCTCTCGCGCCAGGTAGCGCAGTACCGGGATGCCTTGATCGGGTAAGGTGCCCAGAGCGGGACGAGTCGCATCTTCATATCCGCCGCCCTGCACGCGCCCGATCAGGTCAACGCGCGCCGCGCCTGCCTCCACTGCGCCGCGCCAGGTGACGTATGCCTGGCTATTGGCTTTCACCGTCAGGTTTTTTTCGGCGGTTTCCTGGAGTGTGAAGCCCTGGGCTTCTAGGGAGACCTTCACCTCCAGATCGTTCTCGGTGTTATTATGGATCATCGCTCCCAGGGTGACCTGATCGCCGGCGACGAAGAAGCGTGGCGTTTGTAGCTCGATTTGCAAAGGCAGGCGGCTGGGAAGTTCAAAGATGGTTTCGCCGACGCGCGTATCCTCGGTCACGGCGCGGGCGATCATTTGCCAGGTGGTGAGGTTATCGGGGAGGGTTACGGTCACTTCGGCGCGGCCATTTTCATCCGTGATCACCTGTCCTTGCCAGAAGGCAGTATCCTTGAAGTCGCCGCGGATGGTGAGGACGCCGAATTGGTCGCTGCCTTTTTCGCCGCCACCGCTACCGCCTCGGCCTCCTTCCCCTGCGAGTGCAGCCCGCAAATTGGCGTTGAATAATTCGGCATCCAGGGGAACGGTGGTGGCGGTGATGATGCTCAGGCCGCGCATCGGGTAGAAGGCTTCCAGCAGCGGCGGGCTGTTAGGTCCGGTGAGCGCCAAGACTGCCTTATCCACCAGCGCCAGCGAGACGTCGGCAGAAACTGGTTTCCCGTTCACGTCGCGGGTGAGCACGGTAAAGGTGACCGTTTGGCGTGGCTGGGCTATTTTGCGGTCACTTTCGATCTGGACGAAGATTTGCTGAAGCGATGGCGCGATGCTCAATTTTGCCAGTCCCATTGCCTGGCGCGGCGGCTCCATTCCATCGGCCGGTTGAATGGCCAATACCGAGACGTACATCACCGGCGCCATGCTGGAGGTGATGGGAATCTCAAACGTGTTGCTCCCGCTCTGGAGCGTGATTAGCTTCTTCTCGTGGATACGGCCGCGTTCCAGGGTAAGCAGGGCAGTGACTTCTTTCTGGAAGGGCGAGACGACCAGGATTTGTGCCTTTTCGCCGGGGTTGTAACCGCTTTTATCGCTGATGACCTGCATGGTTTCATCGGAGGTGCGTTGCAGGTGCATTTCTTTGCCAATTACCCAGACATAGGTGGCAGCGCGGGCGCTCCGTCCTTTCGCATCTACTGCTGTGACCACGATCTTGTATTCTCCGCCGAAAGGTGGGGTTAATGAAGCGGTGGCTTTCCCTTCGGTGTCTGTAGTGACCGTGGTTGAGCCGCGCAGAATGCTTTGAACCGAAGATTCCCAGTAAAGCACGCCACGAGCATCCTGTTTTTGGACATTCGACCAGCGTTGCTCGTAAAGCGCGATGGTCAGACGCTGATCCGCCACAGGCTCTCCCTGAAGGTTCAGGGCTACCGTCTCGATAGAGATGGGTTTGCCCGTTTCGCCCAGGTAGGATTCCGTGCGCACGCCGGGGAAAACGCTGCTCCCAAAAACGGTGACTGTCGTATAGCCACCTACAACATTCCCGCCAATATCCTGGACGTTGGCATTGAAGGTGAAATTCAAGGCGCTGATGTTTTGAGGGAGCGTGAAAGTTTCCTGGTGTTCAAAATTTCCCTGCTCGTCGGTCTTTCCGCTGCCCTGGCGATAGATCGGCGGGGGGGAAGGTTGGCAAGGATAGCCATAGGCGCAACGTGGGCTATCTTCCCAATCGTGGAACGAGTAGCTGTGGTAGGTCTCAGGCGGGGTATAGTAGGCCGGAGCGCTCTCCATGAACCATTCCACCGCTGCCTGGCTCAGGCTGCCGCCGGAATAATAGGCCGCGTTCAGGCGGAAGGTGGCAATCTCGCCGCTCACCAGACGCTCGGGCTCGCCTTTCAAATCCAGACGGAAGCGCGGCTTGACGTACTCCGCCACACGGAAATAGCTATCGTATAGAGGCGCTTCTTTCGCTTGTTCCCTGGTGACTTCTCCAGCATAAACCTGGAGCGTATAGGTGCCAACCGGAGCATCTTCACTCAAGGTATATTCGCCGGAGAAAGTGCCTTGGGGCGTAAGGGAGAAGACCTGGCGGTGAAGGTCGCCATCTTGATTGGAAATGAACACGGTAACCTTGCTTGTTTCGGGAGGCAGGGTATAGCGCAGGTCATCCTCCATGCGCACGATGCCTTTGAAGTAGACTTCCTGGCCAGGCCGGTAGATCGGCCGTTCGGTGTAGATGAATGCCATCAATCGCCGCGTTTGCTGCAGGTAGCTCTGATAAAGGCCAAATCGCTCCGCATATAGCCAGGTCCAATTTGGGGAGGCCATGGCCAGGTGACCATTTTGATTGACAACTGCATAGGCAGGCCTGCTGTTCTTGTCACTTTGCCAGTGTGCCAATCCCTTAGCATCTGTGCGCGATGTGCCTATCAGGTTAAAGTCCTGGTCATAGAAAGAGACCTCCGCATCGCTCACCGGCCGCCCATCTTCAGCATCGAGGAGCCAGGCTAAGGCCTCGCCGGGTGCGACTTTGAGCGCAAGGATCTCATTTGAGACGATGAGCAATGCCGCTGAAACAAAGCGCTCGCTGGCCTTGATATTACGAGAATGGACCCCGAGCAGGTAAAGCCCAGGGGGCAGCTTGCCGTTTTCCTCGAGCGAAATGGGAATCAGGCGAGTCTCTGTCGGGGATTTTTCCAATTTGAGTTCCCAGACGCGCAGGGGAGATTTGGATGTGCGCCAATTGGTGGGGGAGATGGTATAGTCGCTTAGGCGCTTGAATTCGGCCGGGGTAAGTGCGTAGAGGGTTAGGTTCAGGGTTTCGACGTTTGCGTATTCCAGGTAGACTTCCTGCTTGACACCCGGACGGAAGATCAAGGGAATGGTCGGGGTATATGTTTTCAGCCAGGCTGAAGGGGCAAAATAACCGTTGGTAAAAGCGTAGGTATATTCCTCGGTTGTGGCATTCCCGTAAATATCCTGGGCTCCAGGTCGCAGGCGAACTTCGTAGGTTTGAGCAGGCTCCAAGCCATAGATGGTCAGGGAATGATTCCATTCGTCGTAGTAGAAATCCAGTTTTGGTGGGCGAGGTATGATCCGAAGATGAGCAATGACGCTGTTTTTGTTCATCAGGGTGTTGAATTGTAGGACTGCATGGGGGACGTAGGAGGTTTCCTTCGCGGAGGGGAAGAAAGAGATCACGGCCGGGTAGGGAAGGGTGAAGAAATTCATGCTCTGGGGAGCATCCAGCAGGCTGCCATCCTGGCCGCGCAAGTCGGTGGAGATGGTCAACGTGTAGCGGGTGGCAGGCCGATAGCGTTTGAGGGGGATGATCGTGACGGTATCGAAAGACTCATTCCACTTTGTGCGGAAGGGGATGGAACTGCCATCCGGCGCGGCAATACGCATTGCCCTGTTGAGTGTGGCGCGCTCAATCGGATGATCAAAGCGGATTTGGGTTTGTCCATCCAGCCGCACGCGCCCTCCGTCATCGTAAGGCACGGTGTCGAGGAAAAGAACCTCCAAGATGCGCAATGGGCGGATGCCGAATTCCCATCGGAATTCTTCCTCCAGTTTTGTCCCCGTGATATCCTGCAGGCCGGCGGGGATCAGGCCATGATAGGTCTGGCCACCTCGCAGGGGCTTTTCGGGTTGGAAGATATAGACCGAGGAGCTGACCCAGCGTCCCGTTCCCGCAATCGGTGGGTCAAACTCTACCGGTGAGGGGAGTGCTTCAGGCGCTTCTTCGGGGCTGAGAGGGACGACCGGCTTGTTGAAGATGACGGTTATGGCGGTGGTGGGATCGGCTTCCCTCACGCCGCTGGCCGGGAAGACTTGGGCCACCTGAAGCGCATCGGTGGTGCGATAGGTAAATTGCCAATCCTGGCCCAGGCGAACGCCTTGTTGATCGGCTGCCTGCGCTCCAATCGTCAGAATGTAAACATGGCCGGCCTGAAGAGGACCAGTAGGATGGAATTGGACCGTTTGGGCATCTTTCCAGCTGAACGTTCCGGCTATGATATTCCCAGCCTCATCCGTGAACCTCCAGGCTTTCTCTAGGGACGTGCGTTCCATGGAGCGGTCAAAGCTGATTTCGATAGTAGGGGTGATGGGGAGCCTTTCCTGAGGCGAAGGACTCTGACGTATGATTTGCGGCACCGCAGAGGAAGTGGGCAAGGTGAAAGGGAGGGTAGTCGGCGTAGCCTGGGGGAGAGATTGGGTGGGCAGGGTCGCCGGGCCGCAAGCGACCAGCAAAAGAGAGAAGAGCAGAACTAGGAGCAGACGTTTCATGGCGACCTCGATGGCGATCGGTTGTTAACCAGGCAAAGGTTGACAGAGATGGAGCGTGGGGGAGGATAGGATGCTAATGAACGGGCAAATCCACTTTGGCCAAATTCATCGGTTATCCTTCGGAGCAATTGGCTCATCCGATGGCGTGGCAATGGCGACAGATGACACCGTTGGTAGAGGACGGCTATGAGAGTGACGAGGAGGAAAGTTCAAAAGTTCCACGACTCCACTCTTTGTGCCTTAACCTCCTGGCGTCAAGATTGCAGTAGGCTGTTCGTTATTTTGTACGGATGGGGAGCATGAGCAGGAAGCCTAGCAAAATGACGCCCTCGCCGATCATCACTCCATAAGCCTGCCAGGGGCCGAAAAAGGGCACTTTTGGGAAAGAGTGACTGCCAAAGCCAAAGACATCGGCCATTCCGGCGAACGTGGCTATCACATAGCCGGTGGCGACCAGGCGCAGACCAATATCGGCCAGGATGGAGCGGGCTTGATCCCCCCATAAGGCGAGAAAGGTGATGCCTCCCCCCAGGGAGAGAATGCCTAACCCGAGGACAAAGACTGCAGTTTGGACAAAGCCCACAATCGGGCTGCGATCGATGCCGAACCAGCCGGGTTTGGCTCCGATTACCAGCACGAAGAAGCCAAAGAGGGTGAGCGCTAGCCCAAGGCGCACCCGTGCTTGTCTTGAGGGGCCGTTGAGCGGTTTGCTAAAATTCTCCGTTCTCATCATCCTAACACCTGTTCCAGGTGTCTTCGCCAGTTTTCTCCGAAGATGGCAGCGATATCCCTGTCAGAATAGCCCCTTTCGGCCAGCTTGGGAGCCAGCTTTTGCAGATCGGCGATGCTCTCCATCCCTTCTGGAGTGGCTTCCACGCCGAAACCGCCATCGAAATCCGTGCCCAGGCCGACATGCTGTGCGTCACCGGCCAGTTGACAGATGTGGTCAATATGTGCTAAGAGGGAGTCGAGCGGGAGGCGCGGATCGCCTTCCTTCCAGCCAGTCTGCAGGAATCGGTTATAGGGCACAACCCCGATCACGCCTTCGCGCTCGATCACGCGACGGATGACCAGGTCGCTGAGATGACGGTTGCTTGTTTGACCGGGAAGGAGCGCGGCGCAATTGGCATGGCTGACCAGGATCGGACCTGGATATTCATCCAGTGCCTGCAAGGCGGCGCGTTCATCCATGTGACTAAGATCGAGGGCGAAGGGAAACTCGGCCATTGCCCGAAGCAGGCGGCGTCCCTCCTCGGTGAGGGGGCCCGGCTCCCCTGTGCCGCCGCAGTAAGGCGTGCCGGCCCAGGCCAGGCCGATCTGACGCAATCCTATCTCCCACCATTCCGCCAGCTCGTCCAGTGTGCGGATGCCTTCAGCACCTTCCATGAGCAGGATTAGCCCTACAGGATGCCCATTTTCGGAAGGCTTTTGCCATTCTTGGAGATGCTCTTCCAGTTGTGCGCGTGAAACAATCAAGCGAAAATGATTTGGGTGCTTTTCGCAAAGTTCCCAGTAGAGGTCGGCTTGGCGGCGGTAGATTGCGTAGGCCTCATCGAAGGATGCATACGTGACGCGTTCCCAGGCATGTTTGCGCCGTTGTGGAGTAGCAAACAGGGTGGCGAACACCACTGCTACCCTGCCCTCTTGATATTCCGGCCAGCCGAGTAAGGTGTTTCCGTTGTGCCGGGGGGCGTCGCTCGTGCTTTCACGGCGCCGTGTCTCTGTTACTGACAGGGTGTAGTCACGGCCAAATTGAATGATGTTCCAGGCCAGGTCCTCGTGTGAGTCTATAATCCAGGGCATAAGCAGGAAGATGAGAAGCTCCACCCAGTGCTTACTCTTCGTTTTGCTCTTTCTCGTGCAGTTCCTGGGTGAGCATCTTGAAGTCCTTATCTGCGTAAGCGGCCGAATCCACCTGACGCAGGCTCAGACCGATACGGCGCTGCTTGTAATCAATGCGAATGATGCGCAGGGTTTTGACCTCGCCTTCGTGTAGCACTTCTTTGGGGTGCTGGATGCGTTGATCGCTGATCTCGGAGATATGGATCAGGCCTTCCACGCCACTATCCAGACGAGCGAAAGCGCCAAATTTGGTCAGACGGGTGATTACGCCTTCAACCAACTGCCCACGGCTGTAGTGTGCCACTTTTTGCTTCCAGGGGTCTTCCATTGTCTGGCGGATCGACAGGCTGATGCGCAGGTTTTCTCGATCCACGCTCAAGACTTTGACCTTTACTTCCTGGCCAACCTTGAGCACTTCGCGAGGATGGGTGACATGTTCCCAAGAGAGTTCGGAGAGGTGCACGAGGCCGTCTGCGCCGTTGATATTGACAAAGGCGCCGAAATCGGCCAAACTGGTGACACGGCCGGTGTAGATTTTGCCCTCTTCCAGAGACGCAATAGCACGCCCCTTCAGTTCCTGGCGCGAAGGCTCTGCCGCGCGCTCAGAGACGACGAGGCGATGACGCTCGCGATCGAATTCTAAAATGCGCACGTCAATGTTCTTGCCTATCCATTGCTTCCAGCGACCCTCGGGCGTTTCGCCAGAGGATTGGATGCGGCGGAGTGAGCCGATTTGAGAGGCCGGCACAAAGCCACGCAGCCCGAAGATATCTACTTCCAACCCACCTTTGTTGTAGCCCGTGATGCGAGTGTGGATAATTTGGTCGTTTTGCTTCGCTTCGGCGACGCGTTGCCAGGCCAGGTAATCGCGAGCGCGACGATAGGACAGAACGGCGTTCCCGTTTACGTCCTCAGCGTGGATGACATACACCGGAATTTCCTGCCCAACCTTTAACGAGGCACGTTCATCTTCGCTCATCAGTTCCAGCTCGCGGCCGGTGATCACCCCTTCCGACTTGGTGCCAATGCTCACCAAAATTTGGGAAGGGCTGATGCTGGCAATGATCCCTGTCCGAATTTCACCTGCTCGCGGTACTTCAAGGTGTAGGGTATCCTCGGTAAGCAGTGACTCCATGTTTTCTACTACTTCTTCCTGCGTAGCCCCCGGATTCAAAGTTTCCTGTTCGCTCATACGTTTCACGACTCCACAAAGGAATTTTGCTAGGTGAATTATAAAGGTGAATGCACAAGTTGACAAGCCGAAAACGCCAACGAAAGCTCCACGCTCGGCGCCTGCTAGGGCATTAAGACATTTATCCCCTTTTTACCTTCATCTTTCCTCTTTTCTCGGAGCAGCTGTGGCATAGCGCCGCTAGTTGCGCTACAATTCTTATTAGTTGCAGATTCCCTATTTTGGAGATGCCCACCATGAGTGAAATTCGCATTGATGCACTGCTACCTGCTGAAATGGCCGCGCGCGCCGAGTATCTTGGGGTGCGCAAAGCCGAGATGCCAGCCATGAAAATGTTCATTTTGGCGGTATTGGCCGGAGCCTTCATCTCGCTAGGGGCGATCTTCGCTACCATCGCCGGCACCGGCACTTTTACCGTGACCTGGATGGACGGTCAGAGTGTGAGCATTGCGCCGCCTTACGGTCTGCAACGCCTGCTGATGGGGGCGGTTTTCCCCCTAGGCTTGGTTCTGGTTGTGGTCGGTGGCGCAGAACTGTTTACCGGCAATAATCTGATCGTCATGGCCTGGGCGAATCGCAAGATCACCACCCGAGCCTTGCTGCGGAATTGGGGCATTGTCTATCTGGGTAACTTCGTGGGCGCTTTCGGGACAGCGGTCCTGAACTTCCTCACCGGCCAGTATCTCATGGCGAAAGGGGGAGTCGGGATAACAGCGCTAAACATCGCTATTGCCAAGACCCAGTTGGGCTTCTTTCAGGCGCTTATGTTGGGAGTATTGTGCAATGCCCTGGTCTGTATGGCCGTTTGGATGACCTATAGCGCGCGTAGCGTGATTGACAAGGTCATTGTGACCATCCCGCCGATCGCTGCTTTTGTGGCTGCCGGTTATGAGCACAGCGTGGCCAATATGTACTTTGTCCCCTACGCCTGGCTGATCAAAACCTTCGCTCCCCAGTTTGTGCAACAGGTTGCGGAGAAGGTCTCCCTGTTAGAAAGCTTGACTTGGGGCAATTTCTTGCTCCATAATCTCCTCCCGGTCACGATTGGCAATATCATCGGCGGCGCTGTGTTGGTGGCGCTGGTCTATTGGCTGATCTTCCTGCGAAACTCTACTGAATAAGGAGCGGTACCATGAAGGCATACATTCTCATCAAAATTCGGAGTGGCGAAGTGCGGCCGGTGGTTAAGGAACTGCGCAAGATTCCGTCCGTCAAAAGTGCCGAAATGACCTTTGGCCCCTATGATGCCATCGCCATCGCTGAAACCGACGATCTCGGTGAGCTTGGTCAGCTGGTGGCGACAAAGATTCAACCCATCCCCGGTGTCGAGCAAACCCTTACCTGTTTGGCCGTGGACGTATGAAACTGGCCATTAGCGGAAAAGGCGGAGTCGGAAAGGCGACTTTCACGGCGCTGCTGGCACAGGCTTACGCCGAGCGAGGGCGAGAAGTGCTGGCGGTGGATGCTGATCCTAGCCCATGTCTGGCAGCAGTGCTGGGGCTCCCCGCCGCGCTGCGTCCTCGGCTCCGCCCTATTGCCGAGATGAAGGAGCTTATCGAAGAACGCACAGGCGCCAAGCCCGGCATGTTGGGAGGCTTCTTCACCCTCAATTCGCGCGTGGACGATATTCCCGAGCGCTTCAGCGTGGTGTATCGTGAGTCGCTTGCTGGAAGTGGGCGCAGTGGAACGCGACGGGAGTGGCTGCATCTGCCCCGAATCGGCTTTGCTCAAAGCCCTTTTCACGCACCTGCTCCTGCGGGAGGTGGTCAGCGATCCTTCGCCGCGTGGCCTGATGGCCGCCCAGCGCATTGTGATCCTGAGCCGCAAGATAGTGCTTCGTCCATTTATCTTTTGGCGCTATTGAACTTGATGCGGACTGCTAAAGAACCGCCTAAGCGCCCAGAAGCGAG
>JBKBPX010000080.1:0-10580 GCA_046292855.1 Anaerolineales bacterium
TGAGGCGCGTCCTATCTGTGCCCACCAACACCATCGGCTCCAAAGCGATGGTCATTCCTGGACGCAACACCAAGCCCTGGCCGGGTGTACCATAATTTGGCACTTGCGGCCCTTCGTGCATCTGCCGGCCAACGCCGTGGCCGGTATACTCACGCGTCACGAAGAAGCCATGGCTTTCCACATAACGCTGGATGGCCGCCGAAACGTCACCCGTGCGGTTGCCGGGGCGCATCTTCGCAATGCCGGCATAGAGAGCGCCTTCTGTGACCTCGAGCAGCCGTCGCGCCAGCGGAGAAATCTCTCCCACTCCGACCGTGATGGCGGAGTCCGCCACATAGCTTCGATATACTGTCCCGCAATCAATCGAGACAAGATCACCCTCGCGCACCTTGCGCTTCGGGCTGGGAATGCCGTGCACCAATTCGTCATTGATGCTCACGGTAATGGAGGCAGGAAAGGGTGGATTCCCGTACCCCTTAAACGGCGAATAGCATCCATGCTTTCGCAGCACCTCTTCGGCAGCGGCATTTAGGTCTGCGGTTGTGATACCCGGTTGTAAAAGAGCTTTCAAGGTTGCCAAAACTTCAGCATTGATGCGGCCGGCCTGACGCATGATCTCGATCTCGGCCGGGGTTTTAATGTGGATGCGTTGTGCCCAGTTCATACCCTCGTTGTACGAATGGCTTCCACTGCCTTCAGCAGGGTTGCCGTTACCGCTTCGATAGACTGCGTTCCGTCTACTTCGATCAGCAGGCCACGTTGACGATAATACTCGATAAGCGGCGCCGTTTGTTCCAGGTAAACCTGGATGCGACGCCTTACGGTCTCGGCTCGATCGTCATCCCGTTGGTAAAGTTCCGATCCATCCACATCACAACGGCCGGGCACGCGTGGAGGATTGTACTTCTCGTGGTAGATATGTCCCTGCGCGCGGCAGGTCCACCGTCCACCCAGCCGTTCGACAAGCACCTCAGCCGGGGCCGTGATCAGGGGAACGAGATTCACGTGTGCGCCGCGCTCTTGGAGAAGCTTCTCCAGGGCATCCGCCTGCGCGGGCGTGCGCGGGAATCCATCCAGGATAGCCCCTCCTTGGCAATCTGGCCGGGAAAGGCGCTCACGGATCATTCCAATCGTCACATCATCGGGCACCAATTCGCCGCGATCCATATAGGATTTTGCCAATCTTCCCAATTCGGTTTGTCGGCTCAGGTTTTCGCGAAACAAATCGCCCGATGAGATATGGGCCAAACCCAGTCGCTCGGCCAGAACTTTGGCCTGAGTACCCTTCCCGGCACCCGGCGGCCCCAGAAAGACAATATAGGTGGCCATGATAACGTCTCCTAGCGCACCAGGAGTGACTCCTGATACCCATGCACTTTCAGTTCCGCATCAATTGTCATAAAGGTATCGCGCACCACGCCTACCACGATGAGCAAGCCCGCCGATGAAACCAGGAAAAGGCCGGCTCCCTGGCTGGCCGGCGGGAAAATCAACCGGATCAGGAAGGGCAAAATGGCGACGATGCCCAGGAAGAGCGCGCCGACGAAGGTGATTCGCCGCTGTACACGCATCAGATATTTCTGGGTGGCCTCCCCGCGCGCTACCCCTTGTACCTGTGCCCCAATTCGCTTGAGGTTCTCACCGTAGTTTTGCTGGGCAAAGAGCACGTCTGTGTAGAAAAAGGTGAAGCCTACCACCATGAAGAAATAGAGAATCCAATAGGTGGCGCTGTTTGCACTGAAAATATCCTGGACGCGGCTGGCAAAATCGCCGGGAGTTTTGACGAAATAAGAAGCCAGGATGGCCGGGAATTGCAGGATCGCACTGGCGAAGATCAACGGAATCATGCCCGCCATGTTCACCATCAGTGGCAGAGTACCGCGCACCGGCATAGTCATGCGATTCCCAACTCGGCGCCCCGGATAGGTCACCGGAATATTGCGCCGACCTTGCTGGATATAGACGATTGCATAGATGGTGATCACAATCACCACCGCAGTCAGCACCAGCAAAATCCAGCGATACTGGACATCGCCGCGGAAAATGCGCACCAGGTTGCCGGGCACCTGCGAGACGATCCCTGCGAAGATGACCAGCGAAAGCCCCTGGCCTCGAATGCCATACTCGGAGATTAACTCTCCCAGCCAGATGGCAAACATGGTGCCAGCAGTCATCGCCAGGAGAACCGTGAGCGACTGTAGCCAGGTCTCTGCGGAAAAGCCGAAGGCGATAATCTGTTTTTTGATGTACTGCTGGCCTAGCGAATTGAAAATATTAATCTGTCCCACTGCGGAGAGCGCCGCCATTGGCACGGCCAGGTAGTAGGTCCAACGTTCCATCCAGCGGCGCCCTTCGGTCGGGTTATCCTTAATACGCCGCTCCAGGGCAGGGATGATCGGCACCAGCAACTGCAAGATGATCTGCGCCGTAATATAGGGATAAACGCCCATCGAGAGCAGCGAAAAATTGAGCACGGTGCCGCCGGAGAGCAAGTTCAGGAAATCTAGGAAAGACCCGGAGCCAGTAGCTACGCCCAAGAATTCACGCAATGCTTGGAAGTTCACTCCTGGCACGGGAATGTTCGCCGCCAGGCGATACAAGATCAGAATGCCCAGCGTGATCAACAACTTACGCCGAATATCCGGTGATTTCCATAGGTAGCGCCAGCCAGCAAAAGCAGACTTCATGAGAGGCTCTCCTAATTAAGCGATCAGTTCCACGCTGCCGCCAGCCGCTTCGATCTTGGCGCGCGCAGTGCGGCTGATGCGATGGACACGCACCTTATAGGGCACAGTCACTTCGCCGCGTCCGAGGATCACCACCGGGTTCTTCTCATCGCGCAGCAAACGCGCCTGAAGCAAGGTTTCCGGCGTGATTTCGGCATTTGCCGGGAAGACCTCCGCCAGCTGATCGAGGTTGACTTCGTTGTATTCAACCTGATTTGGCGGGGTGAATCCAACACCGCGCAGAAACGGCAGGCGCCGGAAGAAGGGCAGGTTTCCACCCTGGCGATAGAGGTGGCCCTGCTCGCCGCTGCGCGCCTTTTGGCCTTTGTAGCCGCGGCCGGCCGTCTTTCCCTGGCCTGCCGCAATGCCGCGGCCAACGCGCTTTCGCTCCTTTTTTGCACCTGGGTTCGGTTTCAACTCGTGTAGTTTCATGGTTCTCCTATTCTTCCACGCGAACCAGATGGATGACTTTCTGAATCATGCCGCGTATTGCGGGGGTATCAGCATGTTCTACCGTCTGATGCAGGCGTCGCAGCCCCAGGGCACGCACAGTCGCCTTCTGATCCTTAGAATAACCGATCGGGCTGCGCACCAGGGTCACGCGGATCGTCTTTTTCGTCTCAGGCATGTCTCTTCCTCCTATCCCAGAAGGGCAAAACCTCTTCGACCTTTTTGCCGCGCCGGGCGGCCTCCTCCTGGGGTGATTTCAGTTGCGCTAACGCCTTAAAAGTGGCCTGGACGACGTTTAACACGTTTGAACTGCCCAGCGATTTGGTGAGAATATCGCGCACGCCTGCCACTTCAAGCACGGCGCGCACACCGCCGGCAGCAATTACGCCCGTACCGGGCGAGGCCGGTTTGAGCAAGACCTTCGATCCGCCCACTTTACCAACCACCTCATGCGGGATCGTTGTCCCGTAAAGATTGATTGGGTGCATGTTCTTGCGGGCACGCTCGGATGCCTTGCGCATGGCATCAGGAACGGCATTTGCCTTTCCCACTCCCAAGCCGACGGATCCTTTTCCATCGCCGGCGACCACTGTCACCCGGAACTGGAAACGCCGGCCACCTTTCACTACCTTTGCCACGCGAACGATCTCAAGAACACGCTCTTCGTATTGTTCCTGCTCGTATTGCATTTGCTCAAAGAGAATATCCGTCATGTTCTTCTCCAGGCCTAGAACTTTAAGCCACCTTCGCGCGCCCCCTCGGCCAAAGCCTGCACGCGGCCGATATACTTAAAGCCACCGCGATCAAAAACCACTTCGCCAATGCCGCGGCTGAGGGCACGCTCTGCAAGCACCTTTCCGACCAGGCGTGCCTGATCACTCTTCTTTAAGCCTTTGACCTTTTCGCGCAATTCTTTGTCAATGGTCGAAGCAGAGACCAGCGTATGCCCGGCCACATCGTCAATGACCTGTGCATAGATTTCCGAAAGGCTGCGGAAAACGCTCAAGCGCGGGCGTTCGGGGGTGCCGAAAACGCGTTTGCGCACTCGAAGGTGACGCCGCTTGCGAGCTTCTGCACGTGTTTTCTGCGCCATAACTACTTGCCTCCTTTACCGGACTTGCCAGCCTTGCGCCGAATCTTTTCGCCAACATAGCGGATGCCTTTGCCATGATAAGGCTCAGGGGGACGCACACTGCGAATATCCGCCGCAACCTGACCGACGAGTTCTTTATCTATGCCGCGCACGGCAATTTCGTTCTTCTCAACCGCAAAGGAAATCCCCGCGGGTGGCTCAATGCGCACCGCATGGGAATAGCCTACATATAGCACCAACGCTTTTCCGTCCATCTCAGCACGATAGCCAACTCCTTCAATCTGCAATTTCTTCTCAAATCCGGCGCTGACACCCTGCACCATATTGGCTAAAAGCGCTCGCGTCGTGCCATGTAAAGCCCTATCATCGGGCGTATCCGTATGGCGCGTGACCACAATTTTCCCGTCTTCCAGAGCAATATTCAGGCGCGGTGAAAAGGTGCGCTGCAGTTCACCCTTCGGCCCCTTCACGTGCACAAAGGAGCCCTGAATACTCACTTCCACGCCATTCGGAACGATCACCGGTAAGCGACCAATTCGAGACACCTTCCACCTCCTGCTTACCAGATTTTGCACAATAATTCGCCGCCCACACCCAGCTGGCGGGCGCGGGTGCCGGTCATCACGCCTTTTGGCGTGGAAAGAATGGCAATGCCCATGCCGGAAAGCACCCAGGGAATTTCGTCCTTTTTGACGTAAATGCGCCGCCCAGGCTTGCTCACGCGCACCAGGCCGCTGATCACAGGCCGACGGGCACGCCGCTCACCCACGTACTTAATCTTCAGGCGCAGGACTTTCTTCCCTGGTGCATCGCCTTCCACAACCTCATAATGATCGAGATAGCCCTCTTCTTTCATTATCCGGGCGATCTCAACCTTCATCTTGGAGCTGGGCATTGCGACTGCACTTTGCCCCACCATCACGGCATTGCGAATGCGGGTCAACATATCAGCGATTGGATCGTTTACGCTCATCGTTTTCCTCCTCCGGCTACCAGGACGCCTTGACTACGCCGGGGATTTTGCCTTCCAGGGCCAGTTCGCGGAAGCAGATGCGGCACAGCCCAAAGCGCCGCATATAGCCACGCGGGCGCCCGCATCGCTGACAGCGGTTTCGCACCATCGTCGGATGGCGACGTCGTAGTTCACGGAATTGCATACACTTCTGAGCCATACGTTACGACTCCTTCCTGAAAGGCATTCCTAAGAATTTCAGCAAGGCGCGGGCCTCCTCATCGGTTTTTGCCGTAGTCACGATCGTGACTTCCAAGCCGCGCAGCTTGTCAATCTTGTCATATTCGATTTCGGGGAAGATCAACTGTTCGCGCAAACCCAGGGTGTAATTTCCACGCCCATCGAACGAATGGGGGGAAACACCACGGAAATCGCGCACACGCGGCAGGGCGATGTTCATCAGGCGATCCAGGAAACTCCACATGCGCTCGCCGCGCAGGGTCACTTTGGCGCCGATCAGGCGGCCTTCGCGCAACTTGAAAGCCGCAATGCTCCGGCGCGCCTTTGTAAGCACCGGCTTTTGGCCTGTGATCGCCATCAAATCCGCCGAAGCAAATTCCAGTGCCTTTGGATTATCCAGTGCCTCGCCCAGGCCGATATTGACCACCACTTTCTGGATGCGCGGCACCTGCATCACGTTCCGATATTGGAACATGCGCATCATGGCCGGCACAACTTCTTGACGATAACGCTCTTGCAATCGGTTCATGTCCTGACTCCAACGGTTAGTCAATCATTGCCTGGCATTTCTTGCAAACACGATGGGCGCCACTCTCATCGCGTTGAATGCCAACGCGCGTGGCTTTCCCACATTTTGGGCAAACCAGCATCACATTGGAAATGTGGATCGGGGCTTCAAACTGAATGCGCCCAGGATTGATCTGACGGCCACTCTGCGTGGTCACGGCGCGCTGATGTTTGATGCGCAGATTCACGCCTTGAACGACCAGGCGCGCCTCATCCCTCAGAACGCGGATCACCTCACCACGCTTGCCCTTATCCTCTTGCCGGCCGCTGATCACTTCGACGATGTCACCTTTGCGAATTTTGAACTTCATCGCACACTCCCAACACACTCAGAGTACTTCTGGGGCCAGCGAGACGATCTTGGTGAAGCCCTTTTCGCGCAATTCACGCGCTACCGGGCCGAAAATGCGCGTCCCTTTTGGGTTGACCCCATCACTATCCAAAATGACTGCGGCATTATCGTCAAAGCGGATATACGAGCCGTCCTCGCGGCGCCATTCTTTGGTGCAGCGGACAATCACGGCACGCACAATCTCGCTCTTCTTCACCACACCCTGGGGCGAAGCGGATTTCACCGTAGCCACGACCACATCGCCCACATAGCCATATTTGCGCCTGGACCCACCCATAATGTGGATCACTAATAATTCACGCGCGCCGGTATTATCTGCAACTTTGAGGCGAGATTCTTGCTGAATCATACCGCTACTCCTTCCTCTTCCGTAGCCTCATCCGCCACATCCACCGTGCGCGCTTCGCGCTGCAGAATGGCTTCCACCACCCAGCGCTTGTGACGGGAAAGGGGGCGCGATTCCACAATGCGCACTTGATCTCCCACCTGGCAACCAAGTTCATCGTGGGCCATCACGCGCTTGGTACGGTGGATCACCTTCTTGTAAATGGGATGGCGGAAGGTACGCGTGATCTCGACGACCACAGTTTTCATCATCTTATTACTAGCAACAACACCTACCAAACGACGACGATTGTTCATGATGACACCTTACCTTCTGCACGCAGTTTCTCGCGCAAAATGGTTTCCAGGCGGGCAATATCCCGGCGCAACAGGCGCAAGCGGCTGGTATCCGTCAATTGCCCCAGCGAGTGCTGGAAGCGGAATTTCATCAGCTCCTCGCGCGTATCAGCCAGCTTGGCACGAATTTCCTCGATGCTCATTTTGCGAATTTCTTCCAGTTTCATGCCTGTTCTCCCATTTCGTGACGAGTCACGATGCGCGTTTTGATAGAGAACTTATACTGGGCCAGCTGTAAAGCCCGCATGGCCACATCTTCTGGCAATCCGGCAATCTCAAACATAATGCGCCCGGGTTTCACTACGGCCACATAGTATTCCACATTGCCCTTACCGTTCCCCATGCGGGTTTCAGGTGGTTTGCGCGTATAGGGTTTATCCGGGAAAATGCGCACCCATATCTTGCCACGGCGCTTCATCTCACGCACAATAGCGCGGCGAGCCGCCTCAATTTGGCGTGCTGTCACCCAACCCGGCTCCAAAGCCTGCAATCCATATTCGCCAAAAGAGATCTCTGCCCCGCGTAAGGCTTTCCCTTTCATGCGACCGCGCATTTGCTTGCGCCACTTAACACGTTTTGGCATCAACATAACACACCTCGTACACTCTATTCGGTGACGTACACACCTTCAGTGGACTCAACCCTCTCTTCCACTTCCGGTAAGACTTCGCCCTTATAAATCCAAACCTTGATACCGATCTGGCCGTAGGTTGTCGTCGCTTCGGCGCGAGCATAGTCAATCTTGGAGCGCAGCGTTTGCAAAGGCACACGACCTTCCCGCAACCAGACGGTGCGCGCCATTTCAGCCCCGGCTAGGCGCCCGGCCACTTCGATTTTGATACCCTGCGCGCCCTCGCGCATCGCCTGCTGGATGGCACGTTTCATCGCCCGACGATAGGCAATGCGACGCTCCAGTTGATCGGCAATATTCTGCGCCACGAGAATCGCTTCCAGGTCCGGCTTCTGCACCTCTTTAATCTCCAGGTCCACCTTCTTGCCGACCAGGGCTTCCAACGCTTGCCGAATCTTCTTGATGCCTTCACCCTTCCGCCCGATCAGCACTCCTGGCTTTGCCGTGTGCAGGATAACGTGGACCTTACCCGGGAAGCGCTCCACTTCCACGCGCGCGATCCCTGCCTTGCCGGCACGCACTGCTTCTGGCAGCTCCTGGCGATACTTCAACACGGGCAAATCGGCTGCTGTGCCACCTTTGGAGGTGGGACCGAAAAAGAGACCCTGGATAGCCAGATCCTGTTGCAACTGCTCTCGATATTGAGCGCCCTCTGCGAACCAACGACCTTGCCAGCTCTCATGGATGCCCAGGCGCATACCAATTGGATGAACTTTACGTCCCATACTCTCTCCTTGGTCCTTCCGGCTAGGCTTCGTACTCGCGCAGAATCACGGTCACATGCGAAGTGCGACGCAAGATGGGCTTGAACCGCCCACGGGCGCCAAAGCGACGCCACTTGCGGGTTGGGCCTTCATCGGCGAAGATGCTGGCCACATAGAGATCATCGCGGCTCAATCCGAAATTTTCTTCCGCGTTGGCGATGGCTGAGGCTAGCAACTTATACAACGGCCGTGCCGCCCGCTTGTTCGTCAAACGCAGGATTTCCATGGCTTCATTAGCACTCTTCCCACGCACCAAGTCAACAACCAGGCGAACTTTTTGAGCCGAGATCGGCAAATAACGCAATCGAGCACGTACATCCATAGGGCACTCTCCTAGGCCTTCTTCTCGGCCACATGCCCACGGAACGTGCGCGTGGGGACAAATTCGCCCAGCCGATGACCGACCATGTTCTCGGTAATATAAATCGGAACATGGCGGCGACCATCATGCACGGCGATCGTGTGGCCGATCATTTCCGGATAAATGACGCTAGCCCTGCTCCAGGTGCGAATGACTTTCTTCTCACCTCTCAAGTTCATCTCCCGAATGCGCTTGAGGAGTTTGGGATCCACAAACGGGCCTTTTTTCAGTGATCGAGACATATTTTCCTACCTCTTCCTCCGTTATCAGCCGCTCTTGCTGCGCCGCCGCACAATGTACTTCGAGGTCTTCTTGTTGCGACGCGTCTTATAACCTAAAGTAGGCTTGCCCCAAGGCGTGCGCGGGCCGGGCTTCCCAATCGGTTGGCGACCTTCACCACCACCATGCGGGTGATCGCGCGGAGACATCGCCGAGCCACGCACAGTGGGACGAATGCCCAAATGTCGTTTGCGCCCAGCCTTGCCAAGTTTGATGTTCCCATGATCCAGGTTGCCGACAACGCCGATCGTGGCATAGCAGGATTGATGGATCAGGCGCACTTCGCCGGAAGGCAAGCGCACCTGGGCATAATCGCCCTCCTTTGCCAATAACTGCGCCGCCCCCCCTGCAGCTCGCACCAGCTGCCCACCGCGCCCCGGATAAAGTTCAATATTGTGTATCATCGTCCCAACCGGGATGTTCGCGATCGGCATGGCGTTGCCAGGACGGATTTCGGCATTCGGGCCGGACATCACCGTATCCCCGACTTTCAGCTCAAGAGGGGCAACGATATAGCGCTTCTCCCCATCGGCATAGTGCAACAAAGCCAGACGAGCAGTGCGATTCGGATCATATTCGATCGCCGCAACGCGCGCGGGAATCCCATGTTTATCGCGCTTGAAATCCACAATGCGCAGATGACGGCGATGCCCACCACCGCGATGGCGCACGGTCACACGCCCGTAAACATTCCGACCACCGCTTTTGCGCAGGGGCAGCAACAAAGAACGTTCCGGCTCTGTTTTGGTAATCTCTTCGAACGTATAACCGGTCATTCCACGTTGACCGGGCGTGACAGGTTTGTACTTCTTAACAGCCATGCCTACACCCCTTCCAGGAATTCCAGGGTCTGTCCTTCGGCCAGCGTGACGATCGCCTTCTTATACCCTGGACGACGCACCAGGAGACGGCGGCTGCGCGCGCGACGACTGCGCTTGGCAGGCATATTGACAATGTTCACTTTCACCACATCCACATCGAACAGAGTCTCAACCGCTTCCTTCACCAGGGTACGAGTGGCATCGGGGCTGACCTCAAAGGCGTACTGGTTTAAGCCCTTCTGGTAATTTGTCTTTTCCGTCACCAGCGGACGGCGTAATACTTCGTAGATCGTCGTCATATTTCACCTCATCCCAGATGAGCCGTGATCACCTCCAGCGTCCGCAGAGGCATAACGACCTTCTCAAAACCCAGCAAATCGCGGATATTCAGATACGAGGCCAGCAGCACCTTTGTATCCGGCAGATTGTTTGCGGCACGTATCACGGTCTCATAAGTGGTGTCTTTCTGCGGCATGAGGATCAGGGCACTCGCATCCCCTACCACATTCTGCAAAACTTCTGCCATCAGGCGCGTCTTGGGGGCGCTCAGGTTCAAGTCCTCTACGATCACGATGCCGGATTCGGCTGCCTTTGCAGCGAGCGCGGCGCGCAAGGCCGCACGACGCATCTTCTTCGGCATGCGCTGCCTATAGCTGCGCGGAT
>JBKBPX010000081.1:0-10445 GCA_046292855.1 Anaerolineales bacterium
AAAAGCCTCGATCATCTCCTGAATCGTCAGCGGGCGAAACGCATTGCGCACCTCCGGCCGGTTGAAGGCGATCCGCGCCATCCCATCGGCCTTGTGATAGGTAATATCCTGGTACTCTTTAACCTTGATCCATTCCACCATAGCAACTTCCTCCTTTTATCATCCACCGTCCACCGTCCGCGGTCCACCGTCCACCGTCCACCGTCCGCCATCCCTCCTCCACCGCTCAAACCCCTCCGCATCGCTCTTCACTTCAATCAACGTCGGCTTTTCCCAATCCAACCTGCGCAGCACCTGCGGCAGTGCCAGCTGATTCTCCGCAAAGTGATATTCCAGGCCATAGAGTTCGGCCACCGGCCCAAAGCGCAGACCGTGCGGAGTCAGGAAAAGTTCCCGGAAAGGCGGCTCGAAGGCGGCGATGGGCAAGCGGTGGAAAATCCCGCCCCCATCGTTATTGATCACCAGAATGGTCGCCTGCAGCCCATGACGACGCACCGCCAGCAGCCCATTCATATCGTGATAGAACGCCAAATCACCCAACACCATGGTTGCGTGGCCGAAATAGGCGGCCAATCCCAGCCCTGTGGAAAGCACCCCGTCAATCCCGCTCGCCCCGCGATTGGCAAACACCCGCACCTTCTTCTTCCTCGGCGGCACGAACTGATCCAGATGGCGCACTGGCAGGCTATTCGAGACCATCAAGGCATCGCCCTCCGGGAGGAAATCGAATAGCGAAAGGAAAATACAGGCTTCGCAATCGGGATGGGCACGTGCGGCTCCCAGGGCTTGGTCAAACGCCTGAGCGTAGGTGCCGGGCGGATCAGGCCAGGATAGGGCGCCGTGCCCTGTTCCCGAAGCCGCCGCGTTTAGGAGGCTTAAACACGAGCTCGGAGCGGCCAGGATGAAGCGCGAGAGGCGGAAGCGATCATCCCGCCAGCGTGGATAGCGCCCGATATAGACCTGCTCGATCCCATCTTGGTCAAGCCAATCTATCAGCGCAGTCGAAGTCGGCACATCCCCAAAGCGCAGCACGAAATCCGGGCGCGGCAAGCGCGCAATCCAGGCATCGTAGGCACCAAAAAGCAAGGGATGCTCCTGACCGAAGCGCACCCCCGAAAGCGCATCGGCAAAGATCGGCATCCCAAAACGCTCTGCCAGGCCGAGCACCTGGGCAGCGAAATCGGCGCGGTCGGCGCTGCGTGGCCCACAGACGATCACCCCCCGTTCTGCCCGCTCCAGGCGTTCCAACAGCCATTCAAGATCAACAGGTTCAGGGGTCAGGCTTGCCCCCAGCGAAAAGTGCACCTGCGCTTCGGCGCGCAAGAGCGGATGATCTGCCCCTAACCATTCCGGCACATCCCCAGCCACCACCAGCGGCTCCAGCGGCTTGCGGAAAGGGAAATTCACCTGCACCGGCCCCGGCACAGGTGCAAGTGACCGCATCCAAGCACGCGCTGCCAGTCCGCGCAGCGCGCTCAGCCTGAGCGGGCTGGGATTGGCTTCCGGCAGCGGCACCTCAAAATACCCACGCACCGCATCGCCGAAAAGTTTCACCTGGTCAACGGTCTGGTTGGCACCGCTTTCGCGCAGCTCCGGCGGACGATCTGCCGTGAGCAGAAGCAGCGGCACTTCCGAAAGATCGGCCTCGATCACCGCCGGATGAAAATTTGCCGTCGCCGTCCCCGAAGTGCACAGCACCGCCACCGGCCGGCCGCCGGCGCGTCCCAGTCCAAGCGCAAAATAGGCCGCCGAACGTTCATCGTTGTGCACGTATAGGCGCAAGCGGCCCTCTGCGGCGAATTCGGCTAGCACTACGGCCAAAGGCGTCGAACGTGAGCCGGAAACCACGCAGGCCGCCTCCAGTCCCTGCCCGATCCACTCTGCGAGGAAAACCCGCGCCCAAAGCAAATTGCGGTTCGCCGGCAGCTTCATGGCTTCAAACTCTCCTCCAAGGCCTGGAGCATGGGGTGGAATTTGAGCGCCGTCTCCTCCCATTCCGCCTGTGCATCCGATTCCGGCAAGATGCCGGCCCCGGCATAGAGCAGCGCTTGATCGCCTCGAATCAGGCCGCAGCGGAGTGCCACGTAGAAATCGCCATTTCCCCGGGCATCCACCCAACCGAAGGGCGCACCATACCAACCACGCTCAAACGGCTCCAGGCGGGCAATCCATTCCAGCGCGGCCTGGCGCGGCTCGCCTCCCAGCGCAGCGGTGGGATGTAAAGCCCTGACCGCATCCAGCACATCGTAGCGGTTGGCCAATTTTCCCTGAATATGCACCTGCAAATGCTGCACATTCGGCAACAGAAGCGGCCTTCGTTCCGAGACCTGCATCGTCTGCATCATGGGGGTCAACTGCCGACAAATGTGATCCACCACAACCTGATGTTCCTTGAACAGACGGGCATCCTGAAGCAGCTTCTGGGTCAGGAGCGCATCTTCCTGAGCATCCTTCCCACGTGGCAGGGAGCCGGCCAAAGCCATCGTCTCCAGCCTATCCTCTTCCACACGCACCAGGCGCTCCGGCGTCGCCCCCAGAAAGGCCATCTCGTCTGTAAAGCGAAAGAAAAAGGCATTGGCATAGGGATACCGCTGACGCAGCGCTTCCAACATCGGCTCGACCTGCCACATCCCTTGGAGGGTCATCTGGAGAGTTCGCGCCAGCACCACCTTCTGGACCTCTCCCCGCTGCATTGCACCTTTGAGGAGCCCGATCTGCGCCTCCCAAGCCGCCGAAGAAGGGTGCAGGAAGGCACTCAAGTGGCCAGATTCATGCTGGGCATATAGGCGCGGGAAAAGGGAGGGAGAAGGTTCCCAGCGCTCCACCACATTGAATTCCTCGCTGCCATGAGCCCCCCCTTTTTTTCCCTCCACCTCGGATGCGTGATGGACAGCATCAAGCTGCCGCCAGGATAGTTCCCAATTGATCGCCTCCCACTCCATCCAGGCATAAAAATCTTTCTCTGTCACGCCATCCATTCCCCACTCTCGGATGTATTCCAGGCATCCTCGCAGGGCCTCTGCGGAAAGGGGCATTTCCCCCTCGCCAAGTGGACGGTAGAGGGTCACCCATCGCTTGCCTTGCACCTCGCTCCATACCAACAAGGGAAGGCCGAAGCGTGGGAACGCTGGCGAGGTCACGGATAGGAACGGAGACGGGAAGGAAAAAATTCCGAACAGGCGCAGAGGGGCCGCGTCCCTCTCTCCATATGCTACCATGTGGGTGTGCAAGGCGGCTAACCAGGCGCGCAGTTGGTGCTCATCGCGCGGCGAAAGCTGCAGACTCCATCCCAGGATCAAAAAGCGCTCGGCCACAGCGGGAAATTCTAGATACCCTCCTTGCCACCCCTTCAACCAGCCTAGCGGCGGGAAAGCTTCACCCCACGCGACAGAGTAGCGCTGGATCAGATGGGGAAAGGTGGAACGCCTGCTCTCCTGAAACAAGCCGACTTTTGGAAAAAGCATCAAGCCTCCGAAGAAGATTGCAAAGTTCGCAGCAGAACCTCGTAAAGCGGGTCAGCCAGCGAAAGGAGGTCTGGCGCGTTTTCCTGATAAAGCCACCAGACCAACACCTCATAGATCGCCCCTGTCCACATCAATGCCAAAAGGGAAAGTTTTTGCGGTGGGAGATCGTTCGCCGCGCCGGCAGCGCGCAGTTCTTGCGCAATTAAATCGGTGATGCGTTGATGGGCTTCCAGAATCTTGCGCTCGATGAGCGGATTTGTGCCGATGCGCAAAAAGACCAGGCGCGCCAGCGTGCGATATTGCTGGAAGAGCGTAAAGGCGGCCTGAATCGCCGCATACATCCGCTGCCGTTGACTGGAATGCTTTTCCATCGCCTGACGCATGGTATTCACCAGCAGCTCAGTCGCCGATTCCAAGAGCGAAGCAAACAAATCCTGCTTGCTGGGAAAATGCAGGTAGAGCGCCCCCTTGGAGACCTGAGCGATTTTTGCCACCTCGTCCATGGTCGCCTCGTGGTACCCCTTTTCGGCGAAGACCTCCAGCGCAGCCTGCAGCACGCGATTGCGTGACGAAGAAGGCGGAAAGAGTTCCATCAGCACCTCACACTGACTGACCGGTCAGTCAGATTGTACCACTGTTTGCCATCCGTGCGGATGATTGGGGAAACTCCAGAGCAATCCAGCGCCGATTCAAAGTAGCGACTCGGCGAAGTGCCAATCGGCTCACGGTCGTATCCGATCCGCAATTGCGCTTGAGCGGCATCGGCGCCTGGTATAATTCCAGCGCATTGTCAAATTTGTGTCTGTTCAAAATCCAGCAGATCGACGCAAGGACTCTACTACGCACAAGAAGCACTGTGCTCGGTGGTGAGTTTTTTGGACTCATGAACTTATTTTGCTTGGCATGACAGCCTGGCAAGGCTGTGCTACTTCCGAATTATGAACAATCGCCCAAATTTGGTTCGCAAACGCTTTGATCGGCGCGCCAAGCGCTACGATAACCCTTTGACGGCCTTCATCGGCGAACAGGAGCTGCGCCAGATTCGACCGTTAATCCCTGCCGGCCTTCCCATCCTGGATTACGGCTGCGGCAGCGGACGAGTCACCCTCGAGCTGGTCCGGCTTGGTCATGCCGTGACCGCTTACGACTTCTCACCCCAAATGATGGAGCTGGCCAAGAGAAAAATTGCCGAGTTGCCCGCCGAGATGCGCGCAAGAGTGGAATTTGTGGAGAGCATCGAACAGTTGAACGGCCGTCGTTGGCCCTGCATCACTTGTGTTGGCGTGCTCGATTACTATCCTGACCCGCGTCCATTGCTGGGCTTTCTGGCGACGCTTCTGCCCAGCAAAGGGCGGTTGATCATCACCTTTCCCAACGCGTTCAGCCCTTTGGGTTGGCTCTATGCCATCACCTCGCGCCTGACCGTCCCTGCTACGCCCCGCACCTATGCCTTTGCTCAGGGCGTGGCACGAGAATGCGGTTTTTCTATCGCAGCTGTACATTACGCTTTCCCCGCACACCCTGTTTTAGGCCATACCATCGTGCTGGCTCTTGAAAAACGATCGGCCTAAGCCCTTTCCCTCACGAATCTGCAGTGGAGTCTCCCCTACCCGATCGAAAAAACTTCGTGTGGCAAGGCCCTCGTCAGAGAATCCTCGCTCTCGACTGCCAGGTGAGAGTAACCCTTCCACTTCTTGCCCAAGGAGATCCCCCATGATGCAGCCCACAATCGCGGCAATTATCCCGGCCTACAACGAAGCCAAACGCATTTCTGCGGTGCTGGAGGTCTTGCGCCAAGTAGACTGTTTGGATGAGATCCTGGTGTTAGACGATGGATCAAGCGATGGGACAGCGGAAGTGGTCCGCCAGGCCATCGAAAGTGACCCGCGCCTTCGCCTCCTGCAGCATGAGAGGAACCTGGGAAAAGGCCAGGCGATTTTCACCGGCCGTGCCGCCACCACAGCCGGCTATATTCTGCTCCTGGATGCCGACTTGGTCGGCCTCACACCGGCACACGTCGAAGCCCTGATCCGCCCGGTTGTTGCACGGCGCGCAGATATGACCTTGGGCCTCTTCCGTGGGGGACGCTTGAACACCGATCTTGCTCACCGACTCACTCCGTGGCTGAGCGGACAGCGTTGCTTGCGTGCCGAAATCCTGGATGAAGTCCCGCGAGAAGCGGCTGCTGGATACGGTTTTGAAACGGCCTTGACCGTAACCGTCGTACAGAATGGTTATCGCACCCAGGTGGTGCCCTTGCGCGGCGTTTGGCACATTCCCAGCGAGCTACATCGTAAAAACGGGTTCTACTGGCGCCTGCACATGTATGCACAAATCCTGCGCGCCTGGAAAGCGTGCGGGGGATGGAAGATATGGTGGCAAAATCTGCGTAAACGCCTAGTGTTTTTGGCTTCGCTGCTGATGCTCGTCCTGCTGCTCCTTGCGCAATATCGCGCTCAGGCCGGCACATCTCTTCCTCCCCTTCCAGAGCAGCTGCCTATCCTGGAGTTGAGGGATGTCCATAACCTCATGGTTTTTGCACCTCATCCAGATGATGAGACTCTGGCCGCCGCAGGCGCCATCCAAATTGCCTTGAAGCAAGGAACACGGGTCAAGGTTGTGATCGTCACCAACGGGGACGGGCAGGTCTTTGCCCCGCCGATCCTGGAAAGGCGCGCCCGGCCCAGGCCGGGCGATTACATCCGTTTGGGGGTACGGCGTCAAGCGGAATCCCTGGCGGCCCTGCGCTGGCTAGGCTTAAGCAAGGAGGATGTGATCTTCCTGGGCTACCCGGATCGAGGTCTCTTCCCCATGTGGCTGGCAGATTGGAACACGCAATGCCCGTTCACCGCGCCCTATACCAGGGTCAGCGCCAGTCCCTACCCCAATTCGGCCGCCCCTCACGCCGAATATTGTGGCCGCAACCTGTTGTCAGAACTGCACGACCTGTTGCACCAAGAGCGTCCCGATCTCATCCTATTGCCACACCCTGCCGACCAACACCCAGATCACCGCGCGCTGAGTGCTTACGTGCGAATGGCCGTGGCCTTAGAGGAGAACGAGCATCCCGATTACCGGCCACTTCTATGGGCATACCTAGTCCACTACACTTCCTTTCCTCAACCTCGCGGGCACCTGCCTGAGCAAATTCTCCTCCCGCCGAAACAGCTGGCCTCCGAGCCTTGGGGACAGATCGAGCTTTCCCCCGAAGAAGTCGCCTTGAAAGCGCAAGCGATCCAAAAATATCCCTCCCAAATGTTGCTATTGGGGAAATTCCTGCCGAGTTTTGCGCGGCGCAATGAACTCTTTGCCCCTCTCACCCTGCCCTCGTTGACCATGCTGGACTTGGAGTCGCTTTCCCTGCCCACGATTGAGGTTCCGAAAAGGGATCCGGAGGACATCTCCTTTACTCGCTTGGACGATCTGCCGGTGCGGGGCAATGGAATTGTGGATTGGCAGATCGGCAGATTGGGCAATACGTTGCTGCTCGAAGTGCAAACCAAACGGGAACTCCTGCCCGGACGAGAATTACTCCTGCTGACCAAACTACCCAACGGGCACACACAAGTGACCAAACTTGGCTCAGCTTGGCCGTTTGGGAAGAACGTGTACATAGTGCAAATAGACTTGAACGAATGGGGGGGGTACCCCGGCCGTGATCGGCATTGCGGTGGAAATGCGAGAAGGTCGCTTCGTCGTCAGCGAAAGCGGTTGGCATATCTTGAGGCTTCCCAAGATCGAATACTAGCTCACGTCGTCCTGCCTTTCCCTTCAGGCTTCTGAAGTCTTTAACTTGAAACTTCTTGATGAAAGAAGCAGCCTTACAAACCATGCGGCTCTTTTCGTCGAACATGCCGATGCATTGAAATCCCTTCACTGCCACACAATTTATACTGTGCCGGTCTCATTACTGAACGATCGCAACTTGGGCATGGCTTACCCAGACCTGGATATGATCCCAATGGTCAAAGTGTCTACTCCAGATGGGAAGGTGCATCCACAAGGCATTGAGATGCTCAAGCAAGTGATAGGCAAGCGTGCAAATATTTCTTCTGTCTTTGCCGATGAAAGCGATTTAGACAAATTCATTCAGATGAGCGGCGGTGTATTGCGCGATCCAGACTCAGACTTCGGAAGTCTGAAATGCGGACAGGCGGGTGTTCGTGCATTAACACCCCGAAGCATTTGTGCCTGAACGGGTCGTGCGTACCCTAGCGCATATCCCGAATAGCCGGGCAGCCTCCGTGCTCGTCGAATTCCTTCAGGACTCGGAAGAAGGCGTGCGCCTTCAAGCCATTCAGACGCTGGCACAACGGAAAGAGCGCCGCGCCCTACCGTCCCAACAGGCCATTGTGGCAAATCGCTCGAATCGGATGCCGGCAGAGGCGGCCTGTGCTGCCATTATCCAAATCACAAGCTGCCCCCCCCAATCACCACACCCGCCAGAAGAAAAACTGGTCATACCCTCTCGCGAGCAAGTCGGGTGGAAAGCCAAGCATCACGGTCAGGAAGATGATCCCCATCCAAAAGATGGCATTTAAGAACGGAAGGTAAACCAATGCCAAGAAGAAGATCCACAGAAAGGCCTGACGATAGGGGGCAATCCGCTCTAGGAAAGAGAGCGGCAGGTAAGGCTCAATGGCCGCAAAGCCGTCCAGCGATGGGATTGGCAAAAGGTTCAGCACAACAGCCGAAACTTGCAAAAGCCCCAAAAATGCAAGGGCCGGGCCGAGAGTTTTTCCCCCAATCTGTGGAAAAAGGTTCAGGATCAGGCTCAAGAACAAGGCGAAAAGCAAGTTGGCAGCCGGCCCAGCCAGAGAGAGCGCCGTCAGCCAACGGCGATCACGAATGCGCCAGGTCTCAATATAGACAGCACCTCCGGGCAGGCCGATGCCACCCAAAAGCAGGAAGAGAAGGGGCAAAATCAAAGAATAGACCGGATGGGTGTAACGGAGTGGGTTAAGAGTCAGGTATCCTTTCTCCCGCACCGTCCAATCTCCACCCCAATAGGCCACGAGCGCGTGAGCGAACTCATGAAGCGAAAGTGAGAGAATCCATCCCAGCAGCACCAGCGAAAAGACCATTTCAGGCTCCGTGCGATAGATAAGCTTCGACCATCAGCAGATTCTTCTCGCCGGCCTGCTGTACCACCTGGAGCATGTTCTCCATCGTGGAAATCTCTTCGACTTGTTCCTCCACGAACCACTGCAGAAATTGCTGTGAAGCATAATCCCGCTCACGGATGGCGGCATCCAGAATAGCATAGATTTGACGAGTGACTTCTTTCTCCCAATCTACAGATATCTGGAAAGCCTGCTCTGCAGAAGCAACCTCATGACGAGCCGCCGGCACCGCTGGGATGCGCACTTCGGCACCGCTCTCTACAAGGAAACGGACAAACTTCAGAGCGTGCTCGCGCTCTTCGTCAGATTGCTTATAGAAGAATTCCGCCAGCTTGCGCAGCGCCCGTCCCTCAAAATAGGTGGCGAGCTGCAAGTACTGGTTCGATGCACCCAACTCATGCCCAATTTGGGCATTCATCAATTCAGCGACTGCCGGACTGATCTGCATAACGACCTCCTAGAACCACAAGCGAACACGGGAAAGGAAAAAATTAAGAGATGGGGATGGAGAGCAGGTTCACAAGGAGACGGACGGCATTCTGCACATCGTCTGCATCCACCATCTCCGAGGGGGAATGAACGTAACGGCAGGGGATGGAGAGGCAGCCGGCAGGCACGCCGGCGCGCGCCACCTGGATCGCCCGCGCGTCGGTCGTCCCGCCGAGCAACACTTCTCGCTGATAAGGAATCCCCGCGCGCTCGGCGGTTTCCACCATCCACTGCACTACTTTTGGATCGGCGATCATGCCGCCATCACGAATCTTAATGGCCGGTCCTTTGCCCAATGCTACCGCCATCTTTCCGCCGGGGCGATCACCGGTGTTGGTGACATCTACCGCTAGTGCCAGATCAGGCTCCAAGCCGAAAGCGGCTGGAGCGGCACCGCGCGTGCCGATTTCTTCCTGCACGGTGAAGACAAAATAGACCTCGTTGGGCGGCTCCTTCAAGGCGCGCAAGGCCTCGATCATCACGGCCACGCCGATGCGATCGTCCATAGATTTGGCCACCCAACGGCGTCCCATTTCCAGGAATGGCCGTTCAAAGGCCGCAATATCGCCAACACGAACCGGACAATCCGCGGCGGAGGTGGCACCTACGTCAATAAAGAGCTTGTCCATAGCAGGCAAGCAATCCGGGTCTTCATCCTGGTCAATATGGATCACCCCCGGCGTACCGTTAAGAAAGCGCACCCGCCCACCGATAAGCGTATGCGCCCAAACCCCGCCTATGCTAGTAAAGCGCACGTAGCCCTTCTCTTCAACATGGGTGACGATCAGACCGATTTCGTCCATGTGCGCGGCCACGAGGATGCGTGCCCCTCCCCCTTCTCGCCTCCCCTTGCGGGCAATCAAATTGCCCAATCGGTCTACCCGCATCTCGTCCGCCGAAGCGGCGATCTCCTCCCGAATCACGGTGCGGATCGCTTCTTCATACCCGGAAGGGGCAAAAGTCTGGGTCAATCTCTCGACGAGCGACTTCATAAGAGTTCTCCGTGTCTCAAGATAAAATTTCGAAGCTCATCTCTTGCAGGGCCTGAGAAAGCAACCTGATGGTATTTTCCCAATCTTCCAGGCGCGCCAGAGCGATCGGGGTATGTGGATAGCGCCCTGGCACTGAAACGGAGACGACCGGAATCCCTTCGCGCGTGCGCTGAATGGCGGCGGCATCCGTCCCACCACCCCCTGGCTGACGGATCTGGTAGGGAATGCCGTGCTGTTGTGCGATGCGCTCGAAGAAACGCACCAGACGCGCGTCCGAGAAGGTGGCCCCATCCGCAATATAGATCGCCGGCCCTCGCCCCAGGCGTGTATTGTAGACTGTGTTCTCCCGTCCCTCCTCTACGGGTAAATCATGGGCC
>JBKBPX010000082.1:0-10399 GCA_046292855.1 Anaerolineales bacterium
GATCAAGGCCAGGGAGAGGTTCTTTTTGGAAGTCATTGCGGCTGGCCCAGCCAGAGGAGCAAGTGCAATCTTTTCGTTGGAAGGATTCTAATCCACTTTGAAGATGTATGAGGTAAATTACAGCGCAAGATAGTTGATTAATCAACAATTTTGGGGTATAATGTAAGTGCTAACATGGATGGCGAATATAACTTGATCAAGGAGATTTACCTTCTGCTCGATGATGGGGATCGGCAATTTTTGAAGCAGTTCGATGTGACGCCCATCCAACTCTATGCTTTATTATGGCTGGATGGTCTGCCCGGCAAGAGCCTGAGCCAGCTCAGTCGAGATCTCCTGTGCGACCCTGCCAATGTTACCCGCCTGGTCAGACAAATGGAAGAAAAAGAGCTGCTCACGCGGCGGCGCGACAGCGAGGATCGCCGCGTGGTGTGGGTGTCGCTCACGCCCAAGGGGCAGCAGGTGTGTGAACAATTGCGCCAGGCCCATATGGAGTATACGCGCGAGCGCATGAGCGTGCTCACGCAGGTCGAGCAGGCACAACTTCGAGCATTGTTGAAGAAATTGAAAGAAGGATTGAAACAACGCCTCTACCCCAACACGGGATAACGCGTGTGCGAGGGCAGAGGCGATTCGACGTCCCTCGCAGCGGAGCCATGCGAGACATCCACGGGCGCGAAGCAGCCCCATATAGGCGAGGAGGCCGCTTGCTTTGCTCACAGGAACATCATGGTAAGCCGAATCGGGAAGTCCGTTCGATCCTCTCATTTGCCGACTTGTGGACCAGTTCACATGGAGGTGTGCCATGAAGCGAATCGTGCAGGGCCTATTGATCTTTGTCGTTGGCCTGAGTTTGGTTGCTCCCTCGCTTGCCTCTGCATCTTCGATGAGTGCCATCGCGGCCGGCGCGGTGAGCAATCGTTCTAGTCTCAAGAGCGTTTGTTATCAAATCATGACCGATCGTTTTTACGACGGGGATGCTACGAACAACAATCCGCCACAGAGCCCTAACTTGTATGACCCGAACAAATCGAACTGGAAACTATACTGGGGCGGCGATTGGGCCGGCCTTCAGGCCAAAATGTCGTACCTGGCAGGCTTGGGCGTCACGGCCATTTGGATCTCGCCGCCGGTGGATAACATCAACGTAGCCGCGGTATACAATGGCATTCCCAATGCAGGGTATCACGGCTATTGGGCGCGCGACTTCAAAGTGCCGGAGGAGCACTTCGGCAGCGCCTCGGGCGCCAGCGCTAGCTGGACCGTGTTCCAGAACATGGTGACAGCGGCCCACAACAATGGCATCAAGGTGATCATGGACTGGGCGCCCAACCATACCAGCCCTGCCGATGTGAATAATCCAAACTTCGCCGAGGACGGTGCACTGTACGACAGCGGCATCTTCAAGGCTCGCTACAGCAACGACCCCAACGGTTACTTCCATCATAATGGCGGCATCACCAACTGGGATGATCGCTACGAAACGCAATACAAGAACTTGGCCGACCTGGCCGATCTGGAGCAGACAAACCCCTACGTCAATCAATATCTGAAGGATGCCGTTGTTCAATGGCTCAACCGAGGCGTGGATGGTCTGCGCATGGACGCGGTCAAGCACATGACCCTGGGTTGGCAGCGCGCCTATGCCGATCACATCCTGCGGACAAAGGATGTGTTCCTGTTCGGCGAATGGTATCTAGGCGGCTACAACGACGCGCTGTATTGGGATAACGTCCGCTTCGCCACAGAAAGTGGCATATCCGTCCTGGACTTTTACCTCAACCAGGCTATCCGCGATGTGTTCGGCTATGGACAATCCATGTTCACGCTCGACAACGCCATCAACAAGACCGGCGCAGATTACAAATACAAAGAGAACCTGGTCACGTTCATTGACAACCATGATATGCCGCGCTTCCTCTCCATCAACAACAATCTCACGCAGTTGCACCTGGCGCTCACATTTCTGATGACCGTGCGCGGCACTCCCTGCATCTATTATGGGACGGAGCAATACCTTCACAATGACACGAACGGCGGCGGCGATCCGTACAACCGCCCCATGATGACACAGTGGGATCAGACCACCACCGCGTATCAACTCATCAGCCGGCTCTCTACCCTCAAGCAGAGCCAGCCTGCATTGCAGTTCGGCACCCATCAGCAGCGCTGGATCAACGACGATGTTTACATCTATGAGCGCAGGTTCTACAACGACGTGGTGCTGGTGGCGATGAACAAATCTGCTACTCAAACGTACAACATCACCGGCCTCTACACGGCTCTCCCGGCCGGCACATACTCTGACGCGCTCGGCGGCCTGCTGGGCGGATTCGGGATTACGGTCAATTCTGGGAGCGGCGGCAACAATCCTGTGGTAGCCTTCAACCTCGGGCCAGGCAAGGCGGCCGTGTGGTCGTACAAGCGTTCGACCGAACCGAGCGTGCCGCAATTAGGCTCGGTGGCCCCCACTTTGACCCGCAGCGGCGTCACCGTCACCCTGGAGGGGCGCGGCTTCGGCACACAAGGCTCGAACAGCAGGGTGTACTTCGTCAGCGGCGGTCAGCAATACCAGGCCGCGATCTCCTCGTGGAGCGCCACCCGCATCGTGGCGACCGTGCCCAGCGGCGTGCCTGCCGGGGTTGTGCAGGTCAAAGTCGTCAATAACAGCAACAACGCCAGCAACCTGTACGATGTGATGATGCTCAACGATCAGCAGGTGCCCGTCACCTTCCAGGTGAATAATGCTGATACCAACTGGGGCGATCAGGTGTACCTGACCGGGAGCGTGTACGAGCTCTCCAACTGGTCCACCGCCACCGTGCCGGGCACGAACCAACCCATTTCGGGCGGCGCCCTGGGGCCGGCCGTGACCTACAGCGGGTTCTATCCGAGTTGGCTGCTCACCGTCAGTTTGCCGTGTGGTCGAACAGTCGAGTTCAAGTTCATCAAGATCACCCCCACAGGCGCCGTGACATGGGAGGGCGGTTGGAATCACTCCTACACCACGCCTGCCTGCGGGGTCGCACCCACGCCCGGCTCGGTGACCGTCAACTGGCAGAATTAGTGAAGGAGTGTCGCTTTTGCACTTCATGGACGATCGTTGGGTCATGCCAACATCTGTTCCTATTGATTATGAAGCGAGAGAGGAGGTGATCGAGAGCAGGACTCCACATGCATCCTTCGATGAAGATCGAGCAGCGATCTTCGTTCGAGCCGGCGGCTTCCCCGCCCGCAACGAAGTCGCACCATTTCGAACACTTTATCATGACAATGAAAGGAGAAGACAAAATGAAAAAGCAACTATGGACGTTGGCCAGCCTTGTGCTTGCAGCGGCTCTTGTATTGTCAGCCTGCCAGCCCAAGCCCACCCCAACTGAGGCCCCCAAGCCTACCGCGGTGACCAAACCCACGGAGGCGCCTCGGCCCACCGAGACGCCGAAGCCAACGACCATCACGATCTGGCATCAGTGGGAGGGAAAGTACCTGGACACCATCGCTCAGGCATTCAAGGACTACGAGGCTGCCCATCCCGGCGTGATCATTGACCTCACCAAGCCCGACAACGTGTCCGACGCGCTCAAGGTCGCCATCCCCGCTGGCGAAGGCCCCGATATCATCGGTTGGGCCAACGACCAGATCGGCGCCCAGGCGCTGGCAGGGAACATCGTTGATCTGGGAACCCTGGGGATTGACATGAAGTACCTGGAGAGCAACTTCGAGCCTGCGGCCGTGAAAGGTGTGATCTGGCAGGGCAAGATCTGGGCCCTGCCCGAGAGCCAGGAAGGGATTGCAATTGTGTACAATAAGGCTCTGGCGAAAGCCGAGGACTTCCCCAGCGATCCCCTGAACTTTGAGGACCTGCTGGCTAAAGCAAAGGCCTTTGCCGAGAAGAACCCCGGCAAGTTCCTGATCTGCAACCAGGGTCTCGGTGGCAGCGATCCCTATCACGTGGCGCCCGTTTACTTCGGCTTCGGCGTCCCCTCCTATGTGGATGACCAGGGCAAGGCTTACCTGGGCACGCCCGAGGCTCTGGCGGCCGGCAAGTGGATGGTAGAATACAAGAAGTACGCCCCTGCCGAGACCAGCCATGAGATCTGCAAGACTATGTTGGTCGAGGGCAAGGCGGCGGCCTGGTGGACGGGCCCGTGGGCGATCGCGGACATTGAAGCGGCCAAGATTGACTATGGCATCCTGCCAATGGGCCGCCCGTTCGTCGGGATCAAGACGCTGATGATCTCCAAGAACGCCGTGGACCGCGGCACAGCGCAGGTGGCTTTGGATATCATCAAGTACTTCACCAGCGCCGAGGTTCAGAAGAAGCTCACATTGGCGAACAAGACCATCCCCGCCAATACAGCGGCACTGAAAGATCCTGAGGTGCAGGCATTGGTCACTGTAGCGGGCTTCGGAGCGTCTCTCAACCTGGGCGTCCCGATGGCGAACACGCCCTACGCCATGGCGCAGTGGGGCCCGGTCGGAGACGCGACCATGGCGATCTGGACGGGTTCCCAGACGCCTGAGGAGGCTCTTGCTGCAGCGCAGAAGACCATTGAGGAAAAGATCGCGGAAATGAAGTAGGCTTGCAAGCGGAAGCGGGGCGAGGGCAGTCCTTGCCCCGCTTCTCCTGCCAGGAGGTGCATCATGGTTGGCTGGTCAAGAAGACGCAAGGCACTGACGATCCTGCTGTTTATCTCCCCAACGATCATCGGCATTCTGATCTTCAACATTTATCCGATCGTCCTTAACACCTATATTTCCTTCACTAACTACGGTCAGTTTCGTCCCAACCCAGATTGCAGTGTTCCCCTGACCTCTGTTCTTGTGCCCTCGTGCTGGCCGGTGTTTCGAGAGACCGCACCGAAAGGGATGGGGGAGCCGTTTCAGATCCAGAATCCCCCTTACAAAAACTATGACCTTCTGATTGGCCGGCTGTTGAGCAGAGAAGCGTCGCTGGCCTTGCTGCGGCTCGGCGTGGTTCTTCTGCCTCTGATTGCTGCGAATCAATTGAATAGATATTACGACCGACAGATAAGTCGGCCCGTTTCGTCACTCTTGGTGTGGCTGATCGGCTTGCTGGCCGCTGTGCTTCTGGGATGGCTCGTTGCTCTTCCAAAGGCCATCGCTGTTCTTCAACAGACGGGGGATTTCTTCGTCGTCGTTTTCCGCACCGTCCTGTTTGTGATGCTTTCGATCCCCCTCAACTACACGGTCGGCCTGGCTTTGGCGCTCGTCCTGAACAGCCCCCATATCCGCGGACGCACCCTCTTTCGCGCCGCGATGATCGTCCCCTGGGCCGCCTCCACGATGTTCATCATCATGGCCCTGATCTGGCAGTTCTTCTTCCGCCAGCAGGGCACGGTAAATCAGATCCTGAAGTTGTTTAACATTCAGGGTCCGGCATGGCTCAACAACCCGACCTATGCCTTTGGCATTTTGCTCCTAGTGAACTTATGGTTTTCGTTCC
Organism: Anaerolineales bacterium; assembly: GCA_046292855.1. GTDB lineage: Bacteria > Chloroflexota > Anaerolineae > Anaerolineales > Villigracilaceae > 630D-37. The sequence continues at coordinate 5,468 of JBKBPX010000082.1, forward strand.
CCTTCTGTTTCAGCGTGATCCTGGGTGCGCTGCAGGCCATTCCCATCGAGCAGTATGAGGCGGCCGAGGTAGACGGTGCAACCTGGTGGCAGCAATTGACGAACATTACCCTGCCTCTCCTTCGTCCGGCGGTCCTTCCCGCCGTCGTTCTGAGCGCGATCGGCCCGGGCGGCTTTCAGATGTTCGGCACAGTATGGGCGATCACCCAGGGCGGCCCCTCACGCGGCGCGGGCGTGCCCGGGGCCACGGAATTGGTAATGGTGTACGCTTACAAACAGGTCTTTCAATCTAACGCCTACGCCAAGGCGGGTGCTTTCGCAGTCATCATCTTCATCTTCCTCTTCATCGCCACGTTATACAGCCTGCGCATCACGCGCATTACCAAAGGAGCCTACGAATGAACCGACGTCCCAAGCCCCTTACCCTGTTCTTCCAATATGCCTTTTTGATCCTGGCCACGCTCTTTGCATTGTACCCAATTTGGTTCGTCATTCTTGCTTCGGGGCGGCCGGGCGAGCGTCTCTACACCCTCGACCTAGCCGGAATGTTCATTCCCACCGAATGGACCTTTGAGAACTATCGCGCCATGCTCTTTGAGAAGCCTTTTCTCTTGTGGATGCGCAACAGCCTTTTTGTCGCCGGCTTCACCACATTGGCTTGCATGGTGGTGGCTACGTCAGCCGCCTTTGCCTTCTCTCGTTTCCGCTTCTACGGACGCGAGTTCATCTTGATTTTGCTTCTGGCCATCCAAGCCTTTCCGGGCGTGCTCTCCCTTGTGCCGGTCGCTCAACTCCTGACTGCGATGGGATTGTACGCCAACCTATGGGGGTTGGTGCTGGCTTATACGACCTTCAACCTGGTTTACACCACCTGGCTGCTTAAGGGCTACTTCGACACCATCCCGGTCGAGATCGAAGAAGCCGCCATGATTGATGGCTGTGGGCCACTCCAATCCTTCTTCCTGATCGGGCTGCCCATGGCCAAGCCGGCCCTGGCTGTGACTGCTTTCCTGGCGTTCATGGGAGGATGGGGGGAGTTCGTCTATGCCTCTGTGCTGATCCCGGCTCCGGATTCAAAGCGGACTCTGATGGTGGGGATGTACAGCCTGGCCAACAGCATGAGCATTCCCTGGGGCCATTTTGCCGCCGGGGCAGTGATGACCTTGATCCCGGTCATCCTCGTCTACGCCTACCTCCAGAAATATCTGGTGGGTGGTCTGACACTGGGCGGCGTCAAGGGCTAGCCCTCCGCTGCATTATTCTCACATCATGTCCGGATCAAATTCACAATGAGTTTTTTATCCCCGAAAGCACTGCCGAAACGCATGGACGATTTCATCTTCGGCACATTGGCAACCGAAGAAGCGCGCCTGAACCACGTGCGCGCTCAGAGAGCTGGCGTGACGCACTACCATGCCCGCATACCGCGCCATCCGCGCCCCGGTCAGCCCATCACACTCGAGTTGAGCGTGGGCCCAGCCTACCCTTGCCGCCAGGCCTGGGTCTATTGGACAAACGATGGGAGCGATCCGGAAGGGGAACAAGGGAAGGCCATACGTGGCCACGTAACGCCTATGGAGGGAGCCGCTGTGGAATGGGACACTTTGCTCTGGGGCTATGTACGCCGATTTCGAGCGGTCATCCCCGCTCAACCCTCCGAGACTGTGCTCCGCTACCGTCTGGCGGTCTCTACAGACGAGGGCCGCGAAGTGCTGGCAGACCAGGGAGCCTTTTATGCTTGTTACATTGCCGACGATTCGCCCCCGGCTTGGGCGCAAGACGCCATCGTCTATCACATCTTCGTAGATCGCTTTTCCCCTGCCGACGGAGATGGGTGGCGCAAGCCGGCCAGACCTTCCGGCTTCTACGGCGGCACCCTGCGCGGCGTTACGGAGAAGATGGACTACCTCGCCCAATTGGGAGTCAACGCCCTGTGGCTGAGTCCCATCTTTCCCAGCCCAACTCATCATGGCTATGATGCCACCGACTATTTCGAGATCGAGCCGCGCTTGGGCAGCAAGGCCGATCTGCGCGCCTTGTTGGATGCTGCCCATGCCCGAGGGATACGGGTGCTGCTGGATTTCGTCCCGAATCACTGCTCCCACCTTCACCCCGCCTTTCAGCAGGCCATCGCCGACCCGCACAGTCCCTACCGAGATTGGTTCACCTTTCACTCCTGGCCGAAAGATTACAGGACCTTCTTCGGCGTGCGCTCCATGCCCCAGATCAACCTGCGCCATCCTGCGGCCCGCCAACACATTCTGGATGCCGCAGTATACTGGCTTGAATTCGGGGTGGATGGCTATCGCCTGGATTATGCCAGCGGGCCCACGCCCGATTTCTGGGCCGATTTTCGTCGCGCCACGCGGAAGGCCCGCTCGGATTGCTGGACCTTTGGAGAAGTGGTGGACCCGCCAGACTTTCAACTGGCCTTTGAGGGCCTGCTCGATGGTTGCCTGGATTTCCTCCTGCTGGAAGCCTTTCGCCAGGCTTTTGCCTTTGCCCGCTGGAACGCAGCCCAATTCGCCTCTTTCCTGGATCGTCACGAGGCCTTCTTCCCGCCGATGTTTTCGCGCCCCTCCTTCCTGGACAACCATGACATGAACCGCTTCCTGTGGGCTGCACAAGGTGATCGGCGCCGCCTCAAACTGGCTGCTCTCTGTCAGTTCACCCTGGCCGGAACGCCGATCATCTACTACGGCACGGAGGTCGGCCTCTCCCAAAAACGGGATGTGCGCCAGGGCAGGCGGGGCGTGCCGGAAGAGGCGCGCCTGCCCATGCTATGGGGAGAGGCTCAAGATACTGACCTGCTCTCTTTCTACCGCCAACTGATTGCTCTCCGCCGGCGGGAAGCCGCACTGCGTCGAGGCGCTCGGCAAACTCTCTACGCCGATGCAGACCTGTTGGCCTATGCACGCTCTCTCGAAGGAGAAACTGTGCTAGTTGGAATGAACATGGGCCAGGAGCCGCGTCGCCTGACACTGCCCGGGCGATGGGGCTCGTTGGCGTTCGCAAGCGATCCGGCTTGCAAGGTCTCTATTCATGGTGAAAGCACGCAGGTTGACTTGCCGCCCTTATCGGGCATCATCTTGAAATAGAGCGCGTCACGCATGAGACGTTCTCCCACCCCACCACACCGTTCCCCACGCCCGGCGCTTCTCTTGCTCTTGGCCTGGCTTGTGGCTGCTTGCGTCCGTGCCACTCCACCATCGGCCATACCGACGAGCACTGCAAGCCCCACTCTTGCCCCGCCCCCTTCCCCCTCTCCCACTGCAAGCCTCTCCACCGACTGGTGGAACGACGCCATCTTCTATGAGGTCTTCGTCCGCAGTTTCTATGATAGCAATGGAGATGGCATCGGCGATTTCAAGGGCCTCCTCGAGCGGCTGGACTACCTCAACGATGGCAACCCTTCCACCACCACGGACCTGGGGGTGACGGGCCTCTGGCTCATGCCCATCTTTCCCTCGTCCTCCTATCACGGCTATGACGTTATAGATTACTACAGCGTCAATCCGCAATACGGCACGCTGGACGATTTCAAGCGGCTGTTAGACGAGGCGCACCGGCGCGGCATCCACGTCATCATTGATATGGTCATGAATCACACTTCGGTTGAGCATCCTTGGTTCCAGGCCTCGCAGGATCCCGAGTCTCCCTATCGGAACTGGTATATTTGGGCCGAGGCTGACCCGGGCGGCACGGGACCCTGGGGCGAAAAAACCTGGCATCCTTCCCCATCGGGCAGGGGCTACTTCTACGGCATCTTCGGGGAGGGGATGCCAGACTTGAATTACACGGAGCCCGCGGTCACTGCCGAAATGCAGAGGGTGGCGCGCTTCTGGCTCGAAGAAGTCGGCGTAGATGGCTTCCGCCTGGATGCGGCGCGCTATATTATCGAGCAAAACGAGAACCTGGCCGACACCCAGGCCACACACCGCTGGCTGAGGGAATTTCGTGCCTTTTGCAAGAGCCTTGCCCCGCATGCGCTCATCGTCGGCGAAGTCTGGACGACCAATTTCACTGTTGCCTCTTACATAAAGGGAGAGGATTTGGATTTGGTCTTTGACTTCGACCTGGCCTCGGCCCTCCTCAAGGGCGTGAACAGCGGCCAAGCACGCATCGTTCGCGACGCGATGAAGATGAGTCAGCGGCTGCTGCCTCCTGGACGGTCGGCCACCTTCTTGACGAACCACGACATGCCCCGCGTCATGACCGCGCTCGCCCAGGATGAGGATAAGGCAAGATTGGCCGCAACCCTCCTCCTGACGATGCCCGGTGTGCCCTTCATTTATTACGGGGAGGAGATCGGGATGTCGGGCGGCAAGCCGGACGAAAGAATCCGCACGCCCATGCAGTGGTCGGCGGCAGCACAGGCGGGGTTCACCACCGGCACGCCATGGGAGGCGGTCAATAGCGGCTACAGCGAGACGAACGTCGCTGGAGAAGCGGTTGATCCGCGCTCTCTGCTCTCTCACTATCGCACGCTGATCGCTTTACGTCATCAACATGCCGCGCTGCGCGCAGGCGATCTGGCACTGGTGGAGGTAGACAACCCGGCTATCCTCGCCTTCCTGCGTTTTACCCGCGAGGAGACGCTTCTGGTGATCGTCAACCTGAGCAAGACGGTCGAGAGGGAGTACAGGCTTTCTCTGTCAGAGGGGCCGCTCTCGGGCAGTTACCTGGCTATGCCGCTGCTTGGAGAGGGGGAAGTCGCTCCTCCACAGATCAATGCCCAGGGTGGTTTCGAGGCTTACCAGCCCCTGCCGGCACTTCCTGCCAGCGGCACTCTCATCATACAATTGCGGCCCGAGAAGTAATCAGAGAAACATTCCAAACGACAATCTCGATCTTCAATATCACCTCTCGACGTTTCCCTTGGTTGAGTTTCCAGAATTGGTAGAGCATTATGCGCCGTTCTTCCGCGAGGTTT
>JBKBPX010000083.1:0-10393 GCA_046292855.1 Anaerolineales bacterium
GGTCCCACCCCCTCCGCGGCAGTGTGGACTAGCTCATTCCCGATGCGCACCTTGACGGTGGCCTCAGCAAACATGCCGCGCCGATCGCGGTGTTCCACATTGACAAAGAAATCCACCAGCTCAAAAGGGGGCTGATAATTTGTTTCCTGACGCTTCAACATAAGTGCCACAGAGGCTTCAGCCGCCTCGAAGGAGAAGCCGCGTGCTTCCATTTCCTTCACCTGTTTGAGCACTGGCAGCACCTCCTCGCTTTCGATCTCGACCCCATGCTCTTCTGCTTTGCTCAGGAGGTTGCCTCGCCCGGAGAGATCGGAAACCACCACGCGCGAGGAATTCCCGACCAGCGATGGATCAACATGCTGATAGGAGCGTTGAGAGCGCCGCATGGCGGCCACATGTACACCACCCTTATGGGCGAAGGCCGAGCGCCCAACGTAGGGCAGATGTTCGTTTGGCGTTAGGTTGCCCACCTCGAAAACAAAATGGGCAAGGGCATAAAGCTGCTTGAGGTTCTCTGCAGGGACGCATTCATAGCCCATTTTCAATTGCAGATCGGGGATGATCGAGCACAGGTTTGCGTTGCCGCAACGTTCCCCAATGCCGTTGATCGTGCCTTGGACCTGCACGGCCCCCTCTCGCACGGCGATCAACGAATTCACTACAGCGCATTCGCTATCGTTATGGGCATGAATCCCGAATGGCACGTCCAGATGAGGCTTGACCGCGCGCAGGATAGCCTCCACCTCCCAAGGCAGCGTGCCTCCGTTCGTATCGCAGAGCACGACCAACTCTGCCCCTCCACGGATGGCCGCTCGGAGCGTTTCCAAAGCGTAAGCCGCGTCGTCCTTGTATCCATCGAAAAAATGCTCGGCATCGTAGATCACCTTGCGCCCCTGGGAGCGCAAGTAGGCCACACTTTCCTCGATGATGCGCAGATTCTCCTGCAGCGTGGTTTGCAACACCTCGGTCACATGTAATTTCCAGGATTTGCCGAAAATGGTGCACCACTCCGTGCCGGCATCCAGGAGCGCCTTGAGATTGGCATCCGCTTCGGGGTAAGTGCGAGCGCGGCAAGTCGAGCCAAAAGGCACAATCTTGGCATTTTTCCACTCAATATCGCCAGCCCGTTGGAAAAATTCCACATCCTTTGGGTTTGAACCCGGCCATCCCCCTTCGATAAAGTGCACGCCGAAAGCATCCAGGCGCTGGGCAATGCGAATCTTATCGCGCGCAGAGAGATTGAAGCCCTCGGATTGTGTGCCATCGCGCAGCGTCGTATCGTAGATTTGCACCATATTTTTAAGCGACATATCTACCTCCTACGATGAAGAATGAGGACACAGCGCCGCCCCTACTTAGCGCTCGCTTTTTCGAACTGTTCAATCTGAGGCAGGAAGCGCAAAAGATAGCCAAGTTCATCCAGGCCCTCTAGGAGGCAAGTCTTGCTGAAGGGATCAATCGGGAAGTGGACTTGTCCGCCGGGGAAGGAGAGGGTCTGGTTGGCAAGGTCAATGGTGAATTCTGCATCTGGCCGGTGTTCCAAAAGGGCGAAGAGCGTCTGCAATGTTTCTGGCGTGACGGTTACGGGGAGCAGGCCGTTTTTCAGGGCATTATTGCGAAAGATATCGGCAAAGGATGAGGAGATCACCGCTCGGAATCCCCAAGCCAACAGGGCCCAGGGCGCGTGTTCGCGGCTGGAGCCGCAACCGAAGTTATCCCCGGCCAGTAGGATCTGAGCGCCGCGGGCGCGCGGCTGATTCAGGATGAAATGCTCCACTGGGCGGCCATCAGCATGGTAACGCCAGGAGTAAAAGAGCGCCTCCGCCAACCCGCTTTTATCGGTGATCTTCAAGAAGGAGGCGGGGATGATCTGATCGGTATCAATGTTCGCAATCGGCAAAGGGACAACACGGGAAGTGAGGGTGGTAAATTGGGGCATAAGCAACTCCTACTGAAGTGTGCGCGGGTCAACGATTTGCCCATAGATGGCCGCGGCCGCGGCGGTGAGAGGGCTGGCCAAGAAGGTGCGCCCTCCCTTTCCTTGGCGCCCCTCGAAATTGCGGTTGGTGGTGGAAACGGCATATTCACCCGGCTGAAGCTGATCGCCATTCATGGCAATGCACAGGCTGCACCCGGCATGTCGCCATTCGCCACCCGCCGCGCGGAATATGCGATCTAACCCCTCTGCCTCCGCCTGTTGACGCACGCTTTCCGAGCCCGGCGTGACGATCAGGCGCACCCCCGGCGCGACTTTGCGCCCTTTGAGCACCTGGGCGGCCTGGCGTAGGTCCGAAAGCCTCCCGTTTGTGCAAGAGCCAATGAAGACCACATCAATCTTGTGCCCCAAGAGGGGTTGGCCAGGCTGTAATTGCATGTATTGCAATGCCTTTTCCAGCGTTGCACGTTGGGCGCTATCCGAAAGTGAATGCGGGTCGGGCACGCGTCCGTCAATCGGGATGGCCATGGCCGGCGTCGTGCCATACGTGATCATCGGCTTGAGCGCCGAAACGTCTAGGGTGAAACTCCGATCAAAGGTGGCCCCGTCATCGCTGGGAAGCTGTCGCCAGCCTTCCAGTGCTTCTTCCCAGGCTTTGCCTTTGGGGGCAAAGGGGCGGCCGGCAAGGTACTCGAAGGTGGTCTCATCTGGCGCGATCAGGCCGGCGCGCGCCCCGCCTTCGATGGACATGTTGCAAATGGTCATGCGCTCCTCCATCGAAAGGTAGCGGATCGTGCTACCCCGATACTCGAACACATGGCCGGTGCCGCCACCCACGCCGATATGGGCGATCAGGGCCAGGATAATATCTTTTGCCGTGACCCCTTGGCTGGGTTTCCCCTCCAAGCGTATCTCGTAGGTCTTCGGCTTGGTTTGGAGCAGGCACTGGGTGGCGAGCACATGCTCTACCTCGGAGGTGCCGATCCCGAAAGCCAGCGCGCCAAACGCGCCGTGGGTAGAAGTGTGGCTATCTCCACAGACGATGGTCATGCCGGGTTGGGTCAATCCCAGTTCCGGCCCGATGACGTGCACGATGCCGCGGCGCGGATCGGCCAGGTCGAGGAGAGGGATGCCGAATTCGGCGGCATTCTCCTGGAGCTGGCGGATTTGCTTTGCCGCAAGTGTATCCGCCAGGCTGAGATCCGGGCGGATGGTGGGGACGGAGTGGTCAATGGTCGCAAAAGTGCGGTCAGGGCGGCGCACCCTCAGCCCACGTTGACGCAATCCAGCAAAGGCCTGCGGAGAGGTGACCTCGTGCACCAGGTGTAAGTCAATATATAGAATCGCCGGCGCTCCTTCTTCCTGCGCCACCAGGTGCGCATCCCACACTTTTTCGAAGAGCGTTTTGGGCATCTGACCTCCTACATCATTACACCGTAATCGTTGTTCACGCCGGTCTCTTGCTCCAAGCGTGAGGTGATCATGTTGTTCAAAGCGTTCAGATAGGCTTTTGCGCTGGCTACAACGATGTCTGTATCCGCGCCGTAGCCGCCGTAGACGCGCAGGTATTCCGCCTCCGTCTGTGCATCCAGCACGGTGTTCCTGCCGCCGTTCTTCGGGCGAATGCGCACGGTTACCTCACCGATGGCATCAATCCCTTCCGTGACGGCATGGACGTTGTATTCCACAAGCTCGCAAGGGATGTTGACGATGGCATCAATCGCCTTGTAGGTGGCGTCCACCGGGCCGGTCCCCTGCGCAACATGGGTCTGGAAGGTGCCATCTGGCAGGCGCAATTGCACACGGGCGGTGGGTGTGCCGACCGTTCCGCAGGTCACTTCCATGCTGCCCAGGCCGTATAGTTCCCGCGCTTGATAATGTGTATCTGCGATCAGGGCTTCCAAGTCGGAATCGGTGATGAATTTTTTCCGATCGGCTAGCTTCTTGAAGCGCTCAAAGAGGGCATCCAATTCCAGCTCGTTCACGGGGTGACCGAGTTCTTCCAGGCGCTTGCGCAAGGCATGGCGGCCGGAATGCTTCCCCAGCACCAATCGACTTTGGCGCACGCCCACATCTTCTGGCCGCATGATCTCGTAAGTCAGGTGATGTTTGAGCATTCCATCTTGGTGGATGCCGGCTTCGTGGGCGAAGGCATTTGCCCCCACAATTGCCTTATTTGGCTGGACGACGATGCCGGTATAGCTGCTGACCAACTTGCTAACGCGGGCAATTTGCGTGGTATCAATATCGGTGCGCAGGCCGAGCACGGGGTAACGGGTTCGCAGGAGCATGACCAACTCTTCCAACGAGCTATTCCCGGCGCGCTCCCCGATCCCATTAATGGTGACTTCTGCCTGACGCGCGCCGGCCAGGATTCCTGCCAGCGTGTTCGCTGTGGCCAGGCCGAGATCATTGTGGCAGTGCACGGAGATGGTGATGCCCTCGTGCAGTCCGGGTGTGTTTTCGATGATGCCCTTGATCAGACGGTAGAATTCATCGGGGATGGTATAGCCGACCGTATCGGGGATATTCAGCGTGGTCGCACCGGCCTTGATGGCTTCTCCCAGGACTAAGTAGAGGAACTCGGGGTCTGAACGCCCGGCATCTTCCGGGGAGAACTCGACATCTTCACAGAGGGAACGAGCATAGGCGACCATTTCGGCCACCCGTTCCACCACCTCCTCAGGCTCCATGCGCAGCTTGTATTTCATGTGGATAGGGGAGGTGGCCAAGAAGGTGTGAATGCGGGGCTTTTGTGCCTCGCGCACCGCCTCCCAAGCCTTATCAATATCCTGCTTATTGGCGCGTGCCAGGGCGGCGATCACCGGTATCTTCTGGCCTGGTTCAGGGTGTTTCGGGTTGCCCACTTCGATGGCAATGCGCCGCACCGCCTCGAGATCATCTGGTGAGGCGGCCGGGAAGCCTGCTTCGATGATGTCCACGCGCAGTTGAGCCAACGCACGTGCTACCTCCAGTTTTTCTGTGGAGGTCATGGAAGCACCTGGCGATTGTTCACCATCTCGCAGGGTAGTATCGAAAATCTTCACGATGTCGCTTTGGATCATGGGATTCTTTTCCAGGTTCATGGCATACCTCCTTATCGGGTGGGTTCGTTCACAAATTGGATGGGGATCTTGCCCCAGTTTTCGGGCCTCAAGGCACGCACCATGGCGCCGGCTTGCCACATCTCCGAATTGCGCATTTCAGCCAGTTCTCGCTCTAGCTGCTCACGGTAATCCGGGCGGCTATTGGCCTCCAGGACAATGCGCGCTTCCTGACCGGAGACCACGCTCTGATAAAGCTCCTCGAAGAGTGGCGCAACCGCTTCCCGGAAGCGTCCCTTCCAGTCCAGTGCGCCGCGTTGGGCAGTTGTGGAACAGTTTGCATACATCCAGTCCATCCCGTTTTCCCCTACCAAGCGGATCAAGGATTGGGTAAGTTCCTCTACCGTTTCGTTGAAGGCTTCGGAAGGGGAGTGACCATGGCGCCGCAAGAGTTGATATTGCGCCTCCATCAGGCCGGCCAGCGCCCCCATCAGCACTCCTCGTTCCCCCGTGAGATCAGAATAGACCTCGTGCTCGAAGGTGGTGGGGAAGAGATAGCCGGCGCCGATCGCAATCCCCAATGCCAGCACACGTTCTCGCGCCCGGCCGCTGAAATCCTGATAGACGGCAAAGCTCGCATTGATGCCGGACCCGGCCAGGAAATTGGCGCGCACGCTTCTCCCCGATCCCTTTGGCGCTACCAAACCCACATCCACATAAGGCGGCGGAACCACGCCGGTCAGCTCTTTGAAAGTAATGGCGAAGCCATGCGAAAAGTAGAGCAGATCGCCTTCCTTCAAGTGCTTCACCACGCTTGGCCACTGCTCCTTTTGCCCGGCATCCGAAAGCAGGTATTGGATCACTGTGCCTCGTTTCACGGCCTCCTCGATGGGGAAGAGCGTTTCGCCCGGTTTCCAACCATCGTTCAGCGCACGTTCCCAGGAGGGCCCCCCTTCCCGTTGCCCCACAATCACGCGCAAGCCGTTATCGCGCATATTTAGCGCCTGGGCCGGTCCCTGCACCCCATAGCCGATCACGGCGATCACCTCGTCCTTGAGCACTGCGCGCGCCTTTTCCAGGGGGAATTCCTCGCGCGTGACCACCTCTTCCACTACACCACCAAAGTTGATCCTTGCCATTTTGTCCTCCAGGTTTATGAAAACGTTTCGCTCAGCTCAAACTCGTTTTCGTAGTAACTGCCCAAGCCGGGCATGCGCCGAATGCCGCTTTGCGTGCCGCGCGTCATGGCGATTTGACCGGTGCGCGCCATTTCGAGGATGCCAAAGGGGCGGAGTAACTCGATCAGGCTTTCGATCTTGTCCTCGGTGCCGGTGATCTCTATCGTCAGGGAGTCGGGAGCGACATCGATGATGCGCCCGCGAAAGATAGAGGCCAGGTTGTTCACCTCGGCGCGCTTTTCCGGGCCGGCTTTGACCTTGATCAGGGCCAGGTCACGTGCCACGACGGGCAAATGGGTCACATCTTGCACGTCAATCACGTTTACCAGCTTGTAGAGATTGGCCTCTAGCCGATGCGCGTCTGTATCCCCGTTCGGGCATTCCACGACGATGGTCATGCGGGAAATCTCGGCGTTCTCTGTCGGCCCGACCGCCAATGACTCGATGTTGAAATTGCGGCGGCGGAAGAGTGAGGCCACCCGGTTCAAAACCCCCGGTTTGTTTTCGACCAGAACGACAAAGGTATAGCGCATTTTCACCTCCTTATCTCCTCAGGAAAAGGACGTTGTAGCATCTCATGGAGCGCCGCGCCCTGCGGCACCATGGGATACACCGCGTCCTCGCGTTCGACTTGGAATTCGATCACGGCCGCACCTTTGACTTGGCGTGCCCAAGCTAGGGCCTCCTGCACCTCCTCCGGCCGGCTCACGCGGCGTGCCGGCACGCGGTGTGCTTCCGCAAGCTTGACGAAGTCCGGCGTGAGCATATCCACTGCCGAATAGCGCTTGGCGAAGAAGAACTCCTGCCATTGGCGCACCATGCCCAAAAAGTTATTGTTCATGATTGCCACCTTGACGTTTGCCCCCTCCTGAACGGCGGTGGTCAATTCTGCAGCCGTCATCTGGAAGCCACCATCCCCGACGATCGCCCACACTTCCCGCTCCCGCTGAGCAAACCAGGCGCCGATGGCAGCCGGCAAACCAAATCCCATTGAACCTAACCCGCCGGAAGTGATCAGGCGGTTGGGCTTTTCGAAAGCGTAATATTGCGCAGCCCACATCTGATGCTGACCAACATCGGTGGTGAGGATGGCATCTCCTTCGGTGGCATTCCAAATTTCGCGGACCAGGTGCGGAACGTGTAACTTTCCATCTGCCGGCCAGTTCATGATGCTCCGCCGATCGGCTTCCTCCTTCCAAGCCCGAATCTGTTCTAGCCATTCTGCGTGGTCGTTCTCTTCCACCAAGGGAATGAGATCGCCTAGCACGGTTTTCAGATCGCCGATCAGTGGCACATCGGCGTAAACGTTTTTGTGGATCTCGGCCGGATCAATTTCGATGTGGATTTTGGCGGCTTTGGGGGCATAGGCCTTCAGCAAGCCGGTTACGCGGTCATCGAAGCGCATGCCCAAGGCGATCAGCAAGTCGGCATTCTGGATGGCCAGGTTGGTATGCACTTCGCCATGCATGCCCATCATGCCCAGGCTGAGCGGATGTGAAGCCGGGAAGGCGCTCAGGCCGAGCAGGGTGCTGGCTACCGGAATTTGAGCCTTGGTTGCCAGGTAAAGCACTTCCTCCTCTGCCTGCGACATCAGCACGCCATGACCACACAAGATGACCGGTTGGCGGGCTTGGTTGATCAGACGCGCTGCTTTGCGCAGCAATTGCTGTGGCGCACGCGCAATCGGGCAGTAACCCGGCAGTCGAATGGGGGGCGGATAGGCGTCAAACTCGGCTTCCTCAATTTGCGCATTCTTGCAGAGATCAATGAGCACCGGACCGGGCCTCCCGCTACGGGCAATATGGAAGGCCTCATGCACCACGCGGGCGATCTCCTCGGCGCGCGTCACCAGATAGTTATGCTTGGTGATCGGCAAGGTGATTCCGGTGACATCCGTCTCTTGGAATGCATCGCTGCCGATCAGGTGAGCCGCTACCTGGCCGGTGATATACACAACCGGGATAGAGTCCATCATGGCATTTGCAATGCCAGTGACCAGGTTGGTCGCCCCCGGCCCAGAAGTCGCCATGGCAACGCCGACCTTGCCGGAAGCCCGCGCATAGCCATCTGCCATGAAGGCCGCCCCCTGTTCATGGCGCGTGAGCACATGATGCACCGGATAGTCCAGCATGGCGTCATAGACCGGCATAATTGCGCCACCTGGGTAACCAAAGACGATCTCAACCCCCTCGCGCACCAAAGCTTCCCATAAGATTTGTGCTCCTTTCAGTTTCATAATGACACCTCCTAAACTAGTTTTTCGTTAAGAACTGCGCCCGTATCTGCGCTGGTGACAAAATGCGAATAGCGGCGCAGCCAGCGAGAGGAAGTTTTCGGTGTAAAAGGCGGAAGCGCGGCCAATCGTTGTTCGATTTCGGCATCGCTCAGGGCCACATCCAGACGGCGAGCGTATAGATCAATGCGGATGCGATCGCCGTTGCGTAAGGCCGCAATCGGGCCGCGCGCGGCCGCTTCGGGCGAAACATGTCCGATGCAGGCGCCGCGCGTCCCGCCGCTAAAGCGTCCATCTGTGATCAGGGCAACCTTTTCTCCCAATCCCATGCCCATGATGGCCGAAGTAGGCGCGAGCATCTCTTGCATGCCCGGTCCGCCCTTTGGCCCTTCATAGCGAATGACGACGCAATCACCCGGTTTGACCTTTCCGCCGAGGATGCCTTCCAATGCTTCCTCCTGCGATTCAAAAATGATGGCTGGGCCTTCAAAGCGCATCATTTCGGGAGAGACCCCGGCCGTCTTGACCACCGCTCCCTTCGGCGCAAGGTTGCCGAAGAGGATGGCCAATCCCCCTTGCTGCGAATAGGCGTTCTCGGCATGGCGGATCACCCTCTCATCCCGAATCTCATGGCCGTGCAGGGTTTCGCCGAACGATTTGCCGCTGACGGTTGGGCGTTCCAGGTGGAGCATTCCTCGGCTGCGCTGGATTTCATTGAGGACGGCCGGAATGCCGCCGGCGCGATGGAGGTCTTCCATATGCCAGGGGCCAGAGGGGCTGATCTTGCAAAGGTGGGGTGCGGTTGCGGCTATCGCATTGATCCGTTCAAGGGGATAGTCCAGCCCAGCTTCATGGGCAATTGCCAGGAGATGGAGCACGGTATTGGTGGACCCGCCCATGGCCATATCCAATGCAAAGGCATCATCAATTGCTTCCGCGGTGATAATTTCGCGTGGGCGCAGGTCGAGGCGGATCAATTCCATGATCTGCTGCGCGGCCTGGAGTGCCAATGCGGTGCGCTCTTCTGTCTTTGCCAGGGCGGTGCCGTTGAAGGGGAGGGCAATGCCGAGCGCCTCGCTCAGGCAGTTCATAGAGTTGGCCGTGAACATGCCAGAACAGGAACCGCATCCTGGGCAGGCATAGCGCTCGAGGGTGAGCAGGCGTTGTTCGTCAATCTGCCCAGCGGCATATGCCCCAACCCCCTCGAAGACGGAGATCAGATCAATCACTTCTCCCTCTGGCGTTTTGCCGGCCGCCATAGGTCCACCGGAAACAAAGATGGTGGGGATATTCACCCGCACCGCGGCCATGAGCATGCCTGGGACGATCTTGTCACAATTGGGAATGCAGATCATGGCATCGAATTGGTGCGCTTCGATCATGGTTTCGACCGAATCGGCAATCAACTCGCGGGAAGGGAGCGAATACTTCATCCCCGCATGTCCCATCGCGATCCCATCATCTACGCCGATGGTATTGAATTCAAAGGGGACGCCGCCTGCGGCACGCACGGCCTCTTTCACCAACTTGCCGAATTCCTGCAAATGCACGTGACCGGGCACGATATCCACGTAGGAGTTGACGATGGCGATGAAGGGCTTCTCAAAATCCTCCTCGCCTATGCCCGTCGCACGCAGGAGCGCTCGGTGGGGCGCTTTCTCAAAACCTCGTTTGATAATTTCAGAGCGCATAGACCCTCGCTGGAATAAAAATCAAAAAAAGCCACCCTGTGTGGTTAGGGTGGCCTTTGGTACGATGAGTTTATATGGCTATCTATCGGTCATCTCTTCTCTCACCTCAGCCATCCTAACCACAAATAGGCCCTCAATAAGGATGAGGACCGCAATAGTCAGGAGAATGCTAAGGGAGAGCACCAAAGACGCCATAAATTGGGCGCGGATTATATACACTTTTTGGAATTTGTCAAGGTTTTCGCGCTCAGCAACGTTTCTTTTGGTTTAACGCGACAGAGCGAGCGGTGAAGTACACAGGCATGTTCAGC
>JBKBPX010000084.1:0-10204 GCA_046292855.1 Anaerolineales bacterium
CTTATCACTTAATCACGCAACCACGCCACTACGCGACCACGCGACTAATGAAACTATACTCTTCTGTCATCCACCTCCTCAACCTCCACTCGGTCACCATCCCCCCACCGGGCGGGCAGCACGCGCACGGCGCTTTTTTTAGCATCGTGGAAGCTGTTGACCCCGATCTCTCGGCCAAGTTGCACGATCTGCGCGGCAAGGGGGAGCGCAAACCGTTCACCGTCAGCCCGGTCATGGGGCTGCCGCGCTCGGAGCGCAAGACCTCCGAAGTCTACCTGCGCGAGGGCTGGCAATGCTGGCTGCGCGTGACCATGCTCAACGAGGCCCTCTTCCGCACCTTCATCGAGTACTTTCTCGATGTCCGCGGGAAGGAATTGCCGAGGATCCGCCTGGGCGATGCACACTTTGCCGTGAGCGAAATCTTGAGCACGCCGGGCAGCCATCCCTGGGCCGGCTTTGTCACCCTCGAAGACCTGCAGCGGCGACTCGACGAACCCGCTCCGGCCTCGATCACGCTGGAATTTCACTCGCCGACTTCGTTCAGTTTGGGGCAACACTACGAACTCATCCCCTACCCGCGCCTGGTCTTCGGTAACCTGGCCACGGCCTGGAAGGCACTGAGCGGCGAGGACCTGGTCGCGGCGGTGGAAAAGTATGCCGAGGCGAATTTGCGTCTGGTAGTGCATCGCCTGGAGCGCAAGCCGATCCAATTGCAGAACCATCCGCAACTCGGCTCGGTGGGACAGGTGGAATACCAATTCATCCGCCCGGAGGATACCCCCCTGGCGCGCGCCCTCAACCTGCTGGCCGACCTGGCCTTCTTCAGCGGCGTCGGGCGCAAGACGACACAAGGGATGGGGATGACGAGGAGGATCGAAGGTGGAAAGCTAGAAGCGTAATAAACACCTATTTCGCCAAAACCATGCTAAACTACTCTCAATCCATCCACAACGACGGAAAATGTCCTGGCTGCTCGCTCCACCGGAAGACTTGTAAAGAGAAGAGAGATGCCCTTTCTCAAATCGCCTGCTACTCTCGATAAGGAGGAAATCCATGGCTAACTCCCTGACCATCACCCTCAAGACCCTTACCCCTCTCTGGACCGGCGGCGTAGACCAGACCTGCGACCGCTTGCATGAGACCGGCGGCGTGGACCAGACCTGCGACTGCTTGCATGAGACCGGCCTCCTCGGCTCGTTGCGCTGGTGGTACGAGGCCCTCATGCGCGGCCTGGGCGGCTATGCGTGTGACCCGACGGGCGAGGAACCAAAAGCACGGTGCGAATTTGACACAAAAGCCTATGAGCAAGCCAAAAAAGACGGCAAAACTGAACTTGAAGCCATCCATGCTGGGCTTCACAGTGTATGTCCCGTTTGCTACCTTTTTGGCACTACGGGCTGGGCACGCTTGTTTCAATTACGGGCAATTGACGTGCCTATAACCCCTTTACATTTCAGAACCACGATCAGGATGAATCAGGGTTGGCTAAAACGGGTCTTTGGCGGCGAAAATCAGAACATTGATTCGATAAAAGTACCTTATGGCAATGTGCGCCTGCAATTTATTCCCCGACGCCAAGATGCAGAGTACGCCAAAACCCAGTTGGCACTTATTTTGAGGGTTGCAGCCGCATACGGCGGGATTGGCGCCCGGATGCAGCATGGCTTTGGACAAATTGCCTTTCCGCCAGAGTTGAATGACATCAGCCTGGAAAGGGGATTGCAGGAACTGCAAGCAAAAATCCAAAGCGGCTTTCTCCGCTCAACCGGGCCTGAAGTCAATACGCCGTTCAACATGCATAATTTCGTTAGTCTTACTTTCGAGATTCCAAAAAGCAAACTCAGCGTTTTCATGCAAAGGAATGCCCACATAGGCGCATCTCAGAAAATCCAAGAACAGAGTTACATCCCGTGCGTTTTTGATTTGCGCTATAAAGGCTCAGGCAATTGGGGAATGCGGCAATGGTTGAAACAAAAGAGGTGGCAAGAATCAAGCGATCCAAAGCAGCTAAGAGAACTCGACCAATTGCTTGGTCCACGTTCTCAGTGGGGACCAAAAGGCAATGAGAAGCGGATCGAAGAAGAACTTCGCACTGCTGGGCGAGTCTTTTTCGGAATGCCTTATCAAAAACAAGGCAACCCAAATGTGTATATATTGCGTGTTTGGGCATTTTGGCCGCAAGAAGTTCAGCACAAATTACAGAGCGTGCGGGAATTAAAAAACCTGCTGGAACAGTATATTCAATACATTTTTGGTAAAGAAGCCCAGAAAGTCTCGGAAGTGCTTGGTCAAGATATTCTGAAAGCCGCAGGAGGAACAAAATGAGCCTGGATTATTTCGTTGAGCTAGCGGAAAAAACCAGTCCACAAAGCGCCGAGGAGTTCACAACCCGTTACCATTCGCTGATTGCAAATGGCAAAAAGAAAGAAGCGGACGCTTTGCGCGGGCAGTGGAGCAAACAAGCGGGCAAGGTGGCGCTTTCCGAGCCTGACAGCGGACCCTGGCAAATGATAGCTAAACCCTCGATAGAACTTGCACTCTTGCCTTTTGGTTCGTGGTTCCTGAAATTCACCTTCACCCTCGCCAAGCCCTACATCTCCAAAGACGATACCCCCTTCTACATCATAGACAATCCGATTGTCCGCGATAAAGTCTTTGGCTTGCCGATGGTGCGCTCAACCGCTTGGAAAGGCAACCTATATTCGGCGCTGTGGCAATTGGGACATGATAAGCAAGACGATGAACAAATGCAGCGGTTGTTTGGAGAAATGCGCGGCGAAGAAGGTGGGCAGGCCGGTCGTCTGTATTTCTACCCCACCTTCTTCACCCAAACCAGTCTCGAAATCATCAATCCCCATGATCGTAAACGCCGCGTCGGAAAGAACCCGATATTGTTCGAGAGCGTCCCCTCCCGTGCAAAAGGCACCTTCTCCCTCCTCTACGTCCCCTTTGACCTGATCGGGCAGGACGAAGAGATAATCTGCAAACAGGCACTTGAAGACCTCCAACGTGTCGCCGAAGGCATCAAAGAGATGATGCGCACCTACGGCTTCTCCGCCAAGCGCACAAGTGGGTATGGAGTGGCGCAAGAACATGTGAGTGACGGCCAAGTGCCCACGCCGCCTCCGATTGAACACCCGGCGAGCGAGTATGAAGTGGCGCAGGAGAACAACGGCTTCTTCCAAATCCGCATCGAGGAGCCTTCATCGCCACCTGTGTCTCCTTCTCCACCTGCCAAACAAGAATTGCCCAAGTATCTCCAAGCACCGGGCAAACTCAAAGATGAGTACCTTACTCCTGAAGGCACTTTCCGTGAACGCAGCCAAGCAGAATTGGCCCAAATGACCAAAGCACAAAGGCAGGAATACGAGAAAGCCAAAAAGTGGTGGGAGCGCGAGGGCAAAGCCCTCTCCGAAAAACCGCCCGCCCCTGCAGAGCCTGCCCCTAAACCTACCCGGCAGTGGTTCAAGCGCAAGTTCGACACTTTCGAAAAGTTGTTGGAAGAAGTCAGTAAAGCCCAAAAAGCGCTCTTGCCAGAAGGAGGACGAAATGAGCCAGAGTCTTGACTTGGAAAAGTTGTACTATAAACAAGCCCTGCTGCTGGCAGAAATGGCGGCGTGGCTGCATGATATGGACAGTTGCCCTGATGGAAAGCCACCGAACTGTTTGAACCAACTGGCGCAGGAGGTGAAAGATGCCAGAAGATGCTTCGCTTAATGCCCTTTTACGGGACCTAGCCCAACGTTACGCGGCCGTGGCTCAAGATACTCTTGGCGAGAATCTGACTTCAGTCATTCTCTTCGGCTCGGTAGCCCGGAGTGAAGCCCGCGCCGAGTATGAGCGCTTGTTGCGCAATCACTATGGGGTGAAAGCGGATGATCCGCCTCCCCACCATAGCGGACGGTTGACCTTCTACCCGACCTTCTTCAATCTGATTGATGTGAAAGTTATCAACCCGCATTCGCGCAAGACCAAAGCCGGCACGCACCCCATCTACCTGGAGAGCGTCCCTGCCACCGCTCAGGGCACCTTCTCCCTCCTCTACGTCCCCTTTGACCTGATCGGGCAGGACGAAGCCGAAATCTGCCGGCAGGCCGCCGAAGACCTGCAACTCGTCGCCGAAGGCTTGCAGGCCATGTTCACCATCTATGGTTTCTCCGCCAAGCGCACAAGTGGGTATGGAGTGGCGAAAGAGAGGGTTGAAAACGGGGTGCTGACGCTGCGCATCCAGGGGTTAGCGGTGCCTCCCCCGGAGACGCCATCTGCGCCAGCACCAGCCCTGCCCCGCTACCTGGAAGCGCCCGACCGGCTCAAGCCCGAATACCGGAACCCCGACGGCACCTTCCGCGAGCGCAGCGAGGCCGAACTCAAGGCTATGAAAAAGGCCGACCGGCAACTCTACGAGAAAGCCAAAGCCTGGTGGGAGCGGGAGGGCAGGGCCCTGGCCGAACAGCGCCCGCAACCGGAGCCGGCCGTCGCCGGCCCACCGCCCGTGCCGACCCCGGCTTGGCCGTCCCGGAAGTTCAACTCGTTCGACGAGTTGGTAAACTTGGCCGGTCAGGCGGCGCAGCAGTTGACCAGGGGAGGTGAAGGATGAGCACGCCGACGACCGTTGCGGAAAAATCTTTACGCCGCCGCGCCCTTCTGGAAGCCGAACTGGAACGCTGTGTTCAGGTCTTGCGCACCCACTACGCCCCGCAGCGCATCCTGCTATTCGGCTCACTGGCTTCGGGCAATGTGGAAGAGTGGTCGGATATTGACCTGGTCATCATCAAAGAGACCGAGCGGAAATTTCTGGACCGCACCTGTGAAGTCATGGAATTGCTAAAACCACAAGTGGGCGTAGATATTCTCGTGTACACGCCCGAAGAGTTTGCTCAACTCAGCCAAGATCGCCCCTTTGTGCGCCGGGAAATTGTGGAAAAAGGGAAGGTGCTCTATGAACGAGAGTGAAAACTGGCTGGTTTTTGCTCGTGAAGACCTGCGCATGGCAGAACTGGCAATAAGCGAGGGTCTGTATAATCAGGCCTGTTTCCATAGCCAGCAATGCGCCGAAAAAGCGGTCAAGGGACTGCTGGCGCGCCAGGGCCAGACACCGCCGCGCACTCACAGCCTGGTGGACCTGCTGGGATTGCTCGACCCCAACCCGCTTTCAGCCATTGCACTCGAGGTCCAGCTCCTGGATCGTTTCTACATCCCTACCCGCTATCCTGATGCGTTGCCCGGCTCGTTGCCACATGGACTGCCCGATGCACAAGATGCCAGCCAGGCTCTTGAGATTGCCCGCCAAACCCTGCAGCTCATCGAACAAACTCTGAACAATCTACGTGGGAGGGAAGGATAAAAATAGCGCAACCATGCTCCAATGACGGCACAGGAGGTGAAAGATGTCGCTTTCCAGTCTTCAAATTCTTGCCAATAACCGCAACGCCCTGCTGCTGGCAGAAATGGCGGCGTGGCTGCATGATATGGACAGGTGCCCTGATGGAAAGCCACCGAACTGTTTGAGCCAACTGGCGCAGGAGGTGAAAGATGCCAGAAGATGCTTCGCTTAATGCCCTTTTACGGGACCTAGCCCAACGTTACGCGGCCGTGGCTCAAGATACTCTTGGCGAGAATCTGACTTCAGTCATTCTCTTCGGCTCGGTAGCCCGGAGTGAAGCCCGCGCCGATTCGGATATTGACCTGCTGATCATCTGTCGCCAATTGCCCTCCGGCATCTTTCGCCGTCAGGAGTATCTCGCCGCGGTGCGAGAGAGACTCCAGCCCGATCTGGAACGCCTGTGGGAGCAAGGTTGCCTGACCGATTTCACCGAAATCATCAAAACCGAAGCCGAGGCAAAACAGACCTTCCCACTTTACCTAGACCTGACCGAGGAGGCCATCCTTTTGTTCGACCGCAACGGCTTTTTTGCCCATATTCTCCAGCGCCTGAGGGAACGCTTGCAGGCCCTGGGCGCCGAACGGAAGCAACTGGGCCGCCTGCGCTATTGGGACCTGAAACCGGATTTTCAACCGGGGGAGGCGATTACGCTATGAAAAGTCACCAGGCGGCGCGCTCCAACCTGAGGAGAGCCGAACTGATTTTGCAAGAGGCTCAACACCTCCGCGATCGAAAGATGTGGAATCTGACGCTGCGGCGCGCTCAGGAAGCGGTCGAACTGGCGCTCAAGGGCGCTCTGTGGTGGGCCGGGCTGGAGGTACCCCGCATCCACGATGTAGGAGTGGTTTTGCGCCAGAACCGCCATCGCTTCCCGCCCGAGTTCGCCGCTCATATTCCCAAACTGGCCTCCATTTCCCGGGCACTGGCGGCCGAGCGCGAACGGAGTTTCTACGGCGACGAAGAGCTCAGCCTGCCCCGGAAATGCTCTACGAGGAGAACGACCCTGAGGAAGCCCTGCACAAGGCGACCTTCGTTTTGGACGTTTGCCGTGAACTAGTAGAAGGAGGGAATCAGCCATGACACCGGATTGGAAAATCTTACAAGACAACCGCCAAGCCCTGCTCCTGGCGGAGGTGGCGGCGTGGCTGCACATGCTTGGAAAGTTCCATGAAGATTTTCTTAATGGCAATCACAAGTTAGCCACTGAGATTCCCCAAGACATACCCCAGAAATTTCCTAAATTGAATCAATTGTTAGAAGAAAATTGGGCAGGAAAAATCTGGGTGCAAATGGGCGTTCAAGGATTTCAGGCAGGCGACCTCAGCATTGCCAGCTTGGTTACAGAACACCAAAACCCCAAAGCGCCAACGGGATTTCAGCGTTTGATGCAAGACGCCCATGGACGTGGGTCCGCCAGTGAGAAGGGCGCTTTAGAGCGCTTCATTCCTGACCGCAAAGGAAGCGTGTATTTATCTACCGCCTTTGGATATGAAACTCATCCGATTGACACGCAACAGATTCAAAATGCGCGTCAGGTTTTTTATGCTTGGCTTGAAGGGCAACTCGACCAGTTACGAAACAACCTAAACCAAATTGATTGGCACACTTTTCGCCAAGCTTTCTTGACCAGGATTCGAGAAGATTTTCTTCTCACGGTCGCTGAGACTCGACAACCTATCAATGACGTTAGCCTGTTTGACCAAACCTTTGCAAGTGTGGCCGTTTTCAAGGCAGCGTTGGCACAGAACTTATTACTGGGCTGGAAAGAGCCCCAGCAAAAGAATGTGAGAGATAAATATCACTGGCGAATCTTGCGTGTGGGCATAGATGGTTTGCAATTTTGGGGGCAAACGGCAAAGTTGACCGATCTGCTGGGACGAAAGGCGGCTATTGAGCGCGCGTTGGATAGTGTACAGCGGCTGCTTGAAGAAGATTATCCCCTTGGCGCAGAAGTCTATCGCGATGAAAACGGCAGCCTGTTCCTTGTGCCTGACGTTGACGATTTGCTCATCGCTTCCTTAGAAGGTGGTATTGCTACATTACAACAACACTTGCAACAAATTTCTCAGAGAGAACTTGAAGGAGAAGCGACGTTCACCTTGACATTGAGCGATAGAACGCGCACCGTACTTTCTTTGGGCCGATTGATAAGCGAGAAATTGCCGCCGTCCTCCCCTAATCCGCAAGAAGTGCTTTCGATATGGCAATCCAGTCAAAAAACAACCGATGTCTGCTCTGTTTGCGGTGTACGACCTCAAGGATACGAGGGGAAGGATAAGCCCCTCAATCAAAAGGCGCTGAGCCGCAATGTTTGCGGAATCTGTGAAAGGCGCCGTGCGGAACGCGCTTCCATCTGGGTTTGCAATCTCCGCACAACCGTCTGGACTGACGAAGTGGCTGATGAGAACGGGCGTTTGGCGCTGATCGTAGGCAGATTTGGCTTAGAGCACTGGCTGACTGGTGAAGCCCTTGCCAGCATTATGGCGTTTGAACCATCGGCTCGAACTTTACAAGACCGGAAGCAAAAAAACAGTCAATACAGTTTCGCTTACAAGCAGTTCGTTGATGAAATCCAACAGGCGCTTCAATCGTCGCAACAACCAGGCAGTCAAACGCCTTTGCTGGACTATCTTTTGCTTCCCTACCAGCGCGTTGGGAACAGTTTTGCTGACACATACGACTTTTACGTTGGCGATAGCGACTTAAGCCGTGACCAGCGCGAAGCCCATTTGCTTGCACTCGCTCTCATGCGCCAGCAGCCCTCCCCCGCCCGCCTGCGCCGCATTTGGGAGACCACCCGAGGCTTCTGGCAGGAAGTTGCTCCCACCCAAAAGGACCTCCCCCTGGCAAAGTCCCTGGTCGGCCTGGTCGTCGGGTCGGCCGGCCCCCGGCTGGAGATCATCCCCGCGAAGGGGGACAGCCTTAACCTGGGCCCCTTCCACACCTACGAACTGGTCGTCAACGGCATCCATCTCAGTGTGGTCTGGGATAGCAATAAGCAGCGCTTCATCACCTGTGATAACCTGGACTACCTGGCCAAGCCTGAATTCTTAGGCCGATCGGTGAAAGAAGCGCTAGAAAAGACCAAAGGCCAGCCCCTCAGGCTGGAGGAGCCGGTCGGCTACGGTGGCAAGAACAAAGCATGGGGCAAGATTAAGGTCAAGGAGGTGCGCCAACTCTCCGATACTTACACCCCCGCCATCCCCATCCTCGCCGAGCCACGCACCTTTATGGCCCTGGTCCCGGCCAATCGCGCCCTGGAGGTGGTGAAAGCCATCCAAGCCAAATACGAGCGCGAGATGGGCAAAGTGCGCAACCGCCTGCCGCTCACGCTGGGCGTGGTCTATTTTGGCCGGCGCACACCGCTTGCCGCCGCCATTGAGACCGGTCGGCGCATCTTGGCGCGTCCGCAGCAACGCGAAACGTGGGTTATCTCCAAAGCCTCTTCTCATTCGTCCAATGACAATTGGCCTTCGGCAGTCTGCTTGACGCTAAAAAGGGAAGAAACCGAGGTCTGCCTCTCCATCCCCACCGTCATGGGCGATGGGCAAACTCCCGACCTCTGGTATCCCTACTGGCAGGTGAAGGACAAGCCCAACGGACGCACCCGCTGGTTTGTCGGGCCAGATGGCGAGCACTGGGTGCACGTCACCAAACTGCGGTCAGGTGATCGGGTGGAATTCATGCCCTCGACCTTCGACTACGAGTACCTGGATACTACTGCCCGCCGCTTCGAGGTGATTTATGACCAGAATGGCCAGCGCCTCGCTCCTGAAAAGTATTCGCGCCCCTACCTGCTCGAGGAAATCCAGACCCTCGAAGCCGTTTGGCAGAAGCTCAGCCAGAACCTGAGCACTTCCCAGATCAAAGCCATCGAAAGCCTGATCGAGGGCAAACGCCGCCAATGGGAACAGCCCTACAGCGCCCAACGGGCAGATGAGACCTTCTGCCGCTTTGTGAAGGATGTCCTGCACGAGGCCGGAATTTGGGGCGAAACCCTTGAGCTGGCTGCCCTGCGCGGCCTGATGCGCGAGGACGCCGGGGTCCGCGTCCCGGAGCGCCCGGATCAACTTGAGCTGGCTGCCCTGCGCGGCCTGATGCGCGAGGCCATCGAAATCCACATGACGTTACACAAGGAAAAAACCGCAAAGGATCAAGCCTAAAAAGGAGGCAATATGAACAACAACTTGTATCATCTGCAACGTTTTCTCATCATGACGCTCGACCCGCTGCACATCGGCACGGGCGGCTATCGGCTGGGACGGGTGGACCTTTCCATCGTCCGCGAGCCGGGCACTAACCTGCCCAAGATTCCGGGCACTTCGCTCTCCGGCGCCATCCGCCAATATGCCGCCATGCGCTATGGGAAGATAGAGTGCGCCGGGCAGAGGGGGTGTGGCAAACCGAATTGCCCCATCTGTTACACCTTTGGCTCGGCCAGGAAGAGCGAAGGGGATAGTGATAGCGCTTCTCAATCTAATAGCGAGCCTCCCAAAGGGTCGAGCAAAGATGGCGGCGGGGGCTACGCTGGCACGGTGAGCATTTTCGACGCGCGCCTGCTGTTCTTCCCCGTCCACACCCTGGCCGGCCCTGCCTGGGTCACCAGCCCCTCAACTCTGGCCGATTTCGGCATCACGGGGCAGAGTGTATCGGATAACAAAGCCAAATGGCCAGACAGCCTGACCTTAAATTCTCGTCTCAACCTGGGTTGGTTGATGCTGGAGCGAGATAAGAACGAGCAACCATCGCAAGAGACTCCGCCAACATGTTCAGCGGAAACTAGCCAGCGCGATGAGGTAAGATGCTCATCGCGACGCTCTC
>JBKBPX010000085.1:0-10058 GCA_046292855.1 Anaerolineales bacterium
CTTTCCCGACCGCTTGTCCAAGTCGACAGCCTGGAAAGGCTGTCCTACGACGATACGTGTTAGAATGATCGCACGCTTTCCCGACCGCTTGTCCAAGTTGACAGCCTGGAAAGGCTGTCCTACGGCGATACGTGTTAGAATGATCGCACGCTTTCCCGACCGCTTGTCCAAGTCGACAGCCTGGAAAGGCTGTCCTACGACGATACGTCTGATCCCTGAAGTCGGGTGGGCAGGCAAGAAAATCTGATGAGGACAGATCAGGGTCCTCGCTGGTATCTTCTCTGCAGGAGTGAACTATGGAACAGCAGATTGCTACTTTCGCGGTCAAAAAAGGCCTGGCGCAAATGCTTAAAGGCGGTGTGATCATGGATGTCGTGACGCCGGAGCAGGCACGGATTGCCGAAGATGCCGGCGCGGTTGCCGTGATGGCGCTGGAGCGGGTGCCGGCCGATATTCGCGCCCAGGGTGGCGTGGCGCGCATGTCGGACCCGGAGCTGATTCTCAAAATTATGGACGCCGTGAGCATTCCGGTTATGGCAAAATGCCGCATCGGGCATTTTGTGGAAGCCCAAATTCTAGAGGCAATCGGCGTGGATTACATTGACGAATCCGAGGTGCTCACGCCGGCGGATGAGGAGCACCACATCAATAAGCACCTTTTCAAAGTGCCGTTTGTGTGCGGGGCACGCAACCTGGGCGAAGCATTGCGGCGCATCGGGGAAGGCGCGGCGATGATCCGCACCAAAGGCGAGGCCGGCACCGGTGACGTGGTCGAGGCCGTGCGTCATGCCCGTGCCGTGTTGGGCGAAATCCGCCGCCTGCAAAACATGCCCGATGAAGAGCTGATGGCCTATGCCAAGAGCATCGCTGCCCCCTATGAACTGGTGCTCGAGACCAAACGCCTCGGGCGGCTGCCGGTGGTCAACTTTGCGGCCGGCGGCATCGCCACCCCAGCCGATGCCGCGCTGATGATGCAATTGGGCATGGACGGCGTCTTCGTCGGTTCAGGCATCTTCAAGAGCGGCGATCCGGCCAAACGGGCGGCGGCGATTGTCAAAGCCGTGACCCACTACAACGACCCGGCTATCCTGGCCGAGGTCAGCCGCAACCTGGGTGAACCGATGGTCGGGCGCAGCATCGCACAAATGTCTGAGGCGGAACGGATTGCCGGACGAGGGTGGTGAGCGAGATGAAAATTGGTGTGCTGGCTCTCCAAGGCGATTTCCAAGAACACATCCAGATGCTTCAACGCCTGGGCGTGGAGGCGGTGGAGGTGCGCCTGCCGCGCCAGCTGGAGGGACTGGACGGGTTGATCATCCCCGGTGGCGAGTCCACAACCATTGGAAAACTGATGGTGGACTTCGACCTCCTGAAGCCGATCCGTGATTTTAGTCGAAGTCACGCCATCTGGGGCACCTGTGCCGGGGCGATCCTGCTCTCCAAAGATGTCCACCGTTCCCAACCCTTGCTGGGGCTGATGGATATTACCATCCAGCGCAACGCCTTTGGCCGTCAGGTGGCTTCCTTTGAAGCCGATCTTGACGTGCCGGAGCTGAATCGCTTGGGTGAATCGCCGCGCCCTTACCATGCGATCTTCATCCGTGCCCCGATCATCGAGTCGGTATATGGCGAAGCACGGGTGCTGGCCACGCTCCCGGATGGACGCATCGTAGCCGCCCAGCAAGGTCACCTGCTTGCGACATCCTTCCACCCTGAGCTTACTGCAGACACTCGTTTCCATGAGTACTTCCTTTCGTTAGCAGATTGAGGGACAGGGTGAACATTCGGCGAGTAGAATGGTTAGACATTCCGGAGCTTTTGCGCTTTCGCCATGAAGTGCTAGGGCTGGATACAACGCGCCTGTTGACACGGGGAAATCCCCTAAATGCCGCCGGCCTTTTGACCCATCTTCATCCCCTTCGCCGCCTCTGTAGCCTGATTGTGGATGGGGAAAGACCGCTGGCCGGTGGCATTCATTCAAGCTCATCCAATGAGTTAGCGCACCTCTTGTACCTGGCGCCGATCTCCCACCTCGATACCCCCGCCCTTTTCCCACTGCTCGAAGCCCTGCTGGGGATAGCCATAGAATGGGGAAACCTCTATGTGTTGGCCGAGATAGAAGAAGCCTCTCCGCTTCTAGACACCTTGCACCATCTGCGTTTTTCCACCTATCTCTGGCAATCGCTTTGGCATCTTCCTCCTTCGACGAGCGAGGCTGAAATCTCATGGGAGGTGGCGCGCAAGCACACCTTTGCCGAATTCCTTTCACTCTACCACCAGATCGTCCCTCCATTGCTTCACCCAATCGAAGAGCCGGGGCATCACCATCGGACGGTATATCGGATCGGGGAACGCGCCTATTTCCTGCTAAACAAGGGAATGCAAGGGATAATGGTCACGCCCCTGTTCCATCCCGATCTAGAGAATCCCCACCGCGTGTTACAAGGCGTTGTGGCCGTTTTGAGACGGCGTTATAACCACCCTGTCTATCTAAGAATACCCACCTACCAATCCTGGCTGGACGATGGATTGAGCGAGAGCAATGCCGAGCTAATCAGCCGTCAAGCGCTTCTAGTTCACCATCTGGCAAAAGTCGAAAAAGTAGAAGCGTATGCGCCACATGCGGTTCTGAAGGCAAGGCATTCGACTCCGCTCACCCCCATCCCCCTATCAGGAAAACCCCCATCGCAATAAGCACCGAGGCGGCAAGCCGCCGCACCCCCTGCCGCTCTCCCAGGCTTTTCCAGCCCAGCCAGGCAGCGAAGACCACGCTCACCTCACGGATGGCCCCGGCATATCCAAGGGGAGCGATGCGGTAAGCGAGGAGCGCCAAAAAGTAGGAAAGGGTGCCAAAGATAGCAATCAGGATCAATCGCAAAGCATGGGATCGCCATTCCTGGTAGAGCCGATTCCAGCCATAGCGTTTCCAGGCGAAGGGAGCAAGCGCAAGCGGAAGAAAGGTGAAGATGCTCAAGGCATAGGAGGATGCTTCTGCTTGCCGCACGGCAATGCCATCCACAAGGGTATACAGGGAGATGAGGAGAGCAACTCCTAGCGCCGCCAGCAAGCCGCGCCGATTTGCGCTAGAAAGCGCCTGGCGGGTATAGCCTAGCAGCATCAAGCCACCCAGTAACAGCGCCAACCCCGACCATCCCCAGAAATTCGGACGCTCAGCCAGGGTAAGCCAGGCCCAGAGGGTGAGGAAAAGCGGCGCGGCGCCACGCGCCAGCGGATAGACCAGCGAAAAATCTGCCATTGTATAGGCATAGGAAAGCAGAATAAAATAGAGACATTCCAGCAGGATGCTGACAAGCAAGAGCCATCCCACGCTGGAGGGCGGCCCACCCAGCCAGAGCAAGAGTGGCAAGGAGAGGAGGCCCCCCATCACCACAGTCCACCAGGAAGCAATATGCTTTTCATCCGAGCGCTTCAGAAGCAAATTCCAGGTGGCATGAAGAGCGGCAGAAGACAAGAGAAGCAAAATTGCGATAAGAGACATGGCTTATGAACCAGGGTAAACCTGCGGTCTATCGTATCACAGATTTGCACGAAAGCGAACGCCCGCGCGAACGTTTGAAAAGCCTAGGAGCGCAGGCCTTGAGCAATGCAGAGCTACTGGCTATCCTGCTGCGCACCGGCCTGCCTGGCGAGAACGTGGTACAGCTAGGACAACGTCTGCTCCAGACCTTCGGCGGCTTGAGCGGGCTACATCGTGTCTCGTTTGACGAATTGTGTGCCCAACACGGGGTCGGCGAGGCCAAAGCGGCGCAAATTAAGGCGGCAATCGAATTGGGGCGCCGGCTCACCCTGGAAGGGAGCGAGGCCCGTCCTACCATCTCCAGCCCAGCTGAGGCAGCAGCCCTGATTTCTTACGAGATGAGTGCCCTAGAACAGGAACATCTGCGCGTGCTCCTGCTAGACACCCGCAACCACCTGCTGGAAATTCGCGAAATTTATCGTGGTTCGGTGAACCTGGCACAGGTACGCGTCGCAGAGGTCTTTCGCGATGCGATCCGGCGCAACGCTACCGCCGTTATCCTCGCTCACAATCACCCCAGCGGCGACCCCACCCCCAGCCCGGAAGACATCGCCCTGACGCGCATTCTCGTCCAGGCCGGCAAACTGCTCAACATCGAAGTGCTCGATCATCTGATCATCGCCGGCGGACGCTTTATCTCCCTCAAAGAGCGCGGTGTGGGGTTTTCGTAACCGGTTTCGTGAAGATGAGGTTCGTCCATCGCCCATTCCGCATCCCGAAAGGGATGATGATCGGCACCTTCCTGGTCACGGTGGGCCTGTGCTTGTTGACCTGGGGAGGCCTGTGGGCTTTCCCTTCTACGGCTGCCCAACCCCAGGATTTCTCTGCCGTGTTGACTGTCTTGCCTGCACCCACTCACACCCCTACCCCCATCCCTACGAGTCAGGCGACGCCCACTGCTTCAGCGTCGCCAAATGGCCAAGGGATCGTCATCGGCGCCTACGTTCAGATCAGCGGCACGGAAGGGCAGGGGTTGCGCCTGCGAGCGGCGCCAGGGCTTGAGGCGGCGCTCCTTTTCCTGGGCTATGATGCCGAGGTCTATCAGGTGCGCGATGGGCCGCGTCAGGCCGATGGCTACACTTGGTGGTATCTGGTCGCACCTTATGATGAACAGCGTGCCGGCTGGGCGGCCGCAGACTATCTCAGCGTCATTGCCCCTCCTCAACCATAACCTTCAGGAGTCTTATGAACGAACGACCTGTCAACATCACCGTCAATAAACGCACTGCCGAGTTCATCGTGGATTGGAACGACGGACATCAGAGTGTCTATCCTTTCGGCCTGCTACGCGCCGCCTGTCCCTGCGCCTCCTGCCAGGGAGGACACGAGAACATGTCCAGAGACCCCAAGCCGGAAGTCTTCGAGGTGCGCCTGGAAGATTCACCTGCCACACGCATCAGCAACGTGAAGGCTGTCGGCACCTATGGTTTGACCATCGTCTGGGAAGATGGCCACGATTATGGGATTTACAGCTGGCACTATCTCCGCGCTCTGTGCCCCTGTGAAACATGCCGCTCTAAAGCCAATTCTTGGACGGTGGACGGTGGACGGTAGACGGTGGAGGGGGGACGGTGCGGCTCTAAAGCCTGATCCCTGTCAATCGCCAATTTATCCCCAACTTCTGCGAACCTCGAAGGTCTGAAAAGAACCTTCGTAAGGCTCCCATTCGATATGCTGCTCGGTGACATGGGCCGCAGGTGGTCCCATGCGCATGGAGGCGGCAAAACGCTCCAACAGATGACGCGGTCCTTCTGCAACGGCCTCTACGCGGTCCCATCCAACATTGCGCACCCAGCCGCGTAGCCCCATGCGCTGCGCCTCCCCAAGGACAAAAGCGCGGAATCCTACCCCCTGCACCCGCCCTTTGACCCACACATGAATGCGCGCCAGTTCTTCGTTCATGATTTCCTCCTGAAGAGTGCTATCAGAGGATAGCCCAAAAAGATGAGCAGAATGAAGAGATAAGGGGCCAGATTCCGTAACACACTCTGCCAAAGTATCCCTCCCACCAGGGCAACCCGCCATTCATACTCCAGCGTCGCCAGCGATTTGCCATAGACCGTTCGGACACCCTGCTCACAGGAAACACCTTCGGCATAGGTGCGTAGCAATTCCTGCAGCGAGGTTTTGCCATAAGTTCCAAGCAGATAACGCACAAAAGTGGAGGATTCGGCATAGCTCAGGTAGGCACGCCCCGCCTCCAAGGGAAAAACCTGGCAAAGCTCGTTCAGGGGGATGGCCGTACCCTCCGTGATCGCCTGCCTGACCACACGTTCCGCATCTGGGTCCGGATTGATTTCGGCCATCTGAGCCAGTCCTTCGCGCAGCCAGAGAGGCAAAAGTCCATACCCATTCCCCAGCCGGCGATAAAGCAAGATGTGCAGAATCTCATGGGGGATCACTCTTTCGGCCACCAGGCTTTGGTTTGGTCCCGGTGTAATCGCTGCCAAGGCCACTCCCAAATTTGCGCTCGCATGGCCACTTTCCCAGCCACTCCCATAGGGCAACGTATTTTGCAGGTCGGCGCCGGAAGCGTAAATATAAAGCTCCAATGGCGCATCTAAAGTCAAGCCACTTTCTGCCTCAATTTTCTGGACACTGCGCTGCGCCACGTCCATCATCATCTGGGCAAAGGCTGCATCCCCTTCATACCAGGACAGGCGGATATTCCCGCTTTGGCGTGTCTGCCAGGGAAAGCGGTCATCCAGGTAACGGAAACGGTAATGAGGAGATACCAGGGTGTTCCCACCGCGCTCGGCTTCGATCCAGAAAATCAGGTAACTGAAAGGAGGGATGCCTTCCAGAGCCGTGTATTCGGCTATCAGATACCCGTTGCCCCGTTCCTGCAGAGGAACCTGCTGGGTATAGGGTTGTCCTTCTACCTGAAAGAACAAACGCGGGGCGGCAAGCTTTACAGAGGCATCAACCTGAATCTCGAAGGACAGGCGTTGGGCATAGTCGTAATCTACCTTCACCTGGAGAGGGAACAAAGTGCTTTGGGAAAAAGCCTCCGCTGGAAAAGCGAAGGCCAACAGGATCACAAGGGGGAAAAGCAGGAGGGCACGCATGAGAGATCACAAGCGCTGAAGTAGGAAGATGAGCAGGGTCAGGGGAATGGGACTGAGCAAGGTGCTCAGGAACACAACAGCCGTGACCGTCGAAATATCTAGCCGATACTCACTGGCTAACACTGTGGTCGTGATCGCCGCCGGCATGGACGCTTCGGTCAGGATAGCCTGAAGGGCCTTCCCCTCGAAACCGAAGAACAAGTTCAACCCGATTGCCAGCAGGGGGGAAAGGAGCAGGCGCAAAGTCACGCCTCCCAGGAGCAAATGCCGGTGATTGCCCCAAGTCACCTTTTGCAATTCCAACCCTAAGAGGACTAGCATAAGCGGAATGGCTGCGCCGGCGGCCAGCTCCAATGAGCGAGTTAGCGGTTGTGGCAAAGTGACTCCCAGGTGGTTCACAAGGAAAGCCAACGCCAGGGCATGGATAGCAGGCACGCGCAAAAGGTTCCATGTCGCCTGCCGCAGGTTCAAATGTCCCAGTGATGCCACCACCACCCCAACCGTATTGAAGAGGAGCGAGTTCGTCACAAAATAAATTGTGGCGTAGGCCAGGGCTTCTTTCCCAAAAGCAAAGGCTACCAATGGCAGGCCATAGTTGCCGGTGTTCCCAAAGGCGGCGGTCAAAATCATCCCCAGGCGCGTGGTCAGCGGAATAGGGAGGCGCGCCAGCAGAAGGGCTGCGGTGAGGCCAAGCATTAAAGAAATCAGCCCGGCAAAGAGAGCAACATAAACCATCTCTTCCCAGGAAAGGCGATTATTCAGCAAAAGATTGAAAATCAGGATCGGAGTAAAAAGATAAAAGATGACCTGCCCAAGGGGACGGGCCTCTACCTGCAACGTCTTCCCCAGCGCGAAGCCAGCCCCGCTGAGCAGCAGAATGGGAAGCAAATTCATGGCGAAGGTGTTCAGCAAGGCTGGCAACAGCATAGGAACTACTCATCGAATGAATCTTCGTCTTCCTCCAACGGAAAATCTAGGTCTTCCACATCGAAGCGGAAGAGGTCAAATTGAGAGAAGTCTTCGGTAAAGTCCAGATTGTCGAGGGCATCTTCGAGCAACTTTTCCAGCTCTTCGTTCTCGGCTTCTTCCAGCAGTGTTTCCAGGTAAAGGCGCACATTTTCGCCTCCGATTTGGGAGAGCGCCCAGATAGCACTGCGGTACACTTCTTCTTCAGGCTCCTGTTCCAACATCTGGAGCAAGATTGGACGTGCCTTGCTCAGCCCCAATTCTCCGGCTGCCTTCACCGCCGATCGTCGCACATTTACATGTTCGCTGGAGAGCATCGGGAGCACGTAATCCTGCCATTGCGGATTCGCTGAACGCGCCATCGCAAAGAGAGCGGCTGCCACCCATTCAGGATCATCCTGCTCATAAGCGGCCCGAATCAGCGTTTCGACCTCCGGCCGCGACGAATACCCCAGCGCGATCAACGCCCCCCGACGCACACCCACATCCGCATCATGCTCTACTGCTTCGAGCAAAGCCTCTTCTATTTGGTGCAGAAGATGAGAAGGGAGCTTGTCCACTTCACCCTCGTACACGAAAGCCCCCAGGAGATCAGCCGCCCCAGCGCGCACGTTGCTATCGCCATCTTGGGCTAACAAACGGAGCAACAAAGGCACTAAGCGGACATCCAGGGATTCCTCGAGCAAGCGCAAAGCACGCCAGCGCACCCCGCCATCTGCATCATCTAGCAGAGCGCGCCCGATGGCCTCAAAGGAAACCAGCGTCTCTTTGTCGAAAAGCGCCCTCAATGCGTCCAAAAACGTGTACTTGCGGTTGCGCGAAAGGCGCGGCCACAAATCCAGCAGCTGATGGATTTGCTCCGGCGAGAGATCGGAGAATTCCCGTAACCAGACCTGCGGGAGTGGGCGCTCGGATTGAGCAAGGATGGAAAGGGCATGGTCAAACGGTGTGCCTCTCATGGTCGGATCGGACGAATAAAGTCCATTAAATTCACGTAGATCATCAGAAGCAGGAGAAATGTCAGACCAACCAGATGGATTTTATTCTCCAACTCCGGCGGCACACGGCGACGCAGGGCGAGTTCGGCCAAAACGAACAGAATGCGACCTCCATCCAGCGCCGGGATGGGAAAGAGATTGAAAAGGCCAATGGTGATGGTGAGGCCGGCAATCAACGCCATCGTGCGACTGGGTGGGGGCAATGTTTGGCTTTGCTCCGTCGGCGAAAAGGCCTGCTGTGTCACATCCGTCTCGACGGCCTGGGAAAAGAAATCAAAGATACCGCGCAAGCCGATCAATCGTCCCTCTTCGGCTGAAATCTGGCCACGCAGCCAAAGCGCTGGCAAGGTCAGTATCTGGCGAACGTAGGCCTCTGTCGCCACTGCCCCATAACCAAGAGCCACAAGCCAGGATGAAGGGCGGACATAGGGTTGATACATCAAGATGCCCAACGCTCCCTGATCCCCTCGAGCACTGCTGGGAACAGCGTTCAGACGAACGGTGGTGCCACCCCGCTCTAGGACGATTTCAATCGGTCGGTCTAGGTTGGCATAGACCAGACTGCGCGCCTCGCCCGTGCTTTCAATGCTCTGCCCGTTAATGCTCACCAACCGATCTCCTGGCCGGATACCGCTCTGGGCTGCCGGAGAATTCGCTGCCACTTCTTCGATGTAAACAACCGGTTGCGGAATGCCGCTGCGCATAAAGATCAGGCTATAGACGAACACGCCCAGCACGAGGTTCATGAAGGCCCCAGCCGAGAGCACAATCAAGCGCTTCCACGGAGGCGCAGCCGCCAGACCAGCGGGGATATTCGGATTGTTCTCGCCGCGAGGGCGCACAAAGCCGCCCAGTGGCAAAGCGTTCAGGGTGTACTCGGTGCCTGGATGAACTTCATGGAGGGGGGCAATTATCTGCCATTGATCCCCCTCCGCATCCAGTGGTTGCACGCTCTCCGGGAGCGCTTCTGCGGTGGTAGACTGGGCGATGCGGGTCAGCAGCCACTGCTCCCCTGCTTGGCGCGCCCCAGCGATCACCGTCTTTCCGATCGCACTTTGTAAATCGAACGGGAAATCGGTGTTGGGGAGCACTTCGAGACGATGCGCTCCCACGCGCAACCAGCCACGACTTCTCCAAAAGCGCCATAGACGCGGGGGTAAGCCGATGCCGAATTCTTCTATCTCAATCCCCAGGAGACGGGCAGCGACAAAATGGCCTCCCTCGTGCAACAAGACGATCAGGAGAAAGGCACCAACAAACGCAATCCAAGTGATCAGATCGAGGCTCATACTTTGATTATACTCCTGACACTACTGCAAAAAGGTTGTTTTGCCGCCGAGAGCGCCGAGTGCGCGGCGGGGCGTTAATGAAGAGCTCTGCGCTCTAGTGCTCTGTCCATTTATCTTTTGGCGTTATTGAACTTGATGCGGCCTGCCAAAGAACTGCCTAAGCGCCCGGAAGTGAGAATCCTGGGAGCGCGGACGTCCC
>JBKBPX010000086.1:0-9955 GCA_046292855.1 Anaerolineales bacterium
GCTGCCGGGCTCATGTCCAAGATGGCCGAAGTGGCATTGGCAACCAGGTTGGTCAGCAACTTCGACCATTTCATGGATGCGGCATCAGCATAGAGACGGGGACGTAAGGCCGCCTCCTTAAAGGCCTCGAACCATTGACCGGCGGCCGGATGGAGGCTTGCCAGGCCAATGCCGCGCCGTTTCTCCAGTTTGACATTTCCAACCTCCAGGCGCAGAACCGCGCTGGTCACCGTGCCAGGGACTACTTTTTCTCCCAGCGCTTCGGCCAGCATGGCTTCGTTTTCGACGCCGTTGGAGAGGCAGAGCAGTGGGGGCATGGCGGTGGCCAATGGACGCATGGTTTCGACCGCAGCAGGAGTGTCAAACGATTTTAGAGCGAAGATGGCTAGATCGTAGGTTGAGCGTTCGAGTGCCTCTTGCAGCGAGGTGGTGATCTGGAAAGATGAGGGTGGGAAAGTCAGGATGTCATGGCGAGCGAGGGTGCGGTCGAGGCGTATCCCACGCTCTCCCAGGATTTTGGCGGCTTGGGGGCGTTCCAAAAAGGTGATGCGATGGCCTTTCCAGAGCAGAGAGCCGCCGAGATATGTTCCGATTGCTCCGGCACCAAAGACGAGAATGTTCATTCCAAGTACCCCGGATTAAAGTTTTTGAACTCCCAGCGGTGGCGCGAAGGGTCGTACTCAAGCTCGGCAAACCCCAAATTGCCGAAATAGAAGCGCGGGCCGCTGCGCTGGAATTGCAGCGGGATGTTTAGGATGGCGTACAAGGCCATGTTCAACGAGCCGCCATGCGCGACGACAAGGTAGCGTCCCGGCAGGCGGTCCAGCAGGCGTTGTAGGGCACGGCCGGTGCGCAGGAAAAGCTCCCAGCGGCTTTCTCCTGTCTCCCCGTAATGGGTATAGGGGGTGAGAATCATTGGGAGACCGCCCTGGGCGCCAAGCTCGTCCTGGCTCAAGCCGGCGTGACGCCCGTTGTGCAGCTCGCGCCAGTCCGGGTCCAGCTCGATCCGCAGGTGGAGAGCTTCGGCCAGCACTTCCGCCGTCTGACGGGCACGCAGCAACGGGGAGGAGATGCACAGGTCAAATTCTCTCTTTTCCATGAGCCATTTTTGAGCCAGTTCCTGAACCTGTTCAAAGCCGCGCGAGCTGAGTGGGTAATCTACCCATCCCTGAAAACGGCCTTCGGCGTTTCCTACAGATTCGGCATGGCGGAGGAAGACGAAATGGAAGGTGTCACTCATGGCGATCCTGGCGAAGTAGGTAGATTGGGCGACGCTTGACTTCTTGGAAAATGTAACCGATATACAAACCGATGAATCCCAGCAGCACCATCAACATGCCGCCGACGATCAGGATGACGAACATCAGCGAGGACCAGCCCGGAGCGAGATGGGATGTGCGCCCGGTGACCCAGAAACTGAGCACGTAGGCCATCTCCAGAACAGCCAAGCAGAGGAGGAGAAGGCCCAGGCTGAGGCCGATATAGAGGGGGATGAGCGAGAAGGAAAAAATGGCATCCAGTGCCAACTTGAACATTTTGGGCAGCGAGTATTTCGAGCGGCCGGCCAGGCGTTCTTGGGGGTGGTAGGGAAGGATGACGGTGCGGTAGCCGATCCAGGCGACCATGCCGCGCAAGAAGCGATGATATTCGGGCATGGATTTGAGCGCGTCCACGGCCTGGCGGGAAAGGGCGCGGAAATCGGCGGCTCCGGGCAGGATGTTCGTGCCGCTCAGCAGGTTGAGCAAGCGATAGAAGAGGGCAGAAGACCATTTTTTAAACGAGGCCGGTTGGGCTTCATCCAGGCGCTGGGTCTGGACAATATCATAGCCCTGGAGGATGAGCTGGATCATTTCCGGGATGAGTTCGGGAGGGTGCTGACCATCAGCATCTAGGCTGATGACGATCTCCCCTTCGGCGTGGTCCAGGCCGGCAGTCAAGGCGGCCTGATGACCGAAGTTGCGGCTGAGGGATAGGAGGTGAATGCGCGGGTCTTGGTCGGCCAGACGGCGTAGGATAGAGGGTGTCTCATCGCTGGAGCCGTCGTCCACGTAGTAGATGAGAAAGCGGTAGGGAAGTGGGTCAATGACGGCACGCAGCCGGGCGTGCATTTGCTCGAGCACTTCAGCTTCATTAAAAACTGGAATAACGATGGCAATGCAGGGAGAGGATAAGCTCACGAGAGGTCCACCTGATGTTTTTGGCGCAGGATGTGCAGGGTGCGTTCGATCTCGCTCTGACGGCGGGCTTCGTCCCAATTCAAGGCTTTCGCTGCGAGGCTAGCAAGTTCTTCCAAGGCGGGGCGGGTGAGGCGTCCCAGAATGGCCAGGGATGTGCGGCGCAGGACAAGGTCATCGAGGTGGATGACCTTTTCGTGTTGGAGGAGGAAGGCGATTTCACGTTGGGTGTAATCGGGCAGGGTGTCCAAGGGGTGATCCTGCTCGTTGCCGATGAAGAGGATCAGGTTTTCTGCGCGCATTCCGTAGCGTTCAAAAAGCCTCTGGAGGGTCTCTTCTGAAAGGCCGCTCCAGGCGTTCAAGCGTGCCAGGCATTGTTGTTGTTCCTGTTGGGTGCGAGGATAGCCTTTGCCGCCGCCGATGGGCAAGTCACGGGTGCTTTTTCGACGCGCACGGCCCAGGAAGTTCAGCGCTTTATCCGTGGCCTGTTCGGCGAAGGCGCGATAGGCGGTCCATTTGCCGCCGATCAGAGAATAGACCGGGAAATTCAAGCCGCTCCATTCGCCGCTGATTACCTGGATATGGTGATCGCGCGTAATCTGGCCAGCGTTGCGGGCACGGGTATAGGCCAGTGGACGGACGCCGGAGAAGCGGAAGACGATATGTTCACGGCCAACCTGCAAGCCGGGGAAGACACGGTGGATCATGTGCAGAAAGTAATCCACTTCTTCTTCGCTGCAGATGGCCTGGTCGGGGTCTTCGATGGGAATATCGGATGTCCCGATCAGGACTTTATCGAAGAGTGGAAAGATGAGCACGATGCGCCCATCCTCGTTTTCAAAGAAAAATTCATATTCGCCGATTGCCCGGCGCAGTTCGGGATGATCTAGGACGAGATGCGAACCTTTGGTGCCGCCAATGAAACGCGTGGTTATGCCGAGGGAGCGGTTGGTGAAATCAATCCACGGGCCGGCGGCATTGATAAGCAGGCGCGGACGCACTTCGTACTCCCGGCCGCTCAGCTCATCGCGCAGGAAGAGGCTGCTGGCTTTGCCGCCGATGAGACTGACGTAGTTCAGGGCACAGGCATGTTCTCCCTCTGCTTCAGCATCTAGGAGCAACTCCATCGCGTAGCGTTCCGGGCTGAGAATGGCGCCGTCATAATAGGTGGCAGTATAAAGGATGCGTGGGTTGAGCGCTGGCCACTTCCGCAGAGATTCGGCGCGGTTATAGAAGCGATGGCGGGGCACTGTGCGCTCTTTGCCGGTGTAGGCATCATAGAGCATCAGGCCGATCTTGATGACCAGCGCGCCGCGCTCGGCCGGCCGGTCAAGCAAGTTCAGGAATTTCAAGGGGGCATTTAGCAGGCCAGAAAAACGTTTGAAGATCGGGATGGCTGTGGGGAGGGGCTTGACCAAATGGGGCGCGTTGCGGAGCATGCGGTTGCGTTCCTGCACTGCCTCATGCACCAGGCGGAACTCGCCATTTTCTAGATAGCGGAGGCCTCCATGAGCCATGTGCGATGAGGCGGCGGATGCGCCGGAGCAGAAGTCGCCGCGCTCGACTAGAAGGACATTGATGCCCTGCAAGGCGAGATCGCGGAAGGTGCCGATGCCATTAATCCCACCGCCGACGATCAAGACGTCCACGTTGGGATTGGAAGCGA
The DNA here is from genome assembly GCA_046292855.1 of Anaerolineales bacterium. Classification (GTDB taxonomy): domain Bacteria; phylum Chloroflexota; class Anaerolineae; order Anaerolineales; family Villigracilaceae; genus 630D-37. The sequence continues at coordinate 3,841 of JBKBPX010000086.1, forward strand.
GCGAAGAAAGAATTTGGGCGCGGGGCATGGGGAATATTATAGTCGAATAGTCAAATAGTCAAATAGTCAAATCGTCGAATAGTCGAATGGCCGAATGGTCGAATCGTCGAATAGTCGAATGGCCGACTGGTCGAATCGTCGAATAGTCGAATGGTCGAATAGTCGAATAGTCGAATGGTCAAATAGTCGAGCAGTCGGGTCATTTGGGCTATGGGGGATTTGGGAGTGCTCGAATGCTCTCCACGCCGTAGTAGGCCGCGGCGCAACGATTGACCCAGTGACGCGGGTCGCTGTCCAGTTCCTTGACCTGCTCGAAGCTATTCAGCTGCTCGACAACGATCTCCTTTTCCCCTTTTGCGATCTGGGCCAAAATGCGGGCATGGCGAGTATCCCAGGCTGCGGCGCGTTGCTGGTAGCGAGGCAACTCGCTTTGCCACATTTTCAGCGAAGCGCGCAGGGGATAAAAAGCGAGCAAAAGCAGCAAGAGCGAAGGGAGCAGGGATTTCTGCAAAGGTTGGCAGCGCCTCAGCATCATTCCAAGGAGTGCTCCTTCGATCATCAAGGTGAGCGTCAGGATCACGCGAGCGGCGAAGCGGGCGCGCGCCACCGGGTAGGATTGCCCATAGATACTTGGCGCAAAGCTGGCCGCAATCAGGAGGTACATGATCCCCAATACGAGGAAAGCGCCTAGGAGCATCCTGGAAGGGGGCGGGGAAAGGCGAGGAGCTCCCTCGGCAAACGCAACAACAAGCAGGAGAGGACCAAGAAGGGAGAGCAGGGAGGGCAAGGGTTGGGTGACCAGGCTATCCCAGGTGAAATCGAGCGGGAAGCGCACGAGGCGATACAGGAACAGGCTCAAAGGCGGTGGGGCATCCATGCGCGTAGCATTGGCTGGCGCCAGGAGCATAACGAGCATGGCAAGGCTCAATCCCACCAGTGGCCAGAGGAGAAGAGCGCGCCGATTTGCAAAACGGCGATCTACAAAGGTGAAGGCTAAGGCCAGGGTAAAGGCGGTGATCAGCATGGCAGTAGGTGGCTCGGAAAAACCGCCCCATAGGAAGCAGAGCAGCGCGTTCAGCAGGTGTATCTGCCAGGATGGGGGATGAGGACGGGCGGCCTGCCGGCTTAGCAGGGCTAAGAGAAGGGGGAGCAGAGCGAGCGGCGCAAAATGGGGGATGGAGGAAGAAGGCCAGTAAAGGATTTGATAGCGTTGAGGCGCTTGCCAGAGCGCATAGAAGATCAGCCAGCAGCAGAGGAGGCCAAGCGAGGAGGACGGCAGCGAAGAGCGGCGGAAAAGGTGATGCCCCCACAGCGTCAGACCAAAGAGCCAGATGCCGATCAAAGCGGCGGGGAGGAAGCGCAGCCCATCCCAGCCACCGAGGGCTACCACAAGCTCCAGGAAGAGGGGATGGGTGAAACGATCCCCGCCAGGAGCATTCCGGTAACGCCAGATCAAGTTCTCAGGGAGAGAAGTTTGTTCTAGCTTGGCTGCATAACAATAATCATCTGCAATGAAGCGCGAGTAGTATCCCATGTAGGCGAAGACGACCAGGCTAATCAGCAGGGTGAAAAGATTTAGCCCCAGCCCCCAGCGCCGTAGATAGCGAAAATTTTGTGGCATAGATGATTCCCTCAGGCTACCTCCTCCCAATCGAATGTGCGCGTCACGGCCTTTTTCCAGCCCGCATAAAGTCGCTCGCGTTTTTCCGCATCCATTCGAGGCTGCCATTGACGCTCAATCTGCCATTGATGGCGCAGTTCGTCTAGGTCCTTCCAGAAGCCGACCGCCAGCCCCGCCGCATAAGCCGCACCCAGCGCAGTCGTCTCGTTAACCTTTGGTCGGATGACCGGCACACCGAGCATGTCGGCCTGGAATTGCATCAGGAGTTCGTTGACCACCATCCCCCCATCCACTTTCAGCGCGCTCAATTTCACGCCAGAATCGGCCTCCATGGCTTCCAGCACTTCACGCGTCTGGTAGGCCGTGGCCTCCAATGCCGCCCGCGCCAGGTGACCTTTGTTGACATAGCGGGTCAGCCCGATGATCACACCGCGCGCATCGGAGCGCCAATAGGGAGCGAACAACCCTGAAAATGCGGGCACAAAATACACGCCACCGTTATCCTCCACCGTGCGCGCCAGGGTTTCGATCTCGGCTGATTTTTGGATCAATCCCAGGTTATCGCGCAGCCATTGCACCAGCGCGCCGGTGATGGCAATCGAACCTTCCAGGGCATAGATGGCGGGCTGATTTCCGAGCTTATAGCCGAGGGTGGTCAATAGGCCGGATTTCGACGGGATCGGCGTCGTCCCGGTGTTCAAGAGCATGAAACAGCCGGTGCCATAGGTGTTTTTCGCTTCGCCGGGGGTAAAGCAGGTCTGGCCAAAGAGTGCCGCCTGTTGATCTCCCAAATCGCCGGCCAGCGGCACGCCTTCCAGAATGCCCCTGGCAGTGGCGTAAATTTCTGAAGAAGAGCGGATTTGCGGCAGCATGGCACGCGGAATGCCCAGGGCGGCCAGAATCTGTTCATCCCAATCCAGGGTATGCAGGTTCATCAGCATGGTGCGGCTGGCGTTGGTGACATCCGTGATATGCAGGCCGCTCAGCTTCCAGATCAGCCAGGTATCTATGTTCCCGAAGAGCAATTCGCCGTTTTCGGCGCGCTGACGCGCTCCAGGAATGTTTTCCAAAACCCAGGCGATCTTAGGGCCTGAAAAATAGGTGGCCAGCGGCAAGCCGGTCTGGTGGCGGAAACGATCCTGACCGCCTTCTTTGGCCAGCTCGGCACAAATGACATCCGTGCGCGTATCTTGCCAGACGATAGCGTTATAGATCGGGCGTCCGCTTTCGCGTTCCCAGATGAGGGTGGTCTCACGCTGATTGGTGATGCCGATGGCTGCAATCTCAGATGAGGCGGCATTTGCTTGCGCCAGTGCCTCCTGCACCACCGCCAGGGTGTTTTCCCAAATTTCCAGCGGGTCGTGCTCCACCCAGCCAGGCTGAGGGTAAATCTGGCGATGTTCCTTTTGAGCCATGGCAAGCGGCGTTCCATGGCGATCGAAGAGAAGGCAACGTGTGCTTGTTGTGCCCTGGTCAATGGAAGCAATATATTTGCGCATATTGGCTCCTGGAGCGTGGATCGGTTATTCTGGCAAGTTTCCGTGTTGGTGATAGCGAAAATTTCTCTCCCATAGCCTGCTCAAGCGACGGAGCGGTGGGCGCAATCCCTGACGGAGATGCTGCCAGCGGCGACGCCAGAGGCGGGGATGGAAAAGAACCGCCCAACGCCTTCGCAGATAGCGATGGAGGATGTCGAGTTCCCGAAGGGTTAAAGCCGCGCGCAAGCGCTCCAGAATGTGATCGGGGGCTTCTTCCTCCGCCAAGCGGCGCAAAGATTCCAGCGTCTGTTGACTGAGCGCCGCAAGCGGGCTTTCTATGCGCTTCAAATAGCGTGAGAGGGTGTAGGCCTCCTCCCACATCTGCCGACGCGCCAGGTCAGAGAAAGCGCCGAATTCATATTTGAACGGGATGGAATGGATCGGCCGTCCGGCCAAGACGTGCATTTCGCACCATAGATATTTCAGCCCTAGGTTCAACAAGCCCTCTTTTTCCAGGCGGCGCATAGAGACCCTGAGCCGCTCTTGCCGTAAGATGCCGAACTTGCCCCGACGCGCCGCGCGCTGCACGTAATCATGATCTTCGGCCATGACCTGCTTTTCGTCAAAGCCGCCGATAGCTTCGTGGATGGAACGGCGCACAAAGATGCAAAATCCCGGCGCATGGGGAGAGAGCGGAGCCATGACTTGTAGGAACAGATTTGACATTTCTGTCAGGAGGGAGTAGAGCGGGTCTTCTTCCAGTGGATGGTAGAGACAGGTGGCCACATCGAGCTGCCGTTTTTGCATTTCGTTGATCGTGCGTTCCAGGAAGAAGGGGCCGGGCAGCACGTCTGCATCCAAGAAGAGCAAAATTTCGCCGTTGGCGTGGCGGGCGCCGGCGTTGCGTCCTATGGCAGGCATCCCTCCGGCTACGACTTGTGCGCCGAACGCGCCTGCCAGATCAGGCGTGCCGTCTACCGAGCCGGCATCGGCGATGATGATCTCGTGTGGCGGATGGGTTTGTGCGCGCAGGGCATGCAGTAGACGCGGCAGGTAGTCACGTTCATTCAGGGTAGGGATGATCACGCTGACCTTCATCCCTGCTCCTCCAGCCGTCGAATTTTGTCCACACGGCGCGCATGGCGCTCGCCGCCCGGAGCATCGCCGGTGAAACGGGCCTGCAGAAAAGCCCGAACAATCTCGCGCGCCAGCTCCGGCCCGATCACGCGTCCGCCCAGGCAGAGCACATTCATATCATCGTGTTCCACACCCTGGTGGGCGGTATAGGTATCATGGCAAACGGCGGCGTAGATCCCTTTCATCTTGTTGGCAGCGATGGAAGCACCGACCCCGGAGCCACAGATTAAAATGCCGCGTTCCGCCTCGCCATGCTGGATGGCACGCCCAACTTGCTCGACGTAATCCGGATAATCTACGCTCTCGGTGCTGAAGGTGCCTAAATCAATGGGCTGGTGCCCTTCCTGGCGAACGGTCTCGAGGATGGTCTCTTTGAGCGGGAAACCGGCATGATCGCAGGCAATCGCAATTTTCATAGCATCCTCTGGCGAATTCCGAATAAGAGTATCAAGGCTGCGCATATTCCTCCCACCGCTCCATATTTCCAGGCGTTCCACAATCTGGTGTCAGCTGTACGCAGGGGGTTTTCCGGCAGGGGAGTGGGGGTAGGCCAAAAAGTTGCCGTAGGTGAAGGAGGCATAAAGGTTACCTGGAAAAGGGGCTGCAACGGCACGGGTGTCGGGAAAGGGGTGGGCGTCGGGGTGGGGATGTAATTTTGCAGCTTCAAGTTCTCCACGCGCACTTCCTGATGCTTGCCATCCTGGAAGACTACCAACAGACGCAGGTGATACAGGCCATCTCGCACCCGGCTGGTATCCCAGATTGCCAGCGGCCCTTCAATCGGTGCCTCCAGGCGCTGAATCAGAAACCAGGTCTCAGGGGCGGTGGTCAAGGCGAAGGAAAGCTCGGCGTAGGCGAAGCCCTCCAGGGGTGGGATTTTCCCCTGGATAACCACTTGTCCACGCAGCGCGTCGCCGGGTTGCGGAGCCGAAAGCACAATTTGCTCTTGTGCCTGTGCCGCTGTCATCGCCGCGAGCATCCAACCCAAACTCCAAAGCCCGATCCCTATCCATTTCCACCGCCTGCCGCCGGCCGTCCGCCATCCGCGATCCGCCGTCCGCGGTCGGTGGTCTGCCGTCTGCCATTTGCCGTCCGCCGTTCGCCGTCCGCGGTCCATTTTCCCCCCTCTACCCTCCATCTTCCCCCACCTCAGCCAGCGCCTCGGCCGGCAGAAATCGCTTTGTCTTCGGAAGATACTGCAGGTTCAGGCGGAGCAGCGAGGTAGGCAAGATGCGACAAGCGCGCAGCCGTGCCTCATCTGCCAATACTTCCTCTAGCGCTCCATCTGCAACGATGCGACCATCGTACATTAGGATTACCCGGTTGGCGTAGGTAATGGCCAGATCGAGATCATGGGTGACAAAAAGGATCGTGTCAATTCCCGCGATCTGCATCATTGCATCCATAAAGGCGCGGTAAGTGCCATAGTCCTGTCCGGCGGTTGGCTCATCCAGCACGAGCAGGCGTGAGCGCATGGTGAGCACTGCGGCGATGCTAACGCGCTTCTGCTGACCGAAAGAAAGCGCCAGCGGCGGAGTTTCCAATTCAGCGCGCATGCGGATCGCGTCAATCGCCCATTCCACGTTACGGGCGATGGTATCGGTGGAGAACCCCAAATTTTTGGGGCCAAATTCCAGCTCCTGCCGTACTGTTGGTGCGAAGAGCATGTGGGAGGGGCTTTGAAAGACATATCCAACGGTATGGGCGGCTTGCGCTACGCTCATCTGGCGCGTATCGCGCCCTTCCAGCAACACCTTGCCAACGGTTGGTTTCAGCAATCCCAAAGCATGTTTGGTCAGGGTGGTCTTTCCGCAGCCATTATGGCCGAGCAAAGCGATGACTTCACCCTTGCGGAGGATGAGATTCACATCCTTCAAAA
>JBKBPX010000087.1:0-9325 GCA_046292855.1 Anaerolineales bacterium
AAAGGCGTAATATTTCTGGTTCACCACGTCGAAACGGGTTTGCAATGAGCCGGCTGTCAGCCAGATGACAACCGTCAGAGCGGCTGCGGTCAGCGCAGCGCTGAGGTAAATGTTGCGGGATGGGATGTTTGGTTTCATATTGTTTCCTGAAAAGCGTTCAGCCATTCGACAATCGGTTTCCCGGAACCGTTGATGTGACGGTTCACGGCTTCGGCATAACGCTGCATAAAGTGGATGAGTTCGGAGCGGGGACGGTTGTGCGACTGCAAGAGAGTCTTCAGCCAATCCATCTCGCCAGAGACGTAACTCATGTCACCAAGTTGCAGAGCGGCAGCGATATTGTCGCCGAGGTGTTGGATGCCCGATTCCAATTCGCCAGGGCTTATGGAGAGAGACGGCATGAGTTGTTTGAGCGTTAGTTCGATTTCGGCGCGCTTGGCGGTGAAGAATTGATGCGCGGCGAGGTGTTCGTCTGAGATCCTAAAGGTCTTCGACGCTATGGGGGGCTTTGAGCGCAGCAATTGCTCGGCTTCAAGGACGGAGGCTTCGATGGTCTCGCCGAGAAAGTGCGCAGGGATTTTCTCCCTGAGCGAGGGGTGCAGATTGAAGATACGCCCGCCATACGCCACGCGGACATTTTGCGCGGCAAGGGTCTGCGCAGCAAGTTGGAGCGAGGCGGCGGTGACGAGGATCTGCGCCACCAGGATGACCAAGTCGGCGCGGACGGTTTGGGCGGTTTCGGCAAGGCGGTCGTTGGGGACGTTCGCGCCAAGATAGACGACGTTCCAGCCGCGGCGGCGCAGGAACAGGGAAAGCAGCAGGGCTGTGAATGCGTGCCACTCGCCTGCAGGACAGCCCACGATGATCGTTTCTTTGCGGGTGGGCGCAGGCGCGGCGCTGAGCAGCGCATCGAGACGGCGCATGGCGAGGGCGGAAGCGAAGTGTTCCTGCTGGACGGAGGCGCGATTGTGATACCAGAGTTCGCCGATTTCAGCGAGGGCGCGCTGCAAAATATTTATGCAGACCGCTTCGACGGAGAACATGGCAAAGGCTTGGTTGAGAGTCTGCTCGGCGCGAGATTCGTCAAAGTGGAGGCAGGCGGTGAGCCAGCCGGCGCGCAGAGCGTCGAGGGAGGTGTCGGCGGGAGCCGCTGTCAGCGGAGAGGCGGCTTGGACGGCTGCATTCGCTAACGGGTCCAAACCTGAGGCGATGTGTTCGTTCCACAAGTCCACTGCGCGCGAGATGGAGAGTCCCTCCGCTTGGCGCGCCATCAGCCACTTGATCGTCTCAATGTCGTATTGCGAGTAAAGGCGGTGACCGCCGGGCGTGCGCTGCGGTTTGGGCAAGCCGTAACGGCGCTCCCAGGCGCGCAGGGTATCGGCGGCGAGACCGGTTTCTTTCAGGACGGCTTTCAGGTTGAAGGCAGGCGTTTTGCTGAGCATGCGGACTCCTCTCAAAGACGGCAAGCAAAGGTCATAGGGCGAACGTTCTGCACAAGTTTTGCACTGCTATTGTACCTTTGCTGTTTGTGAAAGGAGTTGCTCTGACTTTCGACTTTCAACTGGTTGACCTTTGACCTCTTTGAGAATTCGTTCGGTCGTCAATTTTGCAGAAAGCAAGACGATGGGCAGCCCCGTGCCAGGGTGGGTGGATGCGCCTACAAAGTAAAGATTTTTGTATTTGGCGTGACGATTGTGCGGACGGAGATAGCCGACTTGCCAGAAGTTGTGACTGAGCCCAAATGCCGCGCCCTTCTCCAAATTAAAGCGTTCTTTCCAGACCTTGGGCTGGTACACAATCTCAAACTTGATGTGCTGCCTGAGGTCGGTGATGCCCATCTCTTTGGCGAGGCGGGTGAAGACGGTTTCGCGGGCGCGGTGGATGAGCGCGTCCCAATCCTGTTCGGCGCGCGCATCAAGATGACCGACGGGGACGAGGACGTAGAGCGTATCCTGACCGGCGGGCGCGGCGGAGGGGTCGGTGCGGGCAGGCGCGTGGAGGTAGAACGAGGGGACTTCGGGCAGGGTATGGTCCTGGAAAATTTGGTCGAAGGAGGCTTTGTAGTCGCCGCCGAGGAAGACGTTGTGATGCGCAATCTGCGGGTATTGCTTGTCCACACCCCAATAGAACATGATGGTGGAGCAAGTGTAGAGTTTTTTATCCAGTTTTTCAGCCTCTTTGCGATCGGGCAGAAGTTCTTTGTAAATATAGGGCAAGTCAGCATTGCCGACGACAATATCGGCGGTGAGTTCGCGACCGTCTTCGAGCGTTACGCTGTTCACCCGCGGAACGTTTGAGCGTTCGACGTTCAAACGCTTTACAGCCGTGTTGTACGCAAATTTCACACCCAGTTTCTCCGCCACCTTCACCAGCGCTTGGATTGCGGCGTACATCCCGCCCATCGGATACCAGACGCCCTCGGCAAGTTCCGTGTATTGAAGCAGGGAGTAGGTGGCGGGCGCGTCGTAGGGGCTCAGCCCAAGATACATGTTCTGGAAGGTAAAGGCGGCTTTGAGCCGCTCATCCTTGAAGAAGCGCCCTGCGTTGGCATAGTGCTTTTGCAACGCTTTGAGCTGCAAGATGAGCGGCAGGTTGGTTAGGCTGAAGTACTCAAAGAGACTGTAAAAGTTGCGCCCGACGAACTTCTCCAGCGAAAGTTTGTAATGACGAGCACCCTCGGCGAGGTAGGCAAGGAACCCCACAAAGGCGGTCTTCTCGACCTGCTCCAGTTGTCGCTGCATCTCGCCAAGGTTGGAGGTCAGTTGCAGCTGCAAGCCATCTTCAAAATAGATTGTGTAGGTCGGGTCAATGCGGCGCAGGTCAAGATGGTCGCTCATCCTTTCACCCAGCCCAGCAAAGGTCTCCTCCCAAACTTCGGGCATAAGAAACAACGTCGGTCCGATGTCGAAGCGGTGTCCATCGCGGACGATTTGGTTGCAGCGTCCGCCGGGGGTGGCTTCCTTCTCCAGCACAGTCACGTCATATCCGTTTTTCGCGAGGCGGGCGGCGGCAGCGATTCCGCCAATCCCTGCGCCGATCACAATGGCAGTTGGTTTCATGGTTTCTCCTTGTGGACACTATTATACGCATTGTCCAGTATTTGTCAAGCTTTTCCTTTGCAAAATATTGACAAATTAGACAAAATCAGTACAATAACGACAAGTCGCTGCTCGTCCACCGCTCAACAGGCAGAAGAATACCTATCAAAGCGAAACTCTCAGACTCAATACAAGCTAGGAGATTAAGCCATGCATACACAAGCCAACTGGGAAAACCAACTCCTTGCCCTTGCGGGGAACATTCAGCATCCGCAAAGGCGTCCCTTCTTCTCGTACAAGACCGGTGACGCTTCGCTGCGCCCAGCATACAAGCAGGCCGAGCGCATCACAGCGGAACACTCCAAGTCCTTTTACCTGGCATCTGCGCTCCTGCCAAAGGAGAAACGTTCCGCTATTCGCGCACTGTATGCCTTCTGCCGCACGGTGGACGACATCGTAGATGAAGCCGCAGAGGATGACCGCAAAGCGCGTCTCGATTACTGGCGGGAGGTGACAAAAACCGCTTCTGCCCCGAGCAATGACTTGGTTGCCGTCGCCTGGGCAGACACCCTCGCCCGCTACCATATTCCTCGCCGCTACGCTTTGCAATTGATCGACGGCGTTGCCCACGACCTGACCCAATCCCGCTACCAAACCTTCGACCAACTTGCCACTTACTGCTACGGCGTCGCCTCCACGGTGGGATTGATGAGCATGTACATCATCGGCTTCAAAAGCCACGACGCTGTTCCCTACGCCATCAAACTCGGCGTTGCCCTACAAATGACCAACATCCTGCGCGACGTAGGAGAAGATTATCGCAACGGGCGCCTGTATCTTCCCCGTGAGGAACTTGTCTTCTACGGCATCCGCGAGCAGGATATCGCTGAGGGGCGCCTCACCGACAACTGGCGGCAGTTCATGAAGTTCCAAATCGAGCGCACGCGCCACATCTATGCCGAGGCACGGGCAGGCGTGAAACTACTCGCACGCGAAGGACAACTTGCCGTCGGCGCCGCCTCCGTGTTCTATCAGGGAATACTGGATGAGATCGAAAAGAACGACTACGATGTGTTTACCAAACGCGCCAGCCTATCGGCATGGGAAAAACTGCGCCGCGTGCCGTTGCTGTGGATTCGAATAAATTTTGGCTCAGACAAACGCCACTGATTTGACAGGGGACAAGATGAAAACTTGCGCCTTCCATCGCACTTCAAAACCTTGACCACCTCCCTGTTCCCTGATAAAATATATCACGCAACGCCCCTGTAGCTCAGTGGATTAGAGCGTTTGGTTGCGGACCAAAAGGCCGCGTGTTCGAGTCACGCCAGGGGCGCCACAAGAAGCGGGAATCTCCCGCTTCTTCTTGTTTCAGGAGATGATTATGAGCAAGCGCCAAATTCTGCTCACCAACGATGATGGCATTGGCTCTCCCGGCTTATGGGCGGCAGCAGAGGCGTTGTCACCATTGGGATATGTCACAGTTGTCGCTCCCCGGCATCAATCTTCCGGCATGGGGCGCAGCCTCCCCAACACTTCGGACGGGATCATCACCGAAGAGACCGTTCGCATCAAGGGACAGACGTGGAAAGTCTATTCCGTAGGTGGATCACCAGCCCAGGCGGTATTACACGGCATCCTCGAGATCATGCCTCAGCCCCCCGACCTGGTCGTTTCGGGGATCAACTACGGCGAAAATGTCGGGCTGGGGGTGACCATTTCTGGAACGATCGGCGCGGCATTGGAAGCGGCAGCTTTAGGCTTTCCCTCCCTGGCCGTTTCCCTGGAGACCGACCAACGCTACCACCTTTCCCATTCGACCGAGGTGGATTTCTCTGCCGCTGCCCATTTCACTGCTCTCTTCGCTCGTCTACTCCTAGAGAAAAAGATGCCCTTTGATGTGGATACGCTCAAGGTCGAGGTGCCTTCTAATGCCTCACCCCAGACACCTTGGGAAGTAACGCGTCTCTCCCGTCAGCGCTACTATGAGCCTGTTCCGCCAAAACGTTCGTCCTGGTCAGAGTCGGCAAAGGTTGGGTATATCGAACGCGCCCAACCGGCGGAAGAAAACAGCGATGTGTACGTCTTACGCCAAAAACGCCACGTTGCCGTAACACCTTTGAGTCTCGATTTAACTTCACGCGTTGACCTAGCAGCATTTGGGCAACTGCTAAGGGGCGATCCTTAGCGCTTATGGCCAGCAGCGTGTTCCCTGCATCCACATTAGCTTTTGCCCTCACCCAGGTATGCGCCGCACTTACGACAGAAGCGATCGCCTGGTTGCGCTCGCTCGCCACACTTCTTGCAGTAGATTCTGCTGGTCGCTTCCTTTTCAGGTGCATGGCGTCTTACCTTCTTCGGTTTTCCGACCCGTGTGGTGCTCCACCAGTAATAAACAACGCCGCTCAAGATTAACAAAACCCCTATAATACCCAGCCACGCTGGTATCCAGTAAAGTGTCCCGCGCTGCGGAGCGCTTTCCCCGCTCGGCTTGCTGGCCGAAACATTCAGCACATCCCTGAGTTTGTCATAATCTACGCTCAGCTCAAAAGCCTTCCCGGCTGGCAAGTCGCTGAACGTGAGGGAACGATACACGAAGTCGCGCAGTTGGGTGACGTTGGTCAAAGTCGGCATCGTGGTCAGGTTTTGTGCCCCTAGCGGCTCCTTCAATTCCACAGAGAAGGTGCGCACGGCGTAAGTACCCGGCCAGCGATAGACAAAATGGCGGTGAATCCCTTTTTTCTCATAAGGAAAATAGTACTCCAGGCGATAGAAAGCCGCATCGGTCATGGTAAAACGTACTGCTTTTCCAGCGGACACCAATTGATGCTCAGTAGTGATTAATACACCACTCTCCTCGCGCGCCACAGCGTTCAACTCTGCCTGAGGGGGCAAGGGAATCTCCAGCGCGAGGGGGAAAGTAGCATCAGCCGGCGCCTTGAGATCGTAGAGCACCAGCACAGAAGGCTTATCCTCTTCGGGCCATATCTGCACCCGCACCTCCTCCAGAGTCAACAGAGTCTGTGCCTGGACTCCAAAGAGGGGCAAAAGAAAGAGGAGCAGAAAAAGTGACTTTCGCATCTTGCACCTCCGCTGTAGACTGGAAGGGTGGACATAGCGCGTGCGCTACACCTATCTACCTCAGACATTCAACAAGTCTGGCTTCGGACGATATTGGAGCGCCTCCGCCAAATGAGCAGGCTGAATTTGTTCGCTGCCGGCCAGATCGGCAATCGTGCGTGCCAGCTTGAGCACTCGATGGTAGGCACGCGCCGAAAGGTTCATCTGCTTCATGGCCATGCGCATCAGCTGCTCCCCTTGTTCATCCAGACGGCAAAATTGACGAATTTCGCTCAGCCCCATGTCCGCATTGGAAAGGAGGGGAGATTCCCGCCCCTCGTTCAGGGAGGCAAAGCGCTGCTGCTGAAGCTCGCGGGCCCGGCGGACACGCTCGCGAATTACTGCGGAAGGTTCACCCAGACGCTCGGCTGAGAGCTTCTCATACTCGACACGCGGCACCTCAATGTGAATGTCTATGCGATCCAAAAGCGGGCCGGAAATGCGCTTCTGGTATTTTGTCACCGCGGATGGGCTACATGTGCACGCCTTGTAAGGATCGCCGTAATAGCCACAGGGACAGGGGTTCATCGCCGCAACCAGCTGAAAATTGGCATGAAAGGTCAGTGACCCTTGAGCACGGCTAATGGTGACGACCTTATCTTCCATCGGCTGACGTAGCACTTCCAGCACACGCATCCCGAACTCGGGCAACTCATCCAGGAAGAGCACGCCGCGATGGGCAAGGGAAATCTCCCCTGGCCCGGGAATATTGCCCCCACCAACCAGGCCAGCATGGCTGATCGTATGATGTGGCGCCCGGAAGGGCCGCTGCCGAATCAGTGGGATGCCCGGAGGCAACTGATCGGCCACAGAGTAGATTTTGGTCACCTCGAGGGACTCCTCGATGGTCATCGGGGGGAGAATGCCGGGCAGAGCGCGCGCCAGAAGTGTCTTGCCGGCGCCGGGGCTGCCGATCATGAGTACGTTATGCCCTCCGGCCGCAGCCACCTCCAGGGCACGCTTGGCATGTTCCTGCCCCTTGATTTCCGCAAAATCTACCGGCGTGTAGAGGGCATGGGTAGCGCTTTCCAGGCCCGAAGGCGAAGGGCGGTAGGGTGAGATGGGACGTTGGCCATTCAAATGTGCCACCAGCGCCGTCAACGAAGCGACCGGGACAACCTCCAGATCGGGGATCAGCGCCGCTTCGGCAGCATCCGCTTCTGGGACTAGGATGCGCCGAAACCCCTGCTGACGCGCCGCTGCGGCCATAGGCAGCACGCCGCGCACATGGCGCACTGCCCCATCCAGCGAGAGTTCGCCCACTACCAGCGTATCCTCCAACGAATTGGGAGTCAGGAAACGACTCAGGAGCAAGACCCCCAGCGCGATCGGCAAATCGTAGGCCGCACCCTCCTTACGCACCGATGCCGGCGCCAGGTTCACGACCACACGGCGGCGCGGGAACGAAAAGCCGGCATTGCGGATGGCGGTCTGCACGCGCTCGCGGCTCTCCTGGACAGCAGCATCCGGCAGGCCGACGATCACCATGCCACCCATCCCGGCGGTGTAATCCACCTCGACTTCAATAATGACACCATCCAGGCCGATGACCGCACAGGAGTAGACCCGCGCCAACATCACTGCTCCAGGGTATTTTCGTCCTCGATCCCGTGGAAAAGAGGCAAAGGCGCAACCGGCGTATTGCTCCAGGTAATGGCGCTCAAGAGGCGCTGGCGCGCCAGGTCCAGGTGTTCGCTTCGGTTGGCGTGGATTTCAAAAAGAGGCATCCCCGCGTCCACCCATTCTCCTACTTTATGAGGGAGGATAAAGCCAACGGCGTGGTCAATTGGGTCGCCCTTGCGCGCCCGCCCGGCGCCAAGCAGGACAGCCGTCTCGCCGATGGTACGGGCATGAATCGCTGCCAGATACCCGTTGCGCGGCGCAGGCACTACCTCAATCCAACGGGCACGTGGCAGATGTTGCGGTTCATCCACATAGCGCACATCGCCGCCTTGCGCTTGAATCAGCTTACGGAAGACTTCCCAGGCCGCGCCGGAATGGAGCGCCTGATCCAGGAGCGGATAGGCTTCGTCCAGAGTGGATGCCTTCTTGCCTAGCACGAGCATCTGCGCAGCAATATGCCGACAATGCTGGTAAAAGTCCTGCGGGCCTTTCCCATGCAGCGTCTGAATGGCTTCGCGCACTTCCAGGGCATTCCCAACTGCATGGCCTAAAGGCTGGTTCATGTCTGAGAGGACGGCAACGGTGCGCCGTCCAACTTGTTTTCCGATGGCGACCATCAGGCGTGCCAGAGCACGAGCGCGTTCCAGCGTTTCCATGAAGGCGCCGTTTCCGCATTTCACATCCAGCACGATGGCCTGGGCACCAGCAGCGATCTTTTTGCTCATGATGGAGGAGGCGATCAGGGGGATAGAATCCACTGTCCCGGTCACATCCCGCAGGGCATAGAGCTTGCCATCTGCCGGGGCAAGATCAAGAGATTGGCCACTGAGGACGATACCGATGCGTCGGAGCTGATCGAGGAATTCCTGGGTGCTGAGGTCGACACGATAGCCCGGGATGGATTCGAGTTTATCCAGCGTGCCGCCGCTGAAGCCCAATCCCCGTCCGGACATTTTGCCGATCGGCAAGCCACAGGCTACCACCCAGGGTAAAACGACCAGCGAGGTCTTATCCCCCACGCCGCCGGAGGAGTGCTTATCTACGGCGATTTCGACAACCCCGCTCAAATCCAAGACCTGCCCGGAATGGGCCATAGCTAGGGTCAGGTCAGCGGTTTCACGCGGCGTCATCCCGCGCAGGAAAACCGCCATCGCCCAGGCGGCTACCTGATACTCCGGAATCTCGCCGTGCGTGAAGCCGCGAACAAAGAATTCGATTTCTTCGGTTGTTAATTCGTGACCATCCCGTTTTTTGATGATAATGTCCACTGCGCGCATGGTTTGAATTTTACCCCAGATTTTGGAGCAGAAGCGCACGACGCCTGCCAAAATCTGTTCCGTTCGTAGTTGGTGGTAGAATAATAGCGCACTTTCCTGCCCGCTTGTCCAAGTTGACAGCCTGGAAAGGCTGTCCTACGACGATACGTGCTAGAATGATCGCACGCTTTCCCGACCGCTTGTCCAAGTCGACAGCCTGGAAAGGCTGTCCTACGACGATACGTGCTAGAATGATCGCACGCTTTCCCGACCGCTTGTCCAAGTCGA
>JBKBPX010000088.1:0-9305 GCA_046292855.1 Anaerolineales bacterium
CAGGTCATGCAGCGCTTCAGCAGGGGGGAAGTGGACGTGCTGCTCTCCACTTCAATCATCGAATCCGGCCTGGATATTCCCAATGCGAACACCCTGATCGTGGATCGCGCCGATACTTTCGGCCTGGCACAGCTCTATCAACTGCGCGGACGGGTGGGACGCGGCGCGGTGCGCGCCTATGCCTATTTTTTCCGCCACCGCAAGCTCTCTCCCACCCCCGAAGGGCAGCAAAGGTTGGATGCGATTGCCGAGCACTCTGACCTAGGCTCCGGATATTGGATCGCTTTGCGCGATCTGGAAATTCGGGGAGCAGGAGAACTTCTGGGCACTCGCCAGCATGGTCACATCGCTGCGGTGGGATTCCACCTTTATACTCGTTTGCTGGCAGATGCAGTACGTCGTCTGCGCCAGCTGCGCGGCGATCTCCCTTTGCCGCCTGCGAAAGGATTGGGTATCCAGGAAACTACGCTCAGCCTGCCGGTAAACGTGGATTTGCCCCTGCCTATGGGTTTGCCATCAGATTACCTCCCCGATGCCGACCTGCGTTTGCGCTTATATCGCCGTTTGGCAGATACGCGTCGCGAGGCAGAATTAGACCTACTCGAGCAGGAGTTCCAGGATCGCTTCGGCCCCTTGCCGGAGATGGCGCGCAATCTGTTCTATCAGATGCGTGTGAAGCTGCTGGTCGAACGGGCCGGCCTGGCCTCGGTGAGCCTGGAAAACAACAGAATCGTTTTGCGCTACCCTGCTCCCCCTGCGGAGAAGGAGCCGCCGCGCCTGCCCGATTACGCCCCGGATGTCCACGGGGCCCGTGGCGCATATTACTGCACCTTCCTGGATTCGCCCACCTGGAAAGAGAGATTGCTGAAGGTGCTGGAAGAATTGGGGGATAAGTCCAAAAAGATAAACACAGAATGAGTGAAGCACTATTTGCGTTCAACCAAAAGCCAGCCAATCGCCAAAAGCAGGAGGAAGGTGACCACTATCCCCCCTTCCGGCCCGAAAGTGCCCCCTGTCAGCCATTGTTCCCCTTCGATGCGCAAAGAGAGGAGTGAAAAATCCGACTCCATCCCGCTCACCGAAAGCCCAAAGAGATTGCTCAGGCTCCAATTCCAGGCCGCATGAAGCGCACAAATCCCCCAAAGATTGCCTTCTTTCAAGGCATAGAGCGCGGCAAAGATTCCGAAGAGGGCCAAATTCAGAAGAGCCAGCCGAGTCAGCCCAGGATTTAGAATGTGTAGCAGCGCAAAAGACACCGCCGACACGAAGATGCCGGCCTTCACGCCATGCCGCAAGCTGAAAACCGGCAACATCCAACCCCGAATCAACACTTCCTCCGCCGCGCCCTGGACTATCCAGGCCGGGAGAAAGAGAAAAGAGAGCATCAACCTTCTCAAAAAGGGAGCAGACAAAGGTTGGAGTTCAACCTTAACACCTAGAAGCCAGATCCAAAGCAGCCCAAGCGAGATCAGGACAAGCCCCCTGACAAAGCCGCCCCCATAGGAGGCGAAAGGAGGCGCGGCCAGAAAGCCCAGGGTGACAAAAGGGCGTCGCTCCACCAAATATATCCATAACCATACCAGAAGAAGGAGGCTGCCGAACGAGGTGATAAGGAGGAAGCCAATCTCAAGCTCTTGCGGAAAAAAGAGGCGCTTTGATATCAAGAACGAAAAGGCAATCCCAAGCGGCGCTGCTCCTAGGCTGGCAAGGAAAGGCAACCCAAGCGCCACCAAAAGGACAATCCCTCCATGGGGCAGGCGACGCGCCTGGCGCGTCATCTCCAGCAAGGGGCTGGATGAGATCCAGGTAGGATCAAGCTTGAGTTTCCTCATCTTGTCCGGCTACCAGTAGTAGGAAGCGAAAGGTGGAACCACGCCCCTCAACAGACTGGACTTCAATCAGTGACCCGTGCGCTTCGACAATTTCACGGACTAACGAGAGTCCGAGCCCGGTGCCGCCGTAGCGCCTGGTACTTGAACCATCTAACTGGTGGAAAGGTTCAAAAATCTCTTCCAGGCGTTGATGGGGAATGCCGATGCCGGTGTCGCTCACCGAGATCATCACCAGCTTGGGATTTTCGCGCTTGAGATTCACCACCACCCGACCGCCAGCTGGAGTAAATTTGATGGCGTTATCCAGCAATTGGCCGATCACCCAGGCAATCTTTTGCGGGTCTGCCAGCACAGGTGGCAAATCTTCATCGTGCAGAATGCTCAGGGTCAAACCGCGCCCTTCTGCGCGCTCAAGATGGGGTTTGGCCGTCAAGCGTACTAAGCGCACCAGGTCAATCGGCTGCGGCTTGATGCTCAGTTCCCTGCGCGAGGCCAGGGAGAACATGATCAGATCCTCAATCAGGCGCTCAAGGCGCTCCACAGAACGTTGACTGACTTGGAGCGCGTAGCGTTGTTCCTCGGTGAGCGGCCCCAGTGATTCGCTAATCAACAGTTCGATATAGCCCTTGATATGCGTCAAA
This sequence comes from Anaerolineales bacterium, assembly GCA_046292855.1. Classification (GTDB taxonomy): domain Bacteria; phylum Chloroflexota; class Anaerolineae; order Anaerolineales; family Villigracilaceae; genus 630D-37. The sequence goes on from JBKBPX010000088.1 coordinate 2,474, forward strand.
GGCGTGCGCAATTCATGGGAAATGTTGGCGACGAAATTCGCTTTGAGCTGATTGAGTTCCGAAAGGCGTTCCAGGGCGCGTTGTAACTCTTGGGTGCGCTCCTGAACGCGACGTTCCAGATTGCGATTCGCCGCCTGTAAGGCATTGCGTAACTGGATGATTTGTTCCGTAATCGCTCGGTCCAAGGTTGCGCGATCAATCAGCTTAAGCTCGATCAGTGCTTCCCCAAGCAAACAGGAGCGGCCACGTTCAAGCTGCTCCTGCTGGTAAGCCAGGGCACGTTGCAGATCTTCATCCCGAATACACCCCTTCTGGACCAGATATTCACCCAAACGCGGCACCAGAATTTCGGGGGAAAGCGGCACAGTAGCTTGAGCCATCATTCACCTCGCGGTGCTATTATCCACTCCCCTCCTACCATCACGGCGATAGGGCGTAAATCTTTCCACTCCTGCGGAGAAAGGTCAAAGGGGTCTTGTTCCAACACCAGCAAATCGGCCAGGAAGCCCGGCATGAGCTTCCCCAGCCGATCCCCCATACCGGCAACCCAGGCCGGAGCAGTGGTATAGGCACGGAGGGCCTCGCGGAGCGAAATAGCTTGCTCATCATACCAGGATGGAGACGAGGCATCTTGGGGATGGCGGCGCGTCACTGCCGCGTAAAGTCCCCAAAATGGGTTGGGAGATTCCACTGGCGCGTCGGAGCCAAAGATCAGGTGCGCACCGGCTTCCAATTGCCTGCGCCAGGCATAAGCATAAGGCAGGCGCGCCGCGCCCCAATAACGCTCAGCCATCAGACGATCGGATGGGGCATGAATGGGCTGCATGGAGGCGACAATCCCCAACTGCGCCAGCCGTTCCACGTCTTGGGGATGCAACAGCTGCACATGCTCGAGGCGATGGCGCAAGGGAGGCAATCCCTCTGTACGCTCAAAAGCGCGCACCTGTGCCAAACCTTTCAAAGCCTCATGGTTAGCCCGATCTCCGATAGCGTGGATGGCCAGGCTCAAACCGCCTTTCACGGCGCGACGTCCAATTTCGGCCAGCTCCTCTCCATCCAGATTCAAGATGCCATAGTTCTGCGATTCTTCCAGGTAAGGTTCAAAAAGCGCCGCTGTGCGGGGGCCGAGCGCCCCATCCATAAAGATTTTCACTCCGCCAATGCGCAGGAAATCATCCCCAAAGCCGCTGCGCAACCCCAAGGCCAATGCTTCAGAGAGGAGTGAAAGAGGGATGCTCTTGGTTACACGCAAAGCAAGGCGGCCACGCTCCCGCAGCACTTGTAAGGCCTGGAAGCAGTCCGCACCATCGAAATCGTGCACCGACGTCACCCCTAACTGATGCAACTCGCTTTGTGCTCTTTCGAAGAGGGAAAGCAAAGCCTCCCCTCGTGGTTCGGGAATGACGCGCTCGACCAGTCTCAGCGCATCTTCGAGCAAAATACCACTCGCTTCGCCATCCGGGCGACGCAGGATGCGCCCATTGGGCGGATCAGGAGTAGTGGTCGTGATACCAGCTAGCTGCAGTGCCTGGCGATTAACCCAGGCGGCATGAAGGGATTTAGCCGTGAGATAAACAGGATGGTGAGGCGCTACTGCATCCAGAGCCGCCGCTTCAGGCCAGCCTCCCCATGGATTTTGATTCCAGCCGTGACCGAGTATCCATTCCCCCGCTGGCGTATGACGAGCGCGCTCAGCAACTCGTTCCAGGCACTCTTGCAAGGTGGCCGTCTCGCAATCCACTTTGCGCAAGGCCAACGCATAATGTTTCAGGTGAAGATGTGCATCACACAGGCCGGGCCAGACCGTCCGCCCGCCCAAATCGAACCGTTTAGCCCCCCTTTCTTCTGCGAGCCTTAGGGCTTCATCACCGATTGCCAGGATACGCTCCCCCTGAATCAAGAGAGCCGAAGCTCGAGGAAGCGAAGGGTGCTGTGTGGAAATGTGGGCATTAAACAGGAGAAACATCTTTGACTTCACTGCAAAAAGACTGTTTGACCACCAGGTTGCAGAGTGTGCCGCGTCTGCGTTCCCCGCAGTGAGTTCTTGCTCCTTTAGCTTGATTGGCCGCGGATGAGTGCCGAATCACGGCAAAAGAGATTTAGACCAACAGCTTGTCCAGCAACGCATTCAACTCTTCTTCGGAGTAGTAGTAGAGGGTGATCGCGCCTCCTTTACGTCCATGCCGCAACGAGACCTTTGTACCCAGGTTGGCCTGCAATCGTTCCTCGATTTCCCGAATTTCTGGAGGTTGCATCCTGTGTGACTTCGGCGCCGGTCGCTCGCCGCTGAGCTTGCGCACCAACTCTTCGGTCTGTCGCACGGTCAAATTTTGCTGGGTAACAGTGCGCAAGGCGGCAACCTGCGCTTCTGAGTTCGGGAGGGCAAGCAAAGCACGGGCGTGGCCCTCACTGATTGCGCCTTCCAGCAGGGCTTGCTTCACCGCCTCGGCCAGGACAAGCAGGCGAAGCGTATTCGTGACGGCAACACGACTCTTGCCAACCCGCTGGGCAATTTCTTCGTGAGAGAGGCCGAATTCCTCATGCAGCTGACGGTAAGCCTCAGCCTGTTCGAGGGGGTTCAAGTCGGAACGCTGGATGTTCTCAATTAACGCCAATTCCAGGCGCTGCCGATCTCCGGTCTGACGGACGATGACGGGCACGGTGCGCAGGCCGGCCAAACGCGCCGCTTCTAACCTTCGTTCCCCCGCGATCAGCGTATAGGTGCCATCTGATTCAGGGGAAACTACCAGCGGCTGTAGGATGCCATGCTCACGAATGGAGGCGGCAAGTTCTTCCAATTGCTGGGGCTCGAAACGGGTACGCGGCTGACGCGGGTTGCGCCGAATCTGGTCAAGCGGCACCTGCAAAACCCCTTCTCCAAGCGATGAAGAGGTAGGGATGAGCGCATCCAACCCTTTACCAAGCCCAGAGCGTGGTGTCATGAGGCCTCCTGAGTAGCCGGAGTGGAAAGCGGGATAGCCACACCATCCCCTTCCAGCAATTCGCGCGCCAGGGATTGATACGCTTGCGCCCCTAACGAGTGGGGAGCATATAACGAGATCGGTACACCATAGGACGGGGCTTCGGCCAAGCGCACGCTGCGAGGGATGATCGTCTTGAAAGTTTTCTCGGCGAAGAAGCGTTGCACCTCACGCACGACATCCTCTGCCAGGCGGGTGCGCGGGTCATGCATGGTCAGGATCACCCCGCGCACTTCTAATTGCGGAAAAAGCGCTTGACGCACGCGCTGAATGGTATGAGTCAGGGTTCCCAGGCCTTCCAGGGCAAGGTACTCACACTGGACAGGGATGAGAAGGCCATTTTGCGCCGCGAGCAGGCCGTTAATGGTGAGCAAGCCCAGCGAGGGAGGGCAATCAATAAGGATGTAATCAAACCTTTCAGCAACTGGCTGCAAAGCCTGGCGCAGACGGAATTCACGCCCCAATTCGCCGACCAGTTCTACCTCGGCGCCGGCCAAAGCTGGAGAGGAGGGTAAAAGCCACAAGCGAATGCGGTCGCTATAAAGCATATGGGCGGTCACGGGCGTATTTCCAAGCAGGGCATCATAGGTGCCCGCTGCAACGCGCAACTTATCCACCCCTAGCGAGGAAGTGGCATTCGCCTGCGGGTCTAAATCTACAATCAAGACACGTTGCCCGAAGGCTGCCAGGTAAGCGCCGAGGTTAACAGCTGTAGTGGTTTTCCCCACCCCCCCTTTTTGGTTGACCAGGGTATAAATGCGAGTCAAGGCAGAACCTCCATCAGGCTAGCTTCGATCTCTGCAGGGGTGGGAACACCCTCCAGTCCAGGGCGTGTTACGGAGCAGGAGGCCAAAGCCGTAGCAAAACGGGCGGCTTCCCAGGGATCGCGCGTCACGTACAGGCGGGTGAAGAAAGCGGCGGCGAAAATATCGCCTGCCCCGGTGGCATCCACTTCGCGCCTGCGTGGCGCTCGAAAGCGCCGTTGATCGCCATGCCAGTACAATCGTGCCCCGGCCGCTCCTTCCGTCACCACCAGGATCGGGATCAAGTGGGCCAGGCGATCGATCTCGTCTTCATCTCCATCTACATCCTCCACGCTGATCACCACCGCACCGGCCTGGGAAACGAGCGCTTCCGGGGCTTCCCAACGTTTATGTCGCACTTCCCCATCTGCCCCCCAGCTACGCATCCACCCTTGAGGAGTAAGCCCCAGGAGAGTAAAGTTCAAGAAAGGAGGGAGAACCGGGTGAAGCTCATCCGCCACGGGTCCGAAATGAACGATCGGCACCCGACGCCACGGCTCAGGAATCAGCTTCAGGTCAAGCCGCGAAGCACAAGCATGGATAAGCTGTTTCCGTCTTCCATCTCCTAATGGCACATTTTCATAGGTGGTGGTCTGCGGTGAAGACTGAACAACGACGAGGAGGTCGCCGAGCGGGGCGAGATCGAGATCGGCAGAGGCGGCAGTGAGGACACCGACGCGCAGACCCAGGGCACGCGCGGTCAGGGCTGCATAAGCGGCGGTGCCGCCTAAGCGTGGCCCGGATGGGGTCAGATCACGAGTGAGATGACCGATAATGAGATAGTCTATTGGCTGAAGTTGGAACGCAAGCATAACGTAAGTATGGCAAAGGCGCACAGATATGTCAAGGGAAGCAGAGAAGAGTCATCGAGAATTTCAGGCAATTTCTACCATCTTGGAACGTTGCGCCTTGGCGTTGAGGAATGACTTTCTGCAGTAAGTCGCGCATTGCTTTCGGAACTATCACGGCTCGCTTATCATGCGCCGAATGGCATCCAGCACCTGCAAACCGGTCAGGTTGCGCACGTTATAGCCATACTTCAGGCCTGCAGGCGAAAAATCGGCGGAACTTATGATCTCGCTATAGGAGAGATGATCGCGCGACATCAGGCCATGGTCTGGCAAGAGTTGAACCGCCGCCCAAAAATTCCACAAGGGCAAGTCATACTCATAGGCTAGCTGTGCGATGATTTGATTGGCCCGGTGATCCCCTTCGGCATTATCGGCTTTCGTCACCAGGATAGGGACGATGTTGTGGCCGATTGTCACATCTATCACCCAACGCAGGGTGATTTCGAATGGAGCGACGCCCATCACGTCATTGGTGCCGAAGGAAATCAAGGCAAAAGCCGGTTTATGGATGCGATATTCGCAATCTAGAGGGGTCTCCATGCGCGAACAATCTTTCCAATCATTCCAGAGCACGGCCAGGGCGGCGCTGGCCGTCAGACCATCCTTGACAGCACGACTGCGTCGGCCCCACGACCCCTTGAAATAGTCTATGGTCTCCTGGAGATAGGCATATTCGCCCAAGTTATACTCCCCGCTATCGAATGGCCCAAAAAACGTTGGCAAATTGCTATGGCAATCCCCCACCTTCGAAAAGGCGCGAGGATTGTTGCCGGCTAACTGTCCCAGGCGATAAATTTGGCGCACGCGCTCACTGATGGCGGTGGGGATGACCGGAAAGCTTTTCCAGGCATTCGGCGAAAGGGTGGTTTTGGTTTGGTAGACCAGCGGCGAAGGCGTCGGGGATGGTTGAGGCGTCGGGGTGGAGGAAGGAGCAGCAGTCCAGGTCAAAGATGGAATCGGAGGGGTCACGGAAGCGCGCTGCGTCCATGCTACAGAAAGCGCCTGAACGGTAGCAGCGACACGTCGTTCCACTTCTGCATTGATCACTGAACAGCCGAATAAGGCACTTGCAAGCAGTAAAAAGAGCAAAAAGCGGCACTTCACTTTTCCTCCGGAGCCTCACGTATCACATAGAGCGGTCGCCCCTTGACTTCATCATAGATACGTCCAATGTATTCGCCTAAAATGCCCAGGGAAATTAACTGCACGCCGCCCAAAAAGAGCACGGCGATCAAGGTTGTCGCCTGGCCATAGAATGCCTGCCAGCCGGTCATACGCAAAACCGCGACGATGGGAATAGCAAGGATCGCCAAGCCGGCGGAGAAGAAGCCGAAAAAAGTAGCCAACTGAAGAGGAAAGTAAGAAAAGCCCGTGATGGCATTGAGCGCCAAGCGCAACATTTTACGGAAAGGGTATTTGGTCTCACCAGCAAAGCGCGGGGCACGGCGATATTCGACGCCGATTTGGCGGAAACCTACCCAGGCCGCCATGCCGCGCAGGAAGCGGTGTCGCTCGCGCATCTTGCGCAGCACATCCACCACTTTACGATCGAGCAGGCGGAAATCGCCGGTATCCAGCGGAATTTTGACATCGGCTATGCGATAAATCAGGCGGTAGAAAAAGGCAGCCGTCGCCTTCTTGAACCAAGTCTCCCCCTCGCGCTCAGCGCGCACCGCATAGACCACTTCATACCCTTCACGCCACCGCTCGATAAGTCGGGGGATGACTTCGGGTGGGTCCTGCAAATCGGCGTCCATGATGATCACGGCCTGGCCACGCGCATAATCCAATCCGGCCGTGACAGCTACTTGATGCCCAAAATTGCGGGCAAAAATGACCGGGCGCACATGGGAATCGCTTTGCGCCAATTGGCGAATCTGCTCGGTGGAACCATCGCTGGAGCCATCATCCACCAGCACCAACTCCCACGGCTCACCCAGACCTTCCATTACTTCCCATACACGACGGTGAAGCTCAGGCAGGCTCTCCACTTCGTTATAGACCGGAACAACCACAGAATAGCGAATATTCATTCCCATAGTTCGCTCATTTTTTAGGGTGGTTTGGCAGAATCAGCGCAGAGCCTGATGTGGATGTCTGGAGAAAAACCCAACAATGCCAGGATGCGCTGTTGAACTTCGGAAAGCGAGGTAAGATGACGACGAGTTTGATGAGGCTCTTGAATGACTGTCGGGGT
>JBKBPX010000089.1:0-9278 GCA_046292855.1 Anaerolineales bacterium
GCCAAGCTCATAGCGTTGATGCGCTCATAGACCTGACGGAAATAGGCCTCGGTCATCACCATCAGACAGCGATCAAAGCCCTGAGTGATATAAGCGCCCTCCGCAAGCAACATACGGAAACGCGCCGGTATCATCAGGCGGCCTTTCTCATCAATGGTGTGCTTATACTGACCAAGGAACATATGTTCTAATATAGTCTTTAATGGCGGAACGCCGGAAGTGCCGGCGCTCCTTACCACTTTTTTCCACAATTTTCCACATTATACGACTTTAACCGCCAAAATGCAAGAGGCAAAATTGCAGTTTGTCAATTTCGCAAGGATATAGCAACGCAGCCTTCCAGAGCACGCCCGCAAACGTTGTCGCAGCGCCTTCTGTAGACAAATCCGAGGAGGCGTCTTACAACCACACCCACGTACCCCTTGACAAAATCGCCATCCCGATGTATTATTAGAACAGATTTTCTAAAAATGGACGCGATGATCCCTCCCTCTCTGATTGATGAAGTCCTCAACGAGCTTCGCCAGGAGATACAGCAGCAGCGCTCAACTCTGGCAGAAGCGCTGGACGCATATTTGCCCCTCCCGCCTACTGCCATCTTCTTTGGCGTGGCTGAAGATCGCCTGCCAGTCCTGCTTGACTTGGCCAATCCAGTGGTCGGCTCTCTGCTGATAATGGGCGATGCCGGGAGCGGGAAAACGCGCCTACTGCGCCTTGTCGCTCGTGCCCTGATCCAGACAAAAGACGCCGCCCAGGTCCGCTTTACTGTAATCACTCACAACCCAGACGAGTGGAAAGACATGGTTCGCTCCCCCCACTGCGAAGGGGTGTTCATCGCCTCTGAAACCAAAGCCGCAGATATGCTCTACAGCCTGGCCGCACGCGGCCACGCCGATTACGACAAATCTTTCACTCTGTTGTTCCTGGATGGCCTCTCTCTAGTAGACTCGCTGGACTATGAAATCCGTTTGCACACACAATGGCTTCTGGCACGCGGCCCAAAGCGAAGAATTTGGCCTATCGTCACCTACACCCCGCGCTACGGTGAGATGATGCATCCCTGGACAGGAATTTTTCGCACTCACTTGTTCGCCCGCATCGCCGATTCGCGCCAGGTACAGCGCTTGGAGCAGGTCCTCTCCCTGCCTTCAGAACCTCCCTTCGGCGAATTGCACGCCGGCAGGGATTACGCGCTCCCTGAAAACAATCACTGGCTGCGCTTCTGGATACCTCCTGAAGACTAGGAGCAGAGCGGCCCCTCGCCTATATTAGGAGGTCTCGTATGAACGTTGGTATGCTCTGGTTTGATAATGACCCCCATACTCCCCTGCTGACAAAAGTACAGCGGGCAGTAGAATATTATCGGCGAAAATACGGTCGGGAGCCTAACCTTTGCCTGGTTCACCCAGGAATGTACCATGCCCAGGACTCGCAAATGCCATCAGGAGGCATCACCATCCGTCCTTATCGCTCCATACTGCCCAACCACTTCTGGATCGGCCTGGAAGAAAACGGACATTTGCAACAACGGAACTCGTCTCCCTCTGATGAGCATGGGCCCTTGTCGCAAGGTAAAACGTCAAAGGTCGAGGGCAGGCAAAGGAAAAATGGGAAACGGTAAACGTCAATCCTGATCGGAGGGCACGTCACACCAAGCGACAACCATCGCCAATGCCACCTCCGCAGTATGGCTCAAGCTGACTGACCAGTGACGCCATTTTTGCTGATCAACCTTCTGCGCCGCGCTTCCGTAAAAATAGAGGTGCGGCGCTCCTTTTTCATCCACCCTCACCTCGATCTCCCGCCAACCAATCTCTCCAATGCCACAGCCGATCGCCTTGGCGACCGCCTCTTTAGCGGCAAAACGAGCGGCGAACGATTGCACGCGCCCGCCGCTCTGTTCTATTTCAGTTTTCGTAAAGACCCGATCGAGCAATCGTTGCCCCTGGCGCCGAAGGGCCTCCTCAAAGCGCCGCAGGGAGACCAGGTCAACGCCGCTGCGGAGATACATCTAATCAGTCCCCAGCTGAAGTCTCCGGCAGGTCAGTCCATTGTGAAGAGCCGTGCTTCGTCTTTAGCAAATGCTTCAAACGTTCGGGACGGAAACCGGTGCCGGCCGGGATCAGTTTCCCGATGATCACATTTTCCTTCAAGCCGTAAAGCGGATCGGTCGCCCCGGCAATGGCTGCGCCGGCCAACACCTTGATCGTGTGCTGGAAAGACGAGGCGGCCAGGAAGGAATCCGTGCTCAGGGACGCTTTGGTGATGCCCAACAGCACCTCTACATAGCGCGCCGGCTGCTTCCCTTCTGCCAGAAGTTGCTCGTTGACGCGACGAATCTCTAACCGATCCACCAGATCGCCCGGCAGGTAATGGGTATCGCCGGGACGGATGATCTGCACCTTGTTCATCATCTTGCGCAGGATGATCTCAAAGTGCTTATCGTGGATGTTCTGACCCTGAGAGCGATATACCTTCTGGATTTCGCTCAATAGATACAGCCAACAGGCTTCACGTCCCTGGATGCGCAGGATGCGATGGGGATTCAGAGAACCTTCGGTAAGCGGCTGGCCGGCCTCCACTTTGTCACCATCTTTGACCAGCAGGCGAATGGTGACAGGAATTTCGTAGATTTTCTCTTCCCGTTGTTCATAAGAGACGATCACCTGCCGGCCCTCGAGGCGTACTCGACCAGCGTGCTGGGCAACAATCGTGGCGTCCTCTTTCACAGCCAACACATCACCGGCGCGTACTTCTTGCTCCTCTCCAACCTTGATCGTCCAATCGTCAGGAATCTCATAAACATCACCCACCATTTCGCTATGCTGGATGCGCACTTCGCGCATTTCTGCATAGCGATCAGACTGGAAGATGCGCACCGTGCCGCTGATCTCGGAAACCGTCGCTTCACCTTTGGGTTGTTTGCGCGCCTCAAAGAGTTCCTCCACGCGCGGCAGACCGGTCGTGATGTCACCGCCGGCCGCCACACCACCGGTGTGGAACGTGCGCAGGGTCAGCTGCGTGCCAGGTTCACCGATAGACTGGGCCGCAATGATGCCAACCGCCGTCCCCAGTTCGACCATCGTGCCACGTCCGAGATCAATGCCGTAGCACTTCGCACAAACACCGTATTGCAATTCACAGGTCAACGGCGAGCGCACCTTCACTTCGCTCACACCCGCCGCTACGATCTTGCGTGTCAGCTCGTGATCGAGCAAATCGTCTCGCTCGGCCAGCACCTCGCCCGTGCGAGGATCGATCACGCGTTCGGCCACCACGCGCCCATAGAGGCGTGCACCCATAGACTGACCGGCCACATTATCTGAACGGCGAATGACAATATATTCGCGCGTACCACAATCGTACTCATTAATGATCACATCTTGCGCCACATCCACCAGACGCCGCGTCAGGTAACCGGCGTCCGCCGTGCGCAGCGCTGTATCTGCCAGACCCTTGCGAGCACCATGCGTCGAGATGAAATATTCGAGCGCCGTCAACCCCTCGCGGAAATTCGAGCGGATGGGCAATGGAATGATGCGCCCAGAAGGATCGGCCATCAACCCGCGCATACCGGCCAGCTGCGAAATCGTAGCAAAGCCACCTTTGGTAGCGCCGGAGTTGGCCATCGTCGCTAGGTTGCCCTCCGGATTCATATGCCGCTTCACGGCCTCGGCCACCCGCTCGGTTGCCTTCTGCCAGATCTCGATCTCTCGCTCGTTGCGTTCCTGCTCGGTCAGCAACCCGCGCCGATAGTCGCGCTGGACGACCTCAATCTGTTGCAAGGCCTCCTGGATAATCTGATTGCGATCGGGCGGGATCGTAATATCCGAAACAGCCAGGGTGGTGCCGGAGCGCATCGCATACTCGAAGCCGATGTCCTTAATGCGATCGGCGACCTCGGTGGTGACTTCCTGACCGCAAATCTCATACACTTCTGCGATCAGGTCCTTCACGCCGCCTTTATCCAGGACACGATTCACAAACTGCACCTCAGCCGGCAGTATCTGGTTCAGCAAAACGCGACCAACGGTGGTATCCAGGAGCACCCTGCGAGGTTCAGGCAGGCGCGTGCCACGCTCATCGTACCAGGTCTGCACCCACACCTTAATGCGGGTATGCACATCCAGCTGGCCCAGCTGATAAGCCATTTCGACTTCATCCATGTCCGTAAAAGCACGTCCATCCCCTTTGTGCGGTTCGCGGTGCTCCATGGTCAGGTAGTAAATGCCTAGCACCATATCCTTCGATGGCGAGATGATCGGCTCACCATCTGCCGGCTTGAGCAAGTTCTTGGATGAGAGCATCAACTCGCGCGCTTCCTGCACTGCCTTCTGCGAAAGCGGCACATGGACAGCCATCTGGTCACCATCGAAGTCGGCATTGAAGGCCGTGCAGACCAGCGGATGAAGCTGGATTGCCGAACCCTCAATCAGCACCGGTTCGAACGCCTGAATGCTCAGACGGTGCAGGGTGGGAGCACGGTTGAGCAAGACCGGGCGCTCCTTAATGACCTCTTCGAGCACTTCCATCACTTCCGGCCGGGCGCGTTCGATCAAGCGGCGTGCGCCTTTGATGTTGTTAGCATAGCCCTTTTGTACCAGGCGCGCCATCACAAAGGGGCGGTAGAGTTCCAAAGCCATCGTCTTCGGCAGGCCACATTGATGGAGCTTCAGCTGCGGGCCGACGACGATCACCGAACGCCCGGAGTAATCCACGCGCTTCCCCAACAAGTTGCGGCGGAAGCGCCCCTTCTTCCCCTTGAGCATATCGCTCAAAGACTTGAGCTCGCGCCGGCCACGTCGGCTAAGCGCCTTGCCGCGTTGGCTATTATCTATCAGACTATCCACTGCTTCCTGGAGCATGCGCTTCTCGTTACGGATGATGACATCCGGCGCGCCGAGTTCCAAGAGACGCTTCAGGCGATTATTGCGATTGATCACACGGCGGTATAAGTCATTCAGGTCCGAAGTGGCAAAGCGTCCGCCATCTAGTTGCACCATTGGGCGCAATTCCGGCGGAATGACCGGCAACACCGTCAGGATCATCCACTCCGGTCGGTTGCCAGAACGGCGAAAGGCTTCCACCACCTTCAGGCGCATGGTTGCTTTCTTACGCTTCTGCTTGGATTTCGACGTGCGGATCTCGTGCCAGAGTTCTTCGGCCAGCTTATCCAGGTCGAGGCGGCGCAGGATATCATAAATTGCCTCGGCGCCCATATCGGCGCGGAAAACCTGTCCCCAGCGCTGCTTCAGCTCACGATAGCGGCTCTCGCTCAGGAAGATCATCGGACGGAGTTCCAGGAGCTCATCACGCAGTCGCGCATTTTGGTTTTGTGAAATAGAAGCCCGGTCCTCCAATTGCATGCGCAAGGCTTCCATCTGTTCTTCTGCCTCGGCACGGATGCGCGCCATGCTCATTTTGATCTCTTCTAGTTCCTGCTCTTTTTGCCCGCGCAGCTGGTTCTCTAGTTTTTCCAATTGCTCGCGCACGATCCGCTGCACCAAGCTCAGGTGCGCAGAGGATGCCTTCTCACCAGCTTCGGCGATCGTTTCACCGGTAACCTCAAAGCGGATCGGTTGCGTCAAGGTATTCCCAATTTGTTCCTGGAGCAGCCTTTCCAAACGCTGACCCTCCTTGATCACCGGATCCAGTTGTTCGGCAATGCGCTCCTCATAGGCGCGCTCAATCTGCTCCTGGTGCTGACGCAGCTCGGTCAGCCTGCGGTCACGTCCGAGTTTAATCTCAGCAATTTTGGCGTTGATCTGATTCTCCTGCTCGCGCACGGAGATCGAGATCTCATCTTCGAGGCGCCGCAGGGCTTTTTGCCGCGCCTCTTCATCCACATATGTCACAATATACTGGGCAAAATAGAGCACACGGTCCAGGTTGCGCCGCGAAACATCCAGTAATAAGCCCACGTAGGAGGGCACGCGGCGGGTATACCAAATATGCGCCACCGGGGCAGCCAGGGAAATATGGCCCATTCGCTCTCGGCGCACTTCTGACTTGGTCACTTGAACGCCGCATTTATCGCAGGTGATCCCCTTATAACGCGCGTTCTTGTACTTTCCACAATAACACTGGTAATCACGCGTGGGGCCAAAAATCACTTCACAGAACAACCCATCCTTTTCGGGGCGCAGGCGGCGATAGTTAATGGTCTCGGGCTTAAGCACTTCGCCGTGCGACCAGGATAGGATGGCCTCTGGGGAAGCGAGGCTAATGCGGAGGGCGACTAATTCTTTTGTTTCCACTGCTAGCTCTCCTCGAGAAGAGAAATCGGCTGGGGCGGCTTGGCTATCAGGAAAAGACAAACGAAGACAAGCGTCGTGAGTCTATTTTCTCACGCGCTCGTCGTCGGTTATCAGCATAGGTGCTTGAATTATATGACGGGTAGGGACAGTCGTCAAGATTTTTGCTGAGAAGTTCCTACTCTTCTTTCCGCGCTTCCAGTTCCTTCTTATGCGCTTCGATGATGCCTGTGGCAATGTGTTGCGGCACGATCTCGTAGTGATCGAATTCCATGGTGAAATAGCCACGACCGCCGGTCAGGGAGCGCAACTGGGTGGTGTAACGCAACATTTCGGCGAGGGGGACATAGGCCAGAATGACGGTGTTCTTGCGCTCGCTTTCCGTCCCTAGCACACGGCCACGTCGTGTGTTCAGATCGCTCATCACATCACCCATGTTGGCCTCTGGCACCACCACCCGCACCTTCATGATAGGCTCGAAGAGCACCGGCCCGGCATCCTGGACGGCGAGCTTGAAGGCCTCGCGGCCGGCAATTTCAAAAGCGATCGGCTTGGAGTCTACAGGGTGCTCTTTCCCGTCATAAACCACGACTTTCACATTGCTCATCGGGTAACCGGCAATCACGCCCTGCTCCATGGCGTTGCGGATGCCTTTTTCAATGGCCGGCAAGAAAGAGCGCGAAAGGTTCATCCCAACCAATTCATCGGTGAATTCAAACTCAGCCTCCGCCAGCGGCTCGATGCGCAGGTGCACTTCTCCAAACTGACCAGCGCCCCCTGTCTGCTTCTTGTGGCGATATTGCGCTCGGGCAACGCGCGTGATCCCTTCTTTGTAGGGCACCTTCGGCTCCAGGGTCAGCAACCCGACCTGGAACTTGGTCTCGGCACGGCGGATCGCCACGTCAATATGCTGATCGCCCATCCCCTGCAAGATCGTCTGACCGGTGGCCGGCTCGTTGTACCACGAAAGGGTCATATCCTCTTCGCACAAGCGGGTCAGGGTGGGCGTGATCTTGGCCGCATCCGCCTGGGTCTTGGGAGCAATTGCCACCCGATAGAGGGCTGTTGGATATTTTGGCACAGGAATTGCCAGGGGATTGCCCTTATCGCAGAAGGTATCGCCGGTGGCAGTAACGGTTAACTTGGAAACCACCGCAATATCTCCTGGATAGACCACCTTCACCGGGATTGCCTCTTTTCCACGCTGAATATGCAGGCCTGCCATACGCTCCTCTGCCCCTTTCGTCTGATTCCAGACACGGCTATCGGCCTGCACGCTGCCGGAGAAGACACGGAAATAGGTCATCTTGCCGACGAAGGGGTCGGCGGTCGTCTTCCAGACATAAGCCGCCAGAGGCGCATCCGGGCGCGGTTGTAGCTCAACCTCGCTCCCATCTGGCGCTTGCGCCTTGCGTGGGGCAGTTTCCAACGGTGAGGGCACTAGGTCAAGAATTGCCTGGAGCAAGGGGAGAATGCCTATTTCTGCTCCACCTGCCGCGCAGAAGATGGGGATGAAGCTACCATTCTGAATAGCCTTTCTCAGGCCGCGCACCACTTCCTCCTCGGTGAGTGAGCCGCTGTCAAGGTATTTCTCCAGGAGGGCATCTTCACCTTCCGCAGCTGCCTCCACCAATGCCTGACGTGCCTCTTCAGCCGCTTTCTTCATCTCAGCAGGGATTTCTGTTGACGTCTTGCCATCTCCCATGTAAGCCTTCATGCGCAAGAGGTCAACCACTCCCTTAAAGTTTTGTTTTTCGCCGATCGGCAGCTGCACTTTAATCAGACGCGTGGCCGAAAATTCGGCTAGCGAAGCCAGCGCCTTTTCAAAGTTAGCGTTATCCCGATCCATCTTGTTGATCACCACAAAGCGGGGCACGCCGGCATCTTCAGCATACTGCCAGGAGATCTCCGTCCCCACCTCCAGCCCAGCGACCGCATCCACGATCACCAGTGCTGCCTCCACCACAGAGAGCGCTGAGATCACCTCTCCGATGAAATCGGGAAAACCAGGTGCATCGAGCACGTTGATTTTGCAATTCCCAAACTCGAGCGGGAGAACACTGGTGTAGATCGAAATCTTGCGGCGTACCTCTTCTTCGTCATAATCGGAAACTGTCGTCCCATCTTCAACCCGCCCCAGGCGAGTAGTTGCCCCCGTCGCATGTAAAAAAGCCTCTGCCAACATCGTCTTACCGGCGCTACCATGCCCAATCAGCGCTACATTCCGTAAAGACTCAGTGGTATACTCTTTCATAACCGCATCCTTCCTGGAATAGGATTGGCGTTGTGCGCTAGCCCGTTGATTGTAAAAGAAGATGAGTGAACTGTCAAACAAAACCTAGACCGTGCTCGGATTTGAGAGCGGTAAGTGACGGAGAATCATATGGGAGAATGGTTTGAAATCATCGAGAGTTACCTTCGGGCCTATTCAGTCTGGTGGATAGGTGCCCTATTCTTAGGTATCGCCGCCTTCTCTCTCTTTCGCAGGCAGCGTACATTTGGCGAATGGATCGCATTTGGCACGCTGGTAGCTATCCTGCTCGTCGCATGGATGGTTTTACACCCACGTCCCAGCCGTTTGAGCGCGGATGCTGCTCGGGTCGTTGAACAAATTGGGCAGGGCACGCCGGTTCTGCTGGAATTCCAATCACCTTTCTGCATGTCTTGTGTACTCCTCCGTCCACTGGTAGACGAAATCGAACAAAAATATCATGGCCGTCTGATCGTAATCCGCGTAAACATCCAAAGCGCCAGCGGACGGGAACTGACACGCCATTTTGGCTTTAAATACACTCCTACCTTCATCTTCTTCGATGCCCAGGGGCAGGAACGCTGGCGCAGCGTTGGCTTCTTAAGCCCTAGCCAAGTAGAAGAAAGCCTTTCCACACCCTGAAGAAAGATGGCTATTGACCCCGCGCCCACCCATGGACTTTGGGCCGATCTGGCCCGATCTGGCATCTCTCCCGCCGAGGCAGATTTCACCATCCTGGGAGTACCCTATGACGGAGGTGCCAGCGCACGACG
>JBKBPX010000090.1:0-9203 GCA_046292855.1 Anaerolineales bacterium
CATCCCGTATTCAAAGGTGATGTAGAAGAGAAACAGGCCGATCAGCGCTCCGCCCTGGCTATGGCCGAGAAAAGGCAAGGCAAGTGCCGCTAGCAGATTGCCTGCCAGACCCAAGAGCAAGGCGCGCGGCTTGCCAATTCGATCCGTGAGGCATGCGACCAATCCCTCACCGCTTAGCTCCGAAATGCCGATTACGGCGGAGGCCGCGCCCAACGCCAAAATTTTTAGCTGAAATGTATCTTCCAACCAGACCCCGAAGATCAGATTTACCAGTTCGTTCGCGGCGCTGGCCCAGGTAGCAATCGAGATGGCGGCTAAGGTGGGCACATCTTTCAGAACGTGAGTGAAATTAGCCCAGGGATGGGCAGCTGCTCGATGATGAGGATCGGGATCGGGGATGAAGGTGAGCACGGCCCAGAGCATTCCTGCCGCCGCAATCAGCAGCGCGGGGAATGGCGCCTTCCAGCCGAAACGCGCGATCAACCAGCTCACGGCCGGTATCCCTAAAATGAACGCCAGCGACCAACCGATTTCGGTGATGGCCAATGCTGAACTGCGTTGCGCATAGGAAACGCGATCGCCGATGTAGGCCTGCATGGAAGGATCAAAAAGGTATTTGCCGAGCAGACCCAGGAGAAGTGCCAGGCCAAAGGTGAGGAGCGATGGGAAGAAAGTGAAAAGTGCCATCCCCAGGGCGAAGAGGGCAATCCCGGCCACCATGCCGAATTTCCGCCCGCGCTGGTCGGCGATGGATGAAATGAGGGGGACACCGATGGCCAAAAAGGAGCGTGCCCCAACCAGCATGGAGAGAGTCTCTGCCTCAACCCCAAGGCCACGGGCAAAGATACCCAGGAAGGGATAAATCATGCGGTAGGCGGTGTTGAAGATGGTGCGTAACAGCGTGAAGAAGAAGAGTTTGTAGAATGACATGCCGTAAATGATACCATTGTGGATGGCAATCAACCGCAAGACGAAACTTTTCTTTTCTGCGCTCGTGTTATACTTGAGGGGTCACTATGGCAAAGCGAATTTTCCTCCTGTTGGTCGTGCTCTTTCTGATGTTGTGCAGCGCGTTGGTTGGAGGCATTGCCGGTGGCGGGTGGGTGCTTTCTCGCTTGCCGGCCACGCCTAGCCCGATCTCTATCCCCACCGCCATCGCTGCCGCCTCTGCAGTGCTCCAAGTGCGCCAGACCCAGATCGAGACCGCCATCACTCAGGCGGTTGAAAAAGTCAGCCCGGCGGTGGTGACTGTAGTTGGGACGGTGCCGGGACAGATGACCTTCTTCGGCCCCCTGCCGGATAGCCAGGTGAGCGGGAGCGGGGTGATCATCAGCGAAGATGGCTATATCGTAACGAACAATCATGTTGTCGAAAATGCAAAAGATTTGAGCGTAATCCTGGCGGATGGCAAGGCCCTTGGGGCGCGTCTGGTCAGCACCGATGTCTTCGCTGACCTGGCAGTGCTCAAGGTCGAAGGCAAGATGCCTGCTGTGGCCGTTTTCGGCGATTCCGATGCGCTCAAGCCAGGAGAAACGGTGATCGCCATCGGTTCGCCGCTCGGAGAATTCCGAAACACAGTCACGGTGGGTGTAGTCAGCGCGTTAGGGCGTTCACTGGATAGTGGCAAGGGATACTTTATCGAAGACTTGATCCAGACCGATGCGGCGATCAATCAAGGCAATTCAGGCGGGCCCCTGGTTAATTTGAATGGTGAAGTGATCGGCATCAATACGCTCATCGTGCGCGGCGGCTATGGGAGTGAGACAGTGGCCGAAGGCTTGGGGTTTGCCATTCCCTCGAACACGGTACGTTTTATTGCCTCCCAGATCATCACCAAAGGATATTTTGCCCGGCCTTACTTGGGAGTGGGCTGGCAAATGATCACCCCATCGATCGCGCGCCGCTACCGGCTGCCGGTGGAATGGGGCGCCTATGTCACCCAGGTTGCTTCGGGCAGCCCGGCAGCCCAAGCCGGCCTGCGCCGGGGAGATATTCTCGTCCAGATCGGCGAACATCCCATTGATGCCACTCATTCCTATCTGAATGCTCTGTTTGCCTACCAACCAGGCGATCAAGTGATGTTGAAAGTCTGGCGCGATGGGAAAATTATCGAGTTCAAGGTAACACTAAGCGAGGCCAGCGGCTAAACCACCTGCCGTCCGCTGTCCGCCGTCCGCTGTCCACCTATGAATCTCAAAGTCTTCTGGCAAGAGACACTCAACTTTCCCCCATTGCTACGTTCTATCCCCTGGCCGGAGCGCGTAGATATAGCCGTGATCGGTGGTGGGTATACCGGCTTGAGTGCGGCGCGCACCTTTGCCCAGGCTGGCCTGAAAGTGGCCGTCCTGGAAGCCGGCCCAATAGGCTGGGGAGCCAGTTCGCGCAATGGAGGAATGGCGCTCAGCGGCCTGAAGTTATCCATCCAAACTTTGGCGCGGCGTTATGGGGTGGAAACGGCACGGGAACTTTTCACCTTTTCCTTGCAGGCGTTGGATTACCTGGAGAGCCTGTTGCGTGAAGAGGGAATAGAGTGCGAATTTGAACGCGCCGGCCATCTGGTAGTGGCCAGCAAACCATCCCACGTCCCTGATCTCCAGAAAGAAGCAGAATGGTTGGAACGCCATCTGGGTTACACCGTGCACTTCCTCCCTGTTCAGCAGCTCTCACAGGAGATCGCTTCAGATGCCTATCATGGGGGCCTGGTGGACGAACGCAGCGGCGGGTTGAATCCTGCCAAATATGTTGCCGGCCTAGCTGTTGCGGCGGAGCGCCGGGGTGCCTGGCTATATCCTGAAACTCCGGTGACCAAAATCGAGCGTCGTGCCGGGGGCTTCTTGCTGGTTACCCCGCGCGGCTCCCTGCACGCCGAACGCGTCTTCGTCGCCACTTCCGGCTACACCGGCGCCATTACTCCTGACCTGCAACGGCGCATCCTGCCGATCGGCTCTTATATCATTGCCACAGCTCCCCTGGCGAAAGAGTTGCAAAGTTCTCTTATCCCGCGTCGGCGCATGGTCTTCGATACCCGTCATTACCTTAACTACTTCCGCCTTTCTGCGGATGGACGCATGATTTTTGGCGGCCGGGCGGCATTCTTTCCGGAAAGCGAGCGCATCTTGATGCAGAGCGCGCAAATTTTGCAGCAAGAGATGCTCACCGTCTTCCCCTCGCTCAAGGGGGTGAAAATTGAATATGTATGGGGAGGAACGCTCGACTTTGCCCTGGATATAATGCCCCATGTGGGCGAAGTCAACGGCCTGAGCTACGCGCTAGGATATGCCGGACACGGGGTCGCGTTTGGAACCTTCTTCGGGCACACTGTTGCCCGAGCTTTATGCGCAGGGACGCTGAAGGAGCATCCGTTCGCCGCCTTTCCTTTTCCGGCGCTGCCTTTCCCTCAAATGCGCCAACCTGCTTTGTTGCTGGCTGGGGCGTGGTACCGATTGTTAGACTGGCTCACCTGAATCATCCTCGGCTTCCAGCAATTCCCTGGCTTGCGCCAGATACTCAGCAGGGACAAAAACCTGCACACGCGCCAACGTATTTCCGATAGCTACCGGGAAAAGGTCTATTCCCGCTCCTTCTTGGAACAGGATTACCGGGATCCCATTCGCCTCCAGGTAACTTTTTGTTTCCTCTGCATTTAGCCTTCCGCCGATCTCGGTCAAAAGTTGCCAATCCTGATGGGGCATCCTATCTCCAGACGAGGATAAAAAGAAGGGTCCACAGCGTGCTCACGATCAATTGACGAACGCCAATGCGCGTCGGCTTCCAACGCCAGGCCGGGTGAAGGATGCCCCACAGCGTTTCCAGCCATTGGAGCAGGAATGGCAGCGCGATGAAACGCGGGAGCAGGCCGTTCCATCCCAGGCCAAGCGTCAAGGCCAGGTTGAAGGTAGTATAAAGCAAGGCGCGGCTGCCGTGTTTCCAGCGCTCGCGCATGGGGAACAGGACCTCCCATTCTCGCTGCTCCAATCGCACAAAGGCATAGACGATCGAAGCCGCAGCCTGAAGCCAACCCAAGAGCCATAGCCACCAACCCTGCGGGTCGTAGCGTCCCTGAGTGACCCAGAAGGCTGCCGGCGCGGCCAGCGAGAGCACACCAGTGGCGACGATTTCGATCCCCATCTGACGGCGCTCACTGCGGCGGCTCACCAGATAGAGATGCCAGAGAAAGACCGGGATGCCCGGCATGGCCAACCAGAGCATGAAGGTGAAGCCTCTCCAGAGCAGGTAAACCAGGCCAAGCAGGGCCGCAAGTCCATAGAGCGCTGCCCAGAAAAGAGCACCAGTCAGCTCGTGGCGTGGCCGCCGACCACTGTAGATTTTGGTCAGGATGCTCATCGGTTGGCGAAGCAAAAACGCCCCCATCGCAGCCACGATCAGGGCAAGGGCATCCACGGTGAAGCTTCTACCGGCGAAAAGGCCGATCAGCAGTGGACTCAGGATAAACACCCATGAGCCGTGTTCTTGAGGGAGGGCAACGGATTTCTTCCAAATTCTACGAAACATGGTATAATTATACCTGCTTCGAGGGGGATGAAAAACGAAAAAGCGATATTGTCTCGGCTTCTTAATCTTCTTTCGCTAGAGGAGGATATATGTCTCAAAAAAATGGTCCGTTGCATGGAGAAGTCTACTATCCTTCTCCTGAGGTGATAGCCAAGGCACGGTTGAAAGATTGGGATGCCCTGGCAAAGCGTGCCCATGAGGACCTGGAGGGGTTCTGGGCAGAAGAAGCCTCGGAACTGGAATGGTACCAAAAATGGGAGCGCGTCCTGGATGACAGCAATAAGCCCTTCTACAAGTGGTTCGTCGGGGGGAAGGTCAATATTGTGCACAATTGCCTCGATCGCCATCAGACCACCTATCGTAAAAACAAATTAGCCCTGATTTGGGTGGGGGAGCCGGGAGATGTGCGCACGTATTCTTATTTTGCGCTTCATCGTGAAGTCAATCAATTTGCCAATGTGCTCAAAGCCATGGGCATTCGTAAGGGGGATCGGGTCACAATTTACATGCCGCGCATCCCTGAGATCATCATTGCCATGCTCGCCTGCGCCAAGATCGGCGCCATTCACTCGGTGGTCTATGGCGGTTTCAGTGTGGATGCGCTCCAAGGGCGCATTGAAGATTCCCAATCGAAAATGGTGATCACCGCCGACGGCGGCTGGATGAATGGGAAAATTGTTGAGCTGAAGAAGACAGTGGATGAAGCGCTCAAACGCTGCCCCTCTGTGGAAAGCGTGATCGTCGTTCAGCGCACCGGACAGACGATCCGCATGGAGCCAGGCCGAGATTACTGGTACCACGAGCTGATCAAGCTACCTGTTGCGAATGGCCATTGTCCCACCGAGGTCATGGATGCTGAGGATCCGCTTTTCATCCTCTATACCTCCGGCACCACAGGGAAGCCGAAAGCTGTCGTGCATGTACATGGGGGGTACATGGTGGGGGTTTATAGCACCCTCAAATACGTGTTCGATATTCAGGATGATGATCGCTGGTGGTGCGCGGCGGATCCGGGCTGGATCACTGGCCATTCCTATATTGTCTATGGGCCGCTTTTGCTGGGAGCGACTTCTTTCATGTACGAGGGCGCTCCTACCTATCCCTATCCGGATCGCTGGTGGGCGCTCGTTGAAAAATATGGCATCACGGTCCTCTATACCGCGCCGACGGCGATCCGCGGTCTGATGCGCTTCGGGGAATCCTGGCCGAATCGGCATGACCTTTCCTCCCTGCGCCTGCTTGGCTCGGTGGGAGAGCCGATCAATCCGGAGGCTTGGAAATGGTACTATCGCGTGATCGGCAAGGAGCGCTGCCCGATCATGGATACCTGGTGGCAGACGGAAACGGGCACGTTCATGATCACACCGACGCCAGTTGTACCGCTCAAGCCGGGTTCTGGCACGCGTCCCTTCTTCGGCCAGGAAGCAGATGTTTTGGATGAGGAAGGCAACCCGGTGCCGCCTGGTGAGGAGGGGTATCTGGTTTTGAAGCGTCCTTGGCCGGCCATGTTGCGCACAATCTACGGCGATCCAGATCGGTACGTCAAACAGTATTGGAGCAAATATCCGGGCGTATATATGACGGGCGATTCTGCGCGCAAAGACGAGGATGGCTATTTCTGGATTATCGGACGCGTGGATGATGTGATCAAAGTTTCCGGCTATCGCCTGGGCACAGCAGAGATCGAAAGTGCCTTGGTCAGCCATCCTGCAGTGGCGGAAGCGGCGGCGATCGGCCTGCCGCACGAGGTGAAGGGCAATGCCATCTACGCCTATTGTCTCTTGCGCGCTGGCTATTCTCCCTCCGAAGCGTTGGCCGAGGAGCTGCGTCAGCATGTGGCCCAGCATCTCGGCCCAATCGCTCGGCCGGAGAAGATCGAATTTGTCACCACGCTGCCTAAGACGCGTTCGGGCAAGATCATGCGGCGTGTCCTGCGTGCACGTGCTTTGGGGTTGCCGGAGGGCGATCTTTCGACGCTGGAGGAATGAGCGCCGGAAAGTGAGGAGGTGTTCATGGAGGAAGGTTTGCAGTTGGAACAATTACTTCCTTCACCGGAAGAGCGCTGGCGGCATATGCTGCGTTTTGTCGGCTGGGATGAGGCTTCCCGCCAAGCGGCAGCGCGTTCGATCGAGATTCTCTTCCGTCGCGGGCATGAACTGGTTGTGAATACCTATGACTACTTGCGTTCCGTCCCGGAGACCGCCTCCATCCTGGGTTGGGAAGAGAATGTGGATGAGCGTCATCTCGAGGAACGTCGCCGCTTCTTCACCCTTTGGTTGGCGCGCACACTCGGATTAGACACCAGCGATGAATTCGCTCACTATCTCTTCCGCGCCGGGAAATATCATGCCGGTCACGGGCCGCGCCGTATTCACGTCCCTGCCCAGTATGTGATCGCCTCGATCGGTTTGGTGCAGGCTTCCTTCAACCGCTTTATGGCGGAGGCCGGCATGGACGCGCACTCGCTCGCTCAGGCCGGCGCAGCTTGGAGCAAATATCTCAGCGTGCAGTTGGACATGATGCTTCTAGGCTATCAAGCAGCGAAAGAAGCCGAGCACGGGGATTTTGCCGTCCATGTGCAAGTGTTTGGGCGTCTGCGCCCTCTGATCGGCAGAGATGATTTTCAAGTGTACGTGGACCGCGGTAGCACGGTCGCCGAAGCGCTGCGCAAGTTCTTCAATTACTTTCCCCAGGCCCGCCAGGAGGCACTCCAGCCTATCTGGCGCTCCCAGGAGAAGAAGGACTCTCTTTGGGTGGAAGTCTACCCCAGCTACATCCCTCGCCCGGCCTGGCGTGTGCTCTTAAACGGTCGCGATCTGGCCTATGCGGGCGGATTTCATCAGAATAAACTCAAAGAGAGCGATGTCCTCGCCCTTTTCCCACCGGGTAGATAGGGAGTGACGAAAGGAGGTGATGCTCGGCAGCGCGTTCGTCCCCTTTTCAAAATCTATCTGTGTTCGCTTTCCCATCTCTTTTCTTTCTTCCCACTTTTAGGAGGTTACCATGCCATTCGGAGGATACGCCAATCGAATTGCCCACGTGGACTTAACGAAAGGGACAGTGGAGTATAAGCCCATCCCCGAGGATTGGGCGCGCAAGTATATCGGTGGACGCGGCTTGGGTGTGCGTTACGTCTTCGAAAACGGCCCTCAGGTGGACCCACTCTCCCCGGATAACATTCTCTGTTTCATGAACGGTCCCCTGACCGGCACCGAGGCCAACATGAGCGGTCGCATGGCTGTGGTGACCAAGTCCCCGCTCACTGGCACGGTCGTAGATAGCCACCATGGTGGTTGGTCAGCGGCGCGCTTGCGCTGGGCCGGCTTCGATGGCCTGATCTTTAAAGGCAAGGCCGATAAGCCGGTCTATGCTTACGTCCATGATGGGCAGGTGGAAATCCTGGATGCCTCAGAGATGTGGGGCAAAGGGGTACATGAGACGGTACGCTACTTCCAGCAGAAGTACGGGGAAAAGGATTTGAGCGTGATCGCCATCGGCCAGGCCGGAGAGAACTTGGTGCGTTTTGCCTGCTGGATAAACGAAATGGACCGCGCCAGCGGGCGCGGCGGGACGGGCTGCGTCGGTGGTAGCAAACACCTCAAGGCCATCGTCATCAAGGCAGAAAAAGCGATGCCCAAGCCCTCGGATAAGGACGCCTTCAAACAGGCCCACCAACGTGCACTGGCGACGATTATGGATGAGAAAAATGTCACTGCGCCGCGCAAAGGCGGGCTATCGGTCTATGGCACCAACGTGCTCATGAACATCACCAGCAACATGGGCGCCTTGCCGGCCCGGAATGCCCAGCTTGCCTCCTTCGGCGAAAAAGCGGAGCGCATCAGTGGTGAATATGTCAGGCAGCACATCCTTGTAGACGATCCCACCTGTCATGCCTGCCCGGTGGCTTGCAAGAAGGAAGTGGAAATCAAAGAAGGCCCCTATGCCGGGTTGCGCATGGAAAGCGTGGAGTACGAATCTGCCTGGGCATTGGGCGCACATTGCGATAACGATGACATCGCCGCCATCGCAAAACTGATTGATATGTGCAATGACCATGGCATGGATACCATTGAAGCCGGAAACGTGCTTGCTATGTACATGGAGGCCAGCGAAAAGGGATATACCAACGGCAGCGGTGGCTTAAAATGGGGCGATGCGGCTAGCATCGCAGAAACCTTGCGCAAGATTGCCCTTCGCGAGGGAGTTGGCGATATTCTGGCTGAAGGCACAGAGCGTGCTGCCAAATCCTTTGGTCACCCGGAGATCGCCATGACGGTGAAGGGGATGGCCATTCCGGCATATGACCCGCGCGGCCTGAAGGGAATGGGCATTGCCTATGCCACCAGCAATCGCGGCGCTTGCCACCTGCGCGCTTATACACCTGCCAGCGAGCTTGGCCTCATCCCGCTCAAGACCGATCCGCTCGCCTGGGAAGGCAAAGGCAAGCTCACGGCGCTGCTGCAAAATATCCATGCCTTCTCGGATAGCCTCGATCTGTGCAAATTCAGCGCCTTTGCGGAAGGCCCCGAAGAGTATGCCGCTCAGTACTCGGCGATCACCGGCCTCCCCTTCACAGCGGAGGATGTCCTCAAAACCGGTGAGCGCATCTATACCCTGGAACGCTATTACAACAATTTGGCCGGCTTCCGCGAGGGCAGCGACTACCTGCCAGAGCGCTTCTTGAAAGAGCC
>JBKBPX010000091.1:0-9080 GCA_046292855.1 Anaerolineales bacterium
CCGGACGACTGCAACCGCAGACCCCAAAGTCTTCCCCCCAGTGTTCAGTGTTCAGCGATCAGTGTTCAGTGGAGAAGGGTTGGAGGGAATTATACAACACAGCCGCGTGGGACAGGCTTTCCAGCCTGTCATGCCACAGCAGGGGCTTTCCTGGGACAGGCTTTCCAGCCTGTCATGCCACAGCAGGGGCTTTCCTGGGGCAGGCTTTCCAGCCTGTCATGCCGCAGCACGGGCTTTCCAGCCTGTCATGCCGCAGCACGGGCCTTATGGGAGCGGCGGACAGGGATGCCTGCGATGGGTATTCTTTGCGGCGGGAAGACCATTTACGGCTGTGACCGCGAATTCACGAATCAGTCTCCCCTTTCAACGCGCTTTTCCCCTTGCGCGCTTCGTATTCGAACCTTCGAGCCCCTATTCGTGGACAGTTTCTCCCGCCAAAAACGACACGCTCGGCGCCGTGCCTCCGCCAGCGTAGGCAGTTACGTTTATCGCCTATTATACCTGTCCAGAGTATAATTGGGACGTCCGTCCCCACACCAAGGATGGGAAAGGCGCTCCTTGCTATCCTTCGAGCGATGGGGTGAGACACTCATCTGTGATGAGCATCTCTCACACCACAAAAGGAGTTCCTATGCTAGATTTTTTCCACGCCCATGATACCTTGACCATTGACGGTAAAACTTATACGTATTATCGCCTGGAGGCTTTGGAAAAAGCCGGTTTGACGAACTTACGTCGTTTGCCATTCTCGATCCGAGTGTTGCTGGAAGCGGCATTGCGCCAATGCAACGGACGTGAAATCACCGAAGATGATGTGCGCAATATTGCTTCTTGGAAGCCGGTTGACCCATCTCGGCCGGGCATTCCCTTCCTGCCGGCACGGGTGATCATGCAGGATTTCACGGGAGTGCCGGCAGTGGTTGACCTGGCGGCCATGCGCGCTGCGGTGGCTCGGTTGGGTGGCGATCCGAAGGTGATCAACCCATTGGTGCCGGTGGACCTGGTAATTGACCATTCTGTCCAAGTGGATTTTTTTGCTACGCCGGATGCCCTCCTGCGCAATACCGAGATCGAATTCCAGCGCAACCAGGAACGTTACCGTTTCCTGAAGTGGGGGCAACAGGCTTTCCGCAATTTCCGTGTCGTCCCGCCGATGACCGGCATCGTGCACCAGGTCAATTTGGAGTACTTGGCACAGGTGGTGATGAGCGCGAAAGACGAAGAAGGGAACGAGGTGCTCTTCCCCGATACACTGGTCGGCACCGATTCCCACACGACGATGATCAACGGCCTGGGGGTGGTCGGTTGGGGGGTTGGCGGGATCGAGGCCGAAGCAGTGATGCTCGGTCAGCCGATGGATATGCTCCTGCCGGATGTGATCGGTTTTAAGCTTTACGGCCGGCTGCGCGAAGGGGTCACGGCTACCGATCTCGTCCTCACCGTCACCCAGATGTTGCGCAAGAAGGGGGTGGTGGATAAATTCGTCGAATTCTTTGGCCCTGGCCTGGATGCGCTTTCGCTGCCTGATCGGGCGACGGTGGCGAACATGGCCCCCGAATACGGTGCGACGATGGGCTTCTTCCCGGTGGATGCAGAAACGCTGCGCTACCTGCGTTTGAGCGGTCGCCCCGAAGAATTGGTCCGCCGTGTCGAGGCCTATTGCCGCGCCCAGGGCCTCTTCCGTGATTCAAACACCCCCGACCCGGAATTCACGGATGTGCTCGAACTCGACTTGAGCAGCGTGGAGCCTTCCCTGGCTGGCCCGAAGCGCCCGCAAGACCGCGTGCCGTTGAGCGAAGTGAAGACAACTTTCCAGAAGGCACTTACTGCGCCGGTAAAGGAACGAGGCTATGAGCTTTCTGAGGAAGCCCTTGCCCGGCGCGCCACCTTTGGCACGAACGGGAGCGTGCTGGAGCTGAAGCATGGAGCGGTTGTCATCGCCGCCATCACCTCCTGCACCAACACCAGCAACCCGTCCGTGATGGTAGCGGCCGGCCTGGTGGCGAAGAAAGCACTGGAAAAAGGGCTACAGGTCAAGCCCTATGTCAAAACCAGTCTGGCGCCTGGCTCGCGCGTGGTCGTGGAATACCTGCAGGCGGCTGGCTTGTTGGATGCGCTGGCGAAACTCGGTTTTCATGTGGTAGGGTTTGGTTGTACCACCTGCATTGGCAATAGCGGTCCCCTCCCGACCGAAGTGGCAAAGGCCATCACGACCGCCGATCTGGTCGCAGCGGCGGTCATTTCAGGCAATCGTAACTTTGAGGGCCGTGTCCACCCGCTGGTCAAAGCCAATTTCCTGGCCTCCCCGCCGCTGGTCGTTGCCTATGCTTTGGCCGGCACGGTGGATATCGATCTGCTCCATGAACCACTGGGGTACGATGCTCAAGGGCAGCCGGTTTATCTCAAGGACATCTGGCCGACGAACGAAGAGGTGGCGAAAGCTATTGAACAAAATGTGCGGACGGAGATGTTCCGCCAAAAGTATGCTCAGGTCTTTGCAGGCTCCGAGATGTGGCAGGCGATTGATGCCCCTCCTGGTGAACTCTACGAGTGGGATGAAACGTCCACTTACATTCATCACCCGCCATATTTTGAAGGCCTGACAATGGCTGTGCCGCCCATGGGGGCGATTCGCGGGGCACGCGTGCTAGCCATGTTCGGCGATTCGATTACGACCGATCACATCTCACCGGCCGGCAATATTCCTGCCGAAAGCCCGGCCGGCAAATGGCTGATCGAACACGGCGTCCAGCCGAAAGATTTCAATTCCTATGGAGCGCGGCGTGGCAACGATCTGGTGATGGTGCGCGGCACCTTTGCCAACATCCGCTTGAAAAACCTGCTCGTCGCCCCGAAAGAGGGATACTGGACGCGACACTTTCCGGATGGAACGGAGATGACCATCTTCGACGCGGCCATGAAGTACAAGGCTGAAGGGGTGCCGGTCATTATCCTGGCCGGTAAGGAATATGGCACCGGCTCCAGCCGTGACTGGGCGGCCAAAGGGCCGGCGCTACAAGGGGTGCGGGCGGTGATCGCCGAATCCTTTGAGCGCATCCATCGCTCCAACCTGGTCGGCATGGGCATCCTGCCGCTCAAATTCATGGATGGAGAAAACGCCGAGAGTCTGGGCCTGGATGGCAGCGAGGTGTACGATATCGAAGGCCTGCACGACCAAATCGTGCCGCGTAGCCTCCTCACCGTCAAGGCACACAAAGCCGATGGACGGGTAGTCGAGTTTAAGGTTCAGGCCTTGCTGAATACCCCAGTCGAGGTGGAATACTATCGCAATGGCGGCATTTTGCATACCGTGCTGCGCCGCCTGCTCAAGAAGGTGGCCTGACTCTGGACCCTATCTGGCTTGCAGGGAGTCCTCACCAAAGGACTCCCTGCCGTCCGAGAATAGTGTACTTTGACCATCTCCTATCGTCACATCATGGTAAAATACACGCTTGGAATTTATCTTGATCACTGAAGGAGGTGCTATGGCCACGGAACGCGAGAAAGAAATTCGTCGGCGGCGTCATCGGCGCGCGAAACTTCGCAAACTGCGCGCAAAACTGGCCTCGGCACGGAGCAAAGAAGAGCGTCAGAAGATCATCGAGAAAATCCGCAAGATTACCCCCTTCCTACCCGTTCCGGAGCGCTAGTCAGCAAGGCCTGGAAAGGGTATTCCTTGTGCGGTCATCCTGGCATGACCGCTTCTTTTTTTTACAACCAGGGTTAAGAACTTGTGCAGGACTTTGTTCTGCACATGGTACATTTGAAAGGAGTATGCCCATGAGCGAAAATGAAATACCTCTGGCAAGAAAACCTTTTTATGAGCAACCCGGCGTCGAGGTTGAGATTCTAGCGATAGGTTCGGGCATTCCATTAGGCGTTGCGCGCGTCCGTCACCCTCAGGCCGGATTAGGAGGCGCATACGATGCTTGGGGCGATGTATATGACAATCAACGGCTGCGTGCTTATGTGGAGCACCGCATCGGCACACCGTTGAGCGACGACGATGTGATGGAGCTATCCAGCTTGGGGTTTGTCTATCGTCATCACCTTCCTGATCTTAGCGATGAAGAGCACTATCAACTTGAATTAGAAGTCGGAAAGCGCTTTTTACAGGCGGCAATGGATGCTTGTGGCTGGAAACCGCAGGAAATTAGCGGTGTCTTGTTGGGGATCAGCGGCCCAATTGGGGAAGATTACGTGGAGCAAATTTGTCGCCTCGCCGGCATCCCTGACCAGGCCCTTAAAGTGACCGTGCATAAAGCCTGTGATGGTGCTGTCGGAGCTTTACATCTGGCCTTGAACCCAGAGCTGAGCCGGGATTATCCGATCAATATTGCCGAGACGTTACGCGGCAAGAAGGTGTTGGTCGGTGGAATCGAAGGGTTGAGCCGTTTCACGCGCCAGGCCCGCGATCGGAATGCACTTCAATTGTTTGGCAATGGCGCGGCAGTATTGGGGTTGATTCCCGGCGAGAATATGAGCTTCCTGGTCGGCAAATCGGCAGAAGTCTATGACGAGGAAGGTCTGCTGGCGGTCAAGATGTACTATCCTCACTCGCGGCAAAGGCTGCTGGATGTTTGCCAGGTTGGTCCGACCCATCTCCGGGTAGCCGGGCTGATGCATGAGCCCGAAAATGGTGCCCCAATCGCCATGGCCGGCATGATGGGAATGGTCAAACTCTTTGTGCGCAATGGGGTGCAAGTGGTCACGGATGTCTATCGTGCCTATTGTCAGTTAATGGACGCGTTGGGAGAATCCGGGCGTTCTCTGGCCGTGGCGGTAGTGCACCATGCGAATTACAAGATCAACAAGCTGAAGGAGAAGTATCTGAATAAAGAAGGCATCCAATTCCCCATGCCCTGGCTATTAAGCGAATTCGGGAACGTCAGTGCCGCTTCTGCGATGATTGCCCTATTGCGAGAGCTTCCTCAAATCAAGCCAGGTGAGCACATTCTGATTGATGGCTTTGGCGCCGGCAGTTACTATGATGTGCTGACGGTGGCTATCGGCTGATCCTACTCGAATTCGATTTCCAGCTCTTCCTCTGCATTCCACTCTTCGGCGCGTTCGATCTCGATCGTGCCGAAGAGTTTTTCCTGGCGAGCATTGACGCGATAACGCTTCACCAATTCCAGCAAGGCCAGAAAGGTTACCACCACCTCCAGGCGATCCGAGAGGTTTTGCAACAACTCGCGAAAGGTGGTGCGAACCAGGCGGGTGAGCATCTGGCGGATGTGGGTGATTTTCTCGCGAATTGTGATGCGGGGAGGGGTAATCACTGTGCCCAGCGCTTGTTGGGCCTTTTCTCGTTGCAACAATGCCAGGGCGGCCTGACGCAGGTGCTCGATTGTGATATTGGAGAGGTCGAGTGTGGCACTTTGGATTTTGGGCGGCGGAGCCAGACGCAAATAAGTGCGCCACCCACGCGATTGACGCTCATCCAGCCAAAGCCCAATCTCTTTGAAGCGTTTGTAAATCTTCAGCTGCGCTACAAGTACCTGCCCCGCATCCTCTTCACCGGCCTGATGTCGTGGGGGAGGTGGCAAAAGGGCCTCAGATTTGATTTGGAGCAAGCGCGCCGCCACGACCACAAAGGCAGAAATTTCCTGTGGAGGCGTCTCCTCCAGTTGGCGTAGATAGGCCAAGTACTGTTCCGTGACCAATGCCAGGGAGAGGGTGGTAATATCCAACTCAGCACGCTCGATCAGGTCGAGTAAGAGATCGAGAGGCCCTTCGTAGACGGGCAGGCTGACCGTATAGGTTGAAGAGAATAATGCGGCCATGGATTTTTCTATGCTATTTTAGCATCAGAATGTTGCCAAGGTGTAGGGATCATGCACCAGGGTCGGCTGTTGGCGATGGATACCCCTTCAGCACTCAAATCGAATGCGTTACCTGGGCCGGTTTGGTAGGTTTTTGCTTCCCCTTTGGAGGCCGGGCTGGATTACCTGATGTGGCTGGAAGGAGTCTTGCGGGTGGGGCTTTCTGGCGATCATCTGCGCCTCATTATCATGCCAAAGGTCACGGCCGATGACGTGGAGCAGGGACTGCGCGCCTTTCCTTTGCAGGTGGAGGCCGTTCAGCGTAGTGAGCCTACTTTGGAGAATGCCTTTCTCACGCTGGCCGGAAAAGGGAAGGAAGGGTAGCGTAAGGTGCGCAATAGGTGGGTTGCCGTAGGGTATAATGTGCCCGATGACGTCTTTCAGAATTGGCATTGTCCCTCGTCCCCATGGCGTGGGAGGCGTGGCCACCTTCCGCGAGAAATTTGAGATCGCCCTCCAACGGCGCGGGTTTCAGGTGGAATATGACTTGGGCCAGTCGATAGATGCGCTCCTGATTTTGGGTGGCACGCATCGCTTGAGCAGATTGTGGCGTTTGCGGCGCCGTGGGGTGCGTCTGGTGCAGCGCCTGGATGGGATTAACTGGGTTCATCGTCGCAGGTACACTGGCTGGAAGCACTTCCTGCGAGCGGAATATGGGAATTTCATCCTGGCCTATATCCGCAACCATCTGGCACATCGGGTTATTTACCAGAGCGCCTTCGCCCGACGTTGGTGGGAGGAGTGGTATGGGCCGACCCGGGTGGATTCCGTCATCGTGCACAATGGGGTAGATATACAGCTCTATTCCCCGCAGGGTGCCCATGATCGGCCCACGGATCGCTGGCGCATTTTGATTGTAGAGGGCAGCTTCGGCGGGGGATATGAGATGGGATTGTGGAATGCGATCGGCTTGTTGCGTGGCTTGCAGGCGCTGGAAGAAAAAGTGGAGTTACAAGTCGCCGGGCAGGTCGCGAACGAGCTGAAGCGCCGTGTCGAGGCGCAGGTGACGCAGGGCATCTTGTGGGCTGGGGTTGTGCCTCGGGCGCAGATTCCTTATCTGGCACGTTCGGCACATGTCTTTTTTTCCGGCGATCTCAATGCCGCCTGTCCCAATTCCGTGATTGAGGCGCTGGCCTGTGGCCTGCCGGTAGTCGCCTTCGAGAGCGGGGCCTTGCCTGAGCTTGTGGTTGGAGATGCCGGGCGTCTCGTGCCCTATGGCGGCGATCCGTGGAAGCTCGATCCGCCGAACATTGCCGGGTTGATTCCTGCGGCTCAGGAAATCCTGAACGATCAGGAGCGCTTCCGCCGCGCCGCTCGTGCCCATGCCGAAGCGGCTTTGAACCTGAATAAGATGGTGGAGCACTACCTAAGAGTTTTGTTGGAGTGAACAAATGTGGTCAGTTTGCGTGTATTGTGGTTCTGCGGATGGGGTGCGTAGGGAGTACCTGGAAGCTGCCTATCGGCTGGGAACACTCCTGGCGAAACGGAAGATACGCTTGATCTATGGGGGTGGAAGGACCGGCCTGATGGGCGCTTTGGCCAACGGAGCGCTGGAGGCCGGTGGTGAAGTCGTCGGGGTAATCGTTCCTTCCATGAACACTCCTGCGCTGGCACATCCTGCTTTGAGCGCCATGGAAGTTATGCCCGATATGCATGCCCGCAAAGCCCGCATGCATGAGCTGGCCGATGGGTACATTGCCCTGCCCGGCGGCTTTGGCACCTTCGATGAACTTTTTGAGACGGTCACCTGGGCACAAATTGGTCACCATCAGAAGCCGATCGGCCTGCTGAACGTGCTCGGCTATTTTGATCGCCTGCTGGCTGCGCTGGATTATGCGGTCGAGGAGGGGTTTATCTTCCAGGAGCACCGTGCTGCGCTCCACGCCCATGAGGATCCCGAGGCGCTACTGCGCCTGATGGAGAATCATCGCCCGCCTCTGGATGCCATCCGCCGTTGGATGCGGCAAGGGTGAGTTGCTTATTCCTCGCCCGCCTCTCCATTGTCCTCCTCTTCCTGATTGTCCGGCCCATTTTTTTCTCCACCGTTATCGTCTTCAGAGCCGGATTTCCCCTCTTTGTCGGATTCCTCGTCCGCCTCTCCATTGTCCTCCTCTTCCTGATTATCCGGCCCATTTTTTTCTCCACCGTTATCGTCTTCAGAGCCGGATTTCCCCTCTTTGTCGGAATTTTCTGCAGGCGACTCTTTTACTTCCACCTTTGTCACGATAAATTTGCCGGTGGCCTCGTAGTATCCCTCGAATTCGACGAGGGCACCAGGGACGGCTTGACCAGAGATACTGGCATTATCCAC
This sequence comes from Anaerolineales bacterium, assembly GCA_046292855.1. Taxonomy (GTDB): domain Bacteria; phylum Chloroflexota; class Anaerolineae; order Anaerolineales; family Villigracilaceae; genus 630D-37. Next base: position 8,137 of record JBKBPX010000091.1, read on the forward strand.
GTACACGATTTGGCCATTGATGTTCCAAACATTGCCCCGCATCCACTCAATTATTCCGCTAAACTGATAAGTTTCGGGTTGTTTATCTTCGTCGTTGTCTTCACCCTCTTCTGATTGAGGGGTGGGGGAAACCAGCGAAGGTGATGTGGGCACAGGGATAGGTTCCTCTTGCTCTTTCTCTGATGGTTGTAACGGCGGTAGCCATGCCCCTGGTGGGAGAATGGAAATTTTGAAGGCTTCTACAATGCCGTCCGCGCGCGTCCTTCCAATGACCATGATCGGGGTCCCATTGGCGATTGTTTCAGCCGGCAATTGCGTTGAAGGAGTGACGAGTATAGAGATGCCTGACACTTGCCACCATTCGCCCTGACGTTCGATAAGCAGGCCGGAGAATTCAATCTGAGCGGATTCTCCTTTTTTCAGCAGCTCATTGACTTCGTCGAGCCGCTCTTGAGCCAGTTGTCTCTCCATCAGCGCGCGCTTTTCGGGATCGAGGGTAAGCTCTAGACGAAGGGTTTCCCAGGTTCGCTTGACAGGATAAAGTAACTTGCCAGGCAAAGCCCCTGATGCGGCGTTTACCAACGCCGTTCCGCTAAGGAAGATGAGGACGGCTACTATTCCAAAGGCAAGCGCGAGGCGCGGCCAGAATGGGAGGATACTATGGGATTTGCGGCGCGTTTCGCGCAGTTGTGAGGCATGTTGGAGCAAGCGAGAGCGAGCGCGGCGTCTTGTCTCTTCTGGGATGGTAAAGTGACCTGCTTTCCGTGCCTGAAGTGAGACCTCGAGGAGCGGGTAGAGTTCTGCGACCAATTCAGGGTAGTCTGCTATAGCCGCATCCAGAGTACTCCCCTGTTCGAGCTTCTGCAAGCAGTCTTCGAGTGCATCATAAAGATCAATCATCGTCTATCTCCTTCAGCTTGCGCTGGAGCGCGGCCAGTGCCCGA
>JBKBPX010000092.1:0-9016 GCA_046292855.1 Anaerolineales bacterium
CGGACGTCCCGTCCGCTAGTGTGGATGTCCCCTCCGCCAGCGGCGCTTGGGGTGGTAACAAGGTATCAGCATCCGAGGCGGATGCGCTCCCAGGCGTGTAGCGCCTAAAGTCAGATACAAAAAACAAAAATGGACGAAGCACTAATTGTCTGCCTGCAAAAAAATCACTCACCCGGCTCCGCTGATTTCCGCCACCTGTTCCCATTTCGAAAGCGAGGGAGCAGGTCAGCTAATGGGATGGCCTGCCCGAATGGCTCCCCCAGTGGCGATGAGCGATGTTTGGTGAGCATTGGCTGAAGCAAGGGCAAGCGCAAAGGCCAATTCCGCTAGCCAATTGGCGAATCCACTGATGGACTCTGTTATAATTTTTTTGGAGGATCAATCTTATGATGCGATTTGACCGTTTTACCGAACGTGCGCAAGAAGCGGCCCAACGCGCTGCAGAGATCATTCAACGTTACGGCCACACCCAGATCGATACCGAGCACATCCTGCTCGCCTTGATCGAGCAACCTAACGGCATAGTGCCACAAATTCTAGAGAAACTCCAGGTGGACCCGGAAGCCCTGATCGCTCGCCTGGATGCCACGCTACGCGCTACGACGCGTGCCAACATTTTCGCCGGAGGCATCGGACAGATTTTCATCACGCCGCGCGTCAAGCGCATTATTGACCTGGCCAATGAAGAAGCCAATCGCCTCCATGATGAGTTCATCTCTACCGAGCACATTTTCCTGGCCATCTTGACCGAACGGAACACACCCGCGGCGCGCATCTTGGAGAATGCAGGCATTACCCGCGAGCGGGTTTATGACGCAATCAAGGATTTGCGCGGCGGGCAGCGCGTGACCGATGCGCAGGCCGAGACACGCTATCGCACCCTCGAAAAATATTCGCGCGATCTCACCAAGCTAGCACGCGAAGGCAAACTTGACCCGGTCATCGGGCGCGATACGGAAATCCTGCGTCTGATCCAGATTCTTTCCCGACGCACCAAGAACAACCCTGTCCTGATCGGCGAGGCCGGAGTGGGGAAAACAGCCATCGTTGAAGGGCTGGCACAGAAGATCATCTCCGGCGATGTCCCCGAAATCTTGGCTGGCAAACGGGTGCTGGCTCTCGATCTGGGAGCGATGATCGCAGGCTCACGCTTCCGCGGTGAATTCGAGGAGCGCCTGAAAGCAGTCATCGAGGAAGTGCAGCGCGCCCGTGGCGAGATCATTCTCATGATTGATGAGCTACACACGGTGGTCGGCGCCGGCGCCGCTCAGGGGGCCGTGGATGCATCGAACATGCTCAAGCCGGCGCTGGCGCGGGGTGAGCTGCAGTGCATCGGTGCCACCACGCTGGATGAGTATCACAAGTACATCGAGAAAGACGCCGCCCTGGAGCGCCGATTCGCCCCGATCTATGTCGAAGAACCAAGCGTGGAGGAGACGATCGAAATCCTGCGCGGCCTGCGCGATCGCTACGAAGCCCATCACAAGGTGCGCTTCTCCGATGAAGCGCTCGTCGCCGCTGCGCGCCTGGCCGATCGTTACATCACCGATCGCCGCCTGCCTGATAAGGCAATTGACCTGATTGACGAAGCCGCAGCCAAGTTGCGTGTTGCTCTCTACTCCCTGTCGCCCGATCTCAAGGCGATGAAAAACGAGATCGAGCGCTTGCGCGCCGAAGAAGAGCAGGCCGGCCTGCAACGTGACTACGAACGCGCCGCCCAGAAAAAGGCCGAACGCCTGCGCCTGGAAGAGCAATTCCGGCACCAGCGAGAGCAATGGGAGCGCGAACAACAGCTGGATGACATCGTGGATGTGGATGACATCGCCGAAGTCGTTCACCAGTGGACAGGCATCCCGGTCGCACAAATGCTGGAGACTGAGGCAGAGAAATTGCTCCACATGGAAGAACGCTTGCATGAGCGCATCATTGGGCAGGACGAAGCTATCCACGCCATTGCTGATGCGATTCGTCGCGCCCGTTCCGGCCTCAAGGACCCGCGCCGGCCGATCGGTTCGTTCATCTTCATCGGCCCATCGGGGGTTGGCAAAACAGAGCTGGCCAAGGCCCTGGCCTGGTTCCTCTTCGATGACGAAGATGCACTGGTGCGCATGGACATGTCTGAATATCGCGAGCAGCACACGGTCAGCCGGCTCTTCGGCGCGCCGCCCGGTTACGTGGGTTACGAAGAAGGCGGTCAACTGACCGAAGCTGTCCGCCGACGCCCCTACCGAGTCCTGCTCTTTGACGAAATTGAAAAGGCACATCCTGAAGTCTGGAATGCCCTGCTGCAAATCCTAGACGATGGGCGCATGACCGATGGGCAGGGGAACGTGGTAGATTTCCGCAACACGGTCATCATCATGACCTCCAATCTGGGCACGGAATATGTGCGGAAAGGGGGCACGCTGGGTTTCTTGCCGCGCACCGCCGGCAACGAGGAGCGCGAAGCCCATGAAAAGATCGAACGCGCCCTGAAGAGCACCTTCCGCCCCGAATTCCTCAACCGCATTGACGAGATCATCATCTTCTCCCCGCTCTCCCTGGCTGATATGGAACGAATTGTAGACCTGCAGATCAAAGAAGTGCAGGAGCGCCTGGAAGAGCACAACATCCGCATTGAACTCACTCCGCCAGCGCGCGCCTGGCTGGCGAAGACCGGCTACGACCCGGCCTTCGGCGCTCGTCCGCTGCGCCGGGCAATTCAGAAATACCTTGAAAGCCCGCTCTCGATCGAGCTGCTCAGCGGAGGATTACATCCCAACACCACCGTCCGCGTTGACCTGGACGAAGCGCACCAGAAATTAACCTTCCAGCCATTGCTGGAACACGCTGCCATCGCCGAAGGCTCGTTCTCTTCCTAGAAAGACCTCCTCTGCCTCGTCTTTCTCTTGCGTCATCCCTACTTCTCCCCATGCGCCTGCTCACTACCCTCATCCTGCTCCTGCTTTCGGCCTGCCTGGCAACTCCGTCCGTTTCCATTCCCCCATCGCTCACCTCTCCAGCCCCGCCCACGCCCCTACCCCTTCGCAAAGCAGGGACACCTCCGGCTGCACGCCCGACAATCACTCCCACAGCCACCCTTCTCCCGAATCCTTCGATCCCGCAGGCCGATCCCTATGACCTCACTTGCCGGCTCAAAGGCCTGTGCGATCTCTCCCGCTTCCTTCCCTCCGATCCTTTCGAGGTCGGGGCAAAAAAATCCTTTTGGGTGCTCAATAGCAGCACCTACCAGACCGTATCTGTCAATGCCATCTTGCGCGCCGCCGCGCCGCACGTGTATTTCTGGATCGAAGAGGGCATTCCCTACTCAGAAAATGCCCTCACCTCCCTCGTCGAGGCTTTCGAGCGGAAAATCTATCCCACCACGCGCGCTGCCTTCGGCAGCGAGTGGACACCCGGCGTGGATAACGATCCACACATCTTCATCCTCTATACGAAGGCGGCCGGCAGAGGGGTAGCAGGCTATTTCTCCTCCGCTGACGAGCTGAACCCCCAGATACACCCCTATTCCAACGCTCATGAGATGTTTGTGCTAAACGCCGATGTGCTACCTCTCTCCTCCCCTTTTACAGCCGCTACCCTGGCGCATGAATTCCAACACATGATCCACTGGAACATGGACCGCAGCGAGTCCACTTGGATCAATGAGGGCCTGGGCGTCCTCTCTGAAACGATAAACGGCTATGCAAATCATCATGCCTCCATTTTTCTCTACTCCCCAGACCTTAACCTGACCGGCTGGGGTGAAACCCCGGCCCAAAGCGGCGCCCACTATATGCAGGCATACCTTTTCCTGCGCTACCTCGCCGAGCGCTTGGGGATAGATTTCCTCCGCGCCCTGGTCGCCAACCCCGCAGATGGCCTCGAAAGCATAGACGAAACTCTCCGAGAGCAGCACCGTTACGATCCCCTTCGTCAGCGCCAGCTCACCGCCGATGACCTTTTCCTCGATTGGGCAGCTGCGCTCTACCTGGACGATCCTTCTCTGGCCGATGGCCGCTATGCACACCCGGAAAGCGGCACCCCCCTTTCGGAAACTATCTCCACCTGTCCGGTGCCAGCGCAATCGCGCACAGTCGAACAATATGGCCTGGACTACATTACCATCACCTGCTCCGGCAATTACACCCTGCATTTTGAGGGCGCCATCGAGGGACAGCGCTTTCCGGTCGTCTCTCATTCCGGCCGTTCCATGTTCTGGTCTGGCGAAGGGAATATCGCCGATATGCGCCTGACGCGCGCCTTTGACCTGACTGATGCCTCCCCGCCTATCACCCTTTCCTACTGGACATGGTTCGACCTGGAAGAGAACTTCGACTACGCTTACCTGGAAGTCTCTCAGGATGGGCAGCGCTGGGAAATCCTGCGCACTCCCTCCGCCACCGACCAAAACCCCGTTGGCAATGCCTATGGATGGGGATATAATGGGAAAAGTGACGGCTGGATTCAGGAAAGCATTGACCTTTCCGCTTTTGCCGGCAAGAAAATCTGGCTACGCTTTGAATACATCACCGATGACGTCATCACCGGCGTCGGCCTTCTCCTAGATGATATCCGCCTCCCTGCCCTCGGTTATCAGAGCGACTTTGAGCAAGATGATGGTGGCTGGCAGGCAGAAGGTTTTCGGCGCGTGGAGAATTACATCCCGCAGCCCTTTCGCCTGCTTTGGATTGTCAAAGGCGAGAACACATCCATTCAGGAAATTTCTCTCTCATCCACTAACACTGCCGACATCCCTTTCACCCTCGCCCCAGGCGAACAGGCCACCCTCCTCGTCACCGCCACCTCGCGCCAGACCCATCTCCCGGCAGAGTACACATGGTGGATCCGATGAGCATCTGTTCAAAATCCAGAACCCAAGTGACAGATGGGGATGGTCTCCTCCCCGCCTCAACGCATCCTCTTTAGCTATTGCTTTGCCCACTTATCTTTTGGCGTTATTGAACTTTATGCGGAGTGGCTGGGAACGCGGACGTCCCGTCCGCCAAAGGTATCAGCATCCGAGACGGATGCGCTCCCAGCTATCAGCATCCGAGAGGGATGCGCTCCCAAGTACACAAAACGAAAAATGGACGAAGCACTAATGCCCAAAGTTAACAAACCTATGCCTCCCACACACGGTTCAATTGAAGTCATCACCGGTTCCATGTTCAGCGGCAAGACAGACGAACTGATTCGCCGCCTTGTCCGTGCCCGCATCGCCCGCCAGAAAGTCCAGGTCTTCAAGCCGGCCATTGACGTGCGCTACGCCGTCGAAAAGGTCACCTCACACGGCGGCGCCAATCTGGATGCGATTCCGATCTCCTCTGCCGCAGAAATCTTGGAATGCCTGGAAGCAGATACTACCGTGATCGGCATTGACGAGGCCCAATTCTTCGACGAGCGAATCGTGAAAGTTGCTGAGACCCTGGCTGAGCGCGGCCTGCGCGTCATCATCGCTGGGCTGGATATGGATTTTCGCGGGGAGCCTTTCGGCCCTATGCCGCTCCTGATGGCGAAAGCCGAGCGCGTGGATAAATTACAGGCGATCTGCATGGTATGTGGCGAACCCGCCTCGCGCACCCAGCGCCTGGTCAATGGCCAACCGGCACGCTATGACGACCCGGTGGTCATTGTTGGCGCGGCCGAACTCTACGAGGCACGCTGCCGCCTCCACCATCAGGTGCCCGGCAAGCCATCCTAAAAGTCAGAGGAGGGCCAGATGCAACCCTATTGGGAAGTTCTCGAAGAGATTTTGATTGACGAAGATACCCTGCAGCGGCGCATTGCCGAGCTGGCAACGGAAATCACTCGCGACTATGCTGATAGTGACACGCTCTCGCTGGTCTGCATCCTGCGCGGCGCCGTTCCCTTCCTGGTTGACCTGATGCGCCATCTCACCATCCCTCATACCATTGACTTCATGGCCGTTTCGTCCTACGGACGCGGGGTGCGTCAGAGCAGCGGTGACGTGCGCCTGACCTTTGACCTGCAGAGCAGCATTCGCGATCGAGACGTGCTCCTGGTCGAGGACATCATTGATAGCGGTCACACCATCGCCTCCGTGCTCGAGCTGCTCAATGCCCGCCAACCGCGCTCATTACGCGTCTGCGCCCTCCTGGATAAAAGCGAACGGCGCGAGGTGGTTGTCCCCATCCACTATCGCGGCTTTGAAATTCCCAACAAATTCGTCTTTGGCTACGGTCTCGACCTGGACGAATACTACCGTAACCTTCCCTTTATCGGTGTGGTGAACCTGGAAAAATATCATCCCTCTACCTAGGATGCCCCTGCTTCCCTATGCTGGCCGCTGGATTGCCCGAGTGGGGAATCGCATTATCGGGCATGGAGGCACGCCCGAACAGGCGCGTTCCATGGCGCAACGCGCACGCCATAAAGAATCACCTATAATAGAATTTATGCCGTTCGCTTCCCCCCTGCCTCTTTCCCCATTGGTTGAAACTATCCGTCACCACACTGCCGGTCAGGAAATCTATTTGGTGGGCGGCGCCGTGCGCGATGCCCTGATGGGACGGATAAGCCATGACCTGGATTTCATCGTCCCACGTCAGGGATTGCAAATCGGACGCGAACTGGCCCAGCGGCTAAAGGCCGCCTTTTTCCCTCTGGATGCGGAGCGCGAGACGGCGCGCCTCGTCCTGCACTTGGAGGGGCAGCGTCACATCCTGGATATTGCCTCCTTCCGCGCCCCAACCCTGGAAGAAGATTTGCAAGATCGCGATTTCACAATCAACGCCATGGCCTTCGATATCCATCAAGGTCACCTTTATGATCCTCTCCAGGGGGCATTGGATGTGCGCGAGAAACGTCTGCGCGCCTGTCGCCCGGATGCATTCGAACGTGATCCGCTGCGCGTCCTGCGCGCCATTCGCCTGGCGGCCCAGCTCAATTTCCATATCGTCCCCGAAACGCGCGCCCGCTTAAAAGCAGCAGCGCCGCTCCTGCCGCGCGTCTCCGCCGAACGTCAACGCGATGAACTCTTCCGTATCTTTGAAGGACCACAGGTTGCCGCCTCGCTGCGCGCGCTAGATTGGCTTGGCTTGATTGACCTACTCTTCCCCGAATTGCCTCCGCTCAAATCCACCCCCCAATCCCCTCCCCACATCTATGAAGTCTGGGCGCACACCCTGGCAACGCTTCAACACCTGGAATCCATCCTGACCCTGCTCACCGAAGAGCACGATGAGGAGCGTGCTGCCGAGCTGCTGAACGGGCTGCTCGTCATGCGCTTGGGACGCTATCGCCAGACCTTCCGCGCCCGCATGGAGGAGCGGCTCGTTCCCGAACGTTCACGCCGCGGCTTGCTCTTTTTCGCCGCGCTCTACCACGATATTGCCAAACCGCTCACCCGCCAAGAAAAAGGCGATGGACACCTCCGTTTCTGGGGACACGAGATTCAGGCCATCCCCCTGGTGAAGGAACGCGCACGCCTCCTGCGCCTGAGCACCGATGAAATTGATTATCTGCTGACCCTGGTGCGCCATCACATGCGCATTCATCACCAGACCCAGGCCTATCTGCAGCGCAGGCAACTGCCTTCCCGGCGCACCGTCTATCGCTTCTTCCGCGATAGCGGCGATGCCGGCATAGACCTGACCCTGCTCGCCCTGGCCGATCTGCGCGCCACTTATGAACATACGCTACCCCAGGAAACTTGGACCGCTGCGCTGGATGTCTGTCGTCACCTGCTAGAACAGCGCCTGGAGCACACCGAAGAAACCGTCTATCCGCCGCGCTTGCTCGATGGTCGCGACCTGATCCGGGAATTCGGCCTCACTCCCGGCCCCCAAATCGGCCAATTGTTGGCCGCCGTGCGCGAGGCGCAGGCCTGCGGCGAAATCCACACCCGCCAGGAAGCGCTCGATTTCATCAAGGAGCGTTTGAAAAGCGCTTCTCATCGCAACTCCCCGCATCCGTGAAAGAGTTGCGGAGTAGTTCAATGACTTATTCCCACAGGCTAGGCCGTCAACAATCGAGTGCACAACCCTTCCATTTCAGGAGAGACAAGCAATGGATGAGCGAAACATCAGCCCGATCCTAAAGCTTTTCCAGCGGATGGAGATCACCGAACATCACATCTATAAACGCTTGGCCCGAAGCATTTCCTCGCCGGAAAACGCCAAAATTCTCGCCCAGATCGCCGAAGATGAGCTGCGCCATTATGAGAGTTGGAAGCGATATAGTGGTGTGGAAGTCCGACCGGACTGGTTTAAAGTCTGGCTCTATTACCTGATCAGCCGCATCTTCGGTTTCACTTTCGGTCTCAAGCTGATGGAGCGTGGGGAAGAGGCCGCCCAGAAAAATTACGCCTCTCTGCTCGACATCCCAGAAGCTCAGGCCCTCATTGCCGAAGAAGATGTCCACGAGCAGCAACTGCTCGGAATGCTGGATGAGGAACGATTACGCTATGCCGGCTCTGTGGTGTTGGGCTTGAACGATGCCCTGGTCGAGTTGACCGGCGCCCTGGCCGGCCTGACCCTTGCCCTGCAAAACGGCAAATTGATCGCCCTCTCCGGCCTGATCACCGGCATCGCCGCTTCGCTCTCTATGGCCGCTTCAGAATACCTCTCGACCCGCTCCGAAGAGACGTCAAAGCACCCCCTCCGCGCCGCAATCTATACCGGCATTGCCTATATTATCACCGTCTTCCTCCTAGTAATCCCCTACCTGCTCAGCCCAAATACCTACTTTCTTGACCTGATCATCGCCCTCCTCATCGGAGTTCTCATCATTGCCGCCTTCAATTACTACATTGCCATTGCCAAAGAGGAGCCATTCCACAAACGCTTCCTGGAAATGGCCATCTTGAGCCTGAGCGTAGCCGCTTTTAGCTTCGGCCTGGGCTATCTCATACGCCTTTGGTTGGGAGTGGAAATCTAATGCTCTGTCCACTTGTCTTTCGGCGTTATCGGAGTTTGTGCGGACTGCCAAAGGACCACCTAGGCGCCCAGAAGTGAGAATCCCGGAAACGCGGACGTCCCGTCCGCCAAAGGTATCAGCATCCGAGACGGATGCG
>JBKBPX010000093.1:0-8753 GCA_046292855.1 Anaerolineales bacterium
GTCCTGGATAATCAGCTCCGCCATTTTGAATCGCAGACCTCCGCCCTACAGAAAGAAGTTGAACTTCTTCAGCGTAAGGCACGGGAAGATGCGGAGGGCATCATTGAACGCCTGACCCCCTCGATGACGAACTTGATCCGCCGCACCATCCACGATTCACCAGATGAGATGGCCGAAGCTATTGGCCCGGTGATGGGCGAAGCCATTCGGGTGCAAATTCGCGAATCGCGACAAGAGATGATAGACGCCCTCTATCCCATCATCGGGGAGACGGTGCGGCGCTCCGTTGCCGAATTTGCCAGAGAATTACAGCGCAACATAGATAGACGCTTGAAGAATGCGTTTGGCTTGAGAGGCCTTTTCCAGCGCCTGTGGGCCCGCCTCAAAGGGGTCTCAGATGCGGAACTGCTCCTGCGGAGTGCTCTGCCCTTCACGCTAAAGGAGATTTTCGTCATTCAGCGTGGCTCAGGCTTGCTGCTAGCCCATGCGCACCTGGATAGCACACCGCTTCAGGATGCCGATCTGATCAGTGCCATGCTCACCGCCATTCGCGATTTTGTGAATGATGCCTTTTCCAAAGGCGCGGCGCCCGAGGGTGGGTTGGAGCAAGTTCAATATGGGGATTTATCCATCATCATCGAAAGCGGCAAGTATGCCTATGTCGCCGCTGTGATCGAGGGGATCGAAACCCCCGGATTCCGTTCCCTGCTGCGTGCCTATATCACCGATTTGCACGTCCGCTTCAAAAACAGCCTGCGCGACTATAACGGCGACCCTGCCCTCCTTCCCAATCTCCAACCGAGCCTGAACAAGCTGGTTAGCTCGCTCACCAGGGAGGAAGCCTCGCAGGAGATGACGCGCGGCCAGAAGCTATTCCTTGGGCTGGCAAGCATAAGCACGCTTCTGCTGATAGCGTTGGCTTGTTTCTACTTGCAATTTACGATTGCCCTGTATCCTATTGCATTCCCACCACCCAATGCCACTGCGACCTTCACGCCTACGGCGACGCACACTTTTACCCCCACTCCGCCACCACCTACTTTCACTCCTACCCTCACTCCCACAGCGAGTGTCACTCCCTCTGCTACCCCTACCCTCACCCCAACCCTCACCCTCACACCGACGCTCACTTTCACGCCTACCGCCACCCCTCTTCCAGCCCAAGGGATCACGAAGGGGAACGTTTGGGTGAGCGATTCGATTGGCAGTTCGCGGCGCAATTGGGTCGTCCTGCTGCGCGGGACACATGTTACCATCCTGGCCGCATACGGCGATTGGTATCAGATTGCCTGGCAAGCAGAAGGTGGGATTATCCTCCAAGGCTGGGCACCTGCTTATTGGATCGAGCTGCTTGTCCCCATCCCTCAACATTACATCACCCCCACCTCAGATTTTAGTCCAAGGAAATGACATGACCCCTCTGGCTGCTTCGCTTGCTGTGCGTTGGTTTCCGGCCCTTCAGCAAAAGGTGCGTGATGGGTTGCTGATCCTGGTCGGTGCATGGTGGATTGCCCTTTTCGCCCAGGTGCGTATTCCCCTACCGTTCACGCCCATTCCGATTACCGGCCAGACCTTTGCGGTGTTGCTGATCGGCGCTAGCTTGGGGGCACGACGCGGCCTGGCCTCCGTGATGCTTTACCTGGGACTCGGAATCGGTGGCTTGCCCGTTTTTGCCGGTGGAGCGAGCGGATTGGCGCACCTCCTCGGCCCAAGCGGAGGATATTTACTTGGCTTCCTGCTTGCGGCTTATGTCATTGGGTGGATGGCGGAACAAGGCCTGGAGCGCTCCTTCCGCACCTCCTTTTTCCCCTTCCTCATCGGCACGCTTTTGATCTATCTCAGCGGTGCTTCTTGGCTAGCCTTCTATGTCGGCCCTTTCGCAGCATTGGAGAAGGGAGTGCTCCCCTTCTTGGTGGGCGATTTGATCAAGCTAAGCCTGGCCGCACTCGCCTTGCCAGCCGCCTGGAAACTGGTGCGGTGACCCTCCCCTACTTAAGGCGGTGGGCATCGTCACCGCGTGCGATGTTTGCCCAGTTGGGGACGGCGCCATCGTAAAAAGGCGCAGGAGGCGTGGCCGCTTGCCTGCGGCGAAAGTCCTCGCTCAGGAACTGAAAGGAGAAGGCGCCGCGGCGGGTGAGGGAGATGATGTTGTTATCGCCGGTGACAATCACCGTGTCCCTGACATCACCGCCTACCGCTACCGCTTCATTACCGCCAGCGAGGAGAGGAAGGGAGGATTTGCTCATGGTAGGTTGGAATGGTTATCTGGAATATACCGAACCGTCGCAACTCGGTGCTCGTCCTCAAAATCTAGCCTTCTGCGAGAAGATAACGCCGATGCGGTCGGCATGGGCGGTCAGAGCTTGAGGGGAACTACCCGATATGACTATATGACCACCTGACCGTGGGACCATTGTGGTCGGCATACGGGCGATGGCAGGCAGCCGCTAGTATCTGCCGCGCGAGAAGTGGGCGAGCATTTCTTCGTGCACTGGAAAGACTTGCACCGCGCAGGCCTTGTATTCTGGGATGCGCGCTTGGGGGTCAAGGACATCGTTGGTGAGCAGGTTGGCCGCCGCCTCGCTGAAATGCATGGGGAGGAAGACCACGCCGACCGTCGTTTTTTCGGTGACACGGGCGCGCAGGATCACCTCGCCACGCCGTGACGTGACGCGCACGCGCATCCCGTCCTTGATGCCGTGCATTTCGGCATCGGCCGGATGAATTTCCACATAAGGCTCCGGGTAGAGTTCGTTCAGGCTGGAGTGACGGGTGAGGGTGCCACCATGCCAATGCTCCAGCAGGCGGCCGGTGGTCAGGATGAAGGGATATTCCTCATCCGGCGCCTCGGCGGCGGTGACGTAATCGAGCGGGATGAAGCGGCCGCGTCCGCGCGGGAAGCTTTCGGCGAAGAGGAACGGCGTGCCGGGATGGTTCTCATCCCAGACGGGATACTGGAGGCCAACTTTTTCGATGCGCTCATAGGTGAGGCCGGCATATTCAGGCACGACGCGCCCGACCTCGGCCAAGATTTCGGCGGGATGGGGGTAATCCCAGCCGGCGCTGGGGCGACCCAGGCGCGCCTCGATGCGTTTGGCCAGATCGCAGAGGATTTGCCAATCCGGGCGCGATTGACCGCGCGGCGGCAGGGCGGCACGCACCCGCTGAACGCGCCGATCCGTGTTCGTGAACGTGCCGTCTTTTTCGGCGAAGGGCGTGGCCGGCAGGAATACATCGGCGTAGGCGCCGGTCTCGTTGAGGAACAGGTCTTGCACAGCCAAGAATTCCAGCTGCTCGATGTGATGGCGCGTCTTGTTCAGGTTTGGTTCGGTCATCATCGGGTTTTCGCCCATGATGTAGAGGGCGCGGATGCCATTTGGCCCGGCATGGGAGAGGATTTCGGTGGTGGTCAATCCCAGCTCGCGACTCAGGCCGCCGGGTTCGATATTCCAGGCCTTTTCCCACTTCTCGGCATTGCCAGGGGCATCCACGCGCATATAGCCGGGGAAGTGGAAGGGCATCACGCCCATATCGCTTGAACCCTGGACGTTGTTCTGGCCGCGCAGCGGGTTCAGGCCGGTGCCGCGCCGTCCGATGTGGCCGGTGAGCAAGGCCAGATGTACCAGAGCTAGCGCGCTGGCAGTGCCATGCGAAAGTTGGGAAATGCCCATCCCCCAGAAAATGGCGCCGTTGCGCGCCGTAGCATAGAGCCGCGCGGCTCGCCGAATCGCTTCGGCCGGGACTGCGGAGACGCGCTCGGCAAATTCGGGCGTGAACTTCTCCAGGCTTTTGACATATTCCTCAAAGCCCTCGGTGCGCGCTTCAATGAAGGCTCGGTTATAGAGTCCCTCCTTGACGATCACATGCGCCATGGCGCTGAAGACGGCAACATTGCTGCCGGGGCGAAGCGGCAGCCAGAGTTCGGCAAAGTCCACCAGCTCGATGCGGCGCGGGTCTACAACGATCAACTTTGCCCCACGCTCGCGCACCGCCTTTTTCATATGCAGGGCAATGATGGGGTGGTTTTCTGTGGTGTTCGAACCGGTGACGATGAAGACATCGCTATCCAGCACTTCGATGGCCGTGTTGCTCATGGCGGAGGTGCCGAGTGAGAGCAGCAGGGCCATCACCGAGCCGGCATGACAGAGACGGGTGCAGTGGTCAATGTTATTTGTGCGGAAGAGGGCGCGGAAGAGCTTTTGCAGCAGGTAGTTATCCTCGTTGGTCGCTTTGGCGCAGCCATAGGCGGCCATGGCGCGCGGGCCACCGGCGCGGTAAATGCGCACCAGCTGATCGGCCACTATGTTGAGCGCAGTGTCCCACTCGGTTTCGATCCAATCCCAGGGAGATGGAGTGCCCCCCGCGCGCGGATAAGTCGCCTGGAGAGCCTGGGCGCGGTCAGGACGCGGCTTTCCTTCCAGGAGGTAGCGACGTACTAGCGGCACGGTGACCCGTTTCGGGTGATAGATAAAATCGTAGCCGAAGCGCCCCTTAACGCACAGATTGCCGCGATTGACCACCGCATCGAAAGGGGAAGTGACGCGATAAATCAGATTCTCCTTGATGTGCAACTCTAAAGCGCAACCTACGCCACAGTAAGGGCAGATGGTTGGGACAATTCGATCGGGCGTTAACATAGCAAGCTCCTTGAAGTAAAGTTCAGACGGCGGACGGCAGACCGCAGATGGCGGACGGCGGTTAGAAGCGGAAGGGTGATTCTCCCTGTTCCAGGAGGAATTCACGCTTGGGCTCTAGCGCGTCGGTTGGACATACGCCGAGGCACTGACCACAGAAGACGCAAGTGGTGGCAGGCATGGGCAGGCCGTAGAACGTGTCAATGCGGGTGTGGTAGCCGCGCCCGGCGAAGTTGATCGCATAGGTATATTGAGCGTCTTCAGCACAAACCTGGACACAGCGCCAGCAAAGGATGCATTTGGAGTAGTCACGAATATACATCGGGTTGTCGTCAATCACGGGCATGTGACGCAGCTGGGCCTCGGGGAAGCGCGCAGGATCGGCTTGGTAGGTCTCCAGCAGGCGGAGGATTTCCGGCGCCTCCGAAAGGTCGGCGGTGGCCGCCAGCATTTCAAGGATGGTGCGGCGGGCTCGTCGGACGCGCAAGCTCTCCGTCTGCACTTTCATGCCCGCCTGTGCCTGGACAATGCAGGCCGGCTGTAGCAAGCGCTGACCTTCCACTTCCACGACGCAGATGCGACAGAGGCCGTTGGCCTTTGTGGCCGGGTGGAAACAGATGGTGGGAATCTCGATGCCATGTGCACGGGCAACTTCCAGCAGAGTCTGACCTGCTTGGGCTGTGATTTCCTGACCGTTGATCGAGAGAGCAAAGGTTTCACTCATAGGGTCACCTTCCGAGAAAGTTCAGACGAAGAGGGAGGGCCATTGTTGGATGGCGCTGAGTAGGGCGGAGGCGGCAGTCTGCCCCAAGCCGCAGAGCGAGGCATCGCTCATTGTCCAGCCGATATCTTCCAGGCGCTCCCGATCGCCGGGGAGCAGATGCCCCTGTGCCAGGCGCTCCAGGATTTCCATCTGACGCTGGGTGCCCATCTGGCAGGGGTAGCATTTGCCGCAGGATTCATGGGCGAAGAAGCGGGCAATATTTAGGAGGACACGCCGCAGATCGCGCCGTTCATCGAAGACCATGACCACGCCGGAACCGAGCACCAGCCCGGCCTGGCGCAAATCTTCAACGGTGAGGCGGAGGTCGAGGTGACGAGGGGTAGCAAAGGTGCCGGCCGCGCCGCCTAGCAAGATCGCCTGGATGTTCCGTCCCTCCGGCACTCCACCGGCCATTTCCAGCAATTCGCCGAGCCGCATGCCAAAGGGGACTTCATAGAGACCCGGCCGGGCAACATCTCCCGAAAGGCAAAAAAGTTTGCTGCCAGGCGATTTTTCGCTTCCCAGTTGCCGATAAGCAGCCGCCCCATGCTCGATAATGAAGGGGACGTTTGCTAGGGTTTCGACGTTGTTGATGATGGTCGGTTTGCCGAAGAGGCCATGTGTGGTGGGGAAAGGCGGTTTGAGGCGCGGAAAGCCGCGCTTGCCCTCGATGGATTCAAAGAGGGCAGTCTCTTCGCCGCAGATATAGGCGCCGGCGCCCAGGCGGAGTTCGATCTCAAAGCCAGCGAGCAGGCCGGCCTCTTCGGCTTCGGCGATCGCTTTTTCCAGGATCGGGCGCAAATAAGCGTATTCGCCGCGCAAGTAGACATAACCTTTGGTTGCGCCGATCGCATAGGCGGCAATGCGCATGCCTTCAAGGACGAGGTGCGGATCGTCGCTGAGCAGGATGCGATCTTTGAAGGTGCCGGGTTCGGATTCATCGGCGTTGCAGACGACATATTTGGGAGAACCTTCGGCACGCGCTGCTCCTTCCCATTTCAGGCCGGTGGGGAAGGCGGCGCCGCCACGTCCGAACAGGCCGCTGGCTTTGACTTCCTCGATCACCTGCTGGGGAGAGAGGGCCTGGGCGCGTTTCCAGGCGCGATAGCCTCCATAGGTGCTCAGAGAAGCGGCCTGGCCATTGCCGCAGCGTGCCGTCAGGCGATGCACGGAGCCGCCGATAAAAGTGCGCGGCCGCGTTGACCAGTTGCCTTCTGGCGTCCCGATCTGCCAAATTTGCCCATCTTCCAGGAGCATGGCCGGGGCGCGATCGCATAAGCCCAGGCAAGGGCTTTGCTCAATTTCTATGTTTCCGTCCAAAGTTGGGCCTGATGTGCCGAGCGGTCGGCCGGCACCTAGCTCCTGGACGAGGGTATCAGCCCCTCTTAATGCACAAGCCACATCGGTGCAGAGATGCAGCGTCTTTTTCTTGCGAGGTTTGTTGTGAAGCAGGTCATAAAATTCGATCACCCCGTGCACTTCTGCTAGAGGGACATGCAGAAGGCGGGCAATTTCTGCGGCCTGTTCTTGGGAGATCCAGCCGTATTCAGCCTGTATCCGCTGCAGAGCCGGCAGCAAGCCGCTGCGACCCTGAGGCAGGTAGGGCTGTATCAAAGATGCGATTTCGCTCATGAGTACCCTCCACCTAGTTTGGAAGATGGGAAACGTTCAGGGTTTGCAAGAGGATGCCTTGCGATTCGTTTCTTTCCCCGATGGGCAAGGGAGCGGTGGGTTTATGCGCAGTGCTCATTGGAGCCTCCCATAGTGCAAATGAAAGCGATCCGACCGGTCGGTTGGTGGCCAGCCTTTGATTAATCCACAGAGGATGGCAATAGGCAGCGCTTGCCTCGATTGATTCTGAATGGACGATGAGGCCAAAAGCAATTACGAGTATAGAAGAATTTGAAGAAGTTGGCAAGGGGCAGTAATCGGTGATTGCCCACAAGTGAAGTGAGGTGCGGTGATGGCTATTTTCGCAATCGCTCCCTGGTAGGGTGCGGGCAGGCACATTGGAACGGATGTGCCGCATCTTCGCTTTGGTCCTGTTGTCCGCTCAGTTCGTATTTGCGATCAACCAACTTCGGCCGGCCTGGGCAGCACTGGCTAGGGGAGCTTGGCGGTAAGTTCAACATCACGAGCGATCGTGATAGTTCTTACATCCGCTGTGCGGTTTGAGCACCGTTTGGCAAAGCATAGCCACCCTCTCTTGGTTAGCCATCCAGCCTTTTCCCCACTATTTCTTTGAAGACACGTGAGATGTGGGCAATCACCAGGGTTCTCCTATTGGCAGCGTTTTTGGCGGTGATATAATGTAGATAGCAAGTCTTGAGCCAACGGCGTGGCTCTTGGTATAGCATAAAATAGAGAGTCACGCAGGATAAGATCGAGAGTCAAGATAATCACAAGTTAGCCAGCCCTAACAGCCACGGCTTCATACTAAAGGCTCAGACTATGAAACCTTCTCGTCTTCAGATACTTGTAGAATATTTACTGGATAATCTATTTGATATCCTCACTATCCTGGTGGCAGGTTACCTGGTAATACGTCACCAGATTTCACCGTTCACTACAAGCGACATCGCAGAGCTTGCCACGTGGATATTGGGTGTGCTTGGCTTGATAGCTGTTTCTGGTTTATGGGAACGCAACCGACGATTAAATCGGATTGAGAAGCTATCAGAAGAAAGCCGCAATCTTATTGTTCATCGCCTTAGCAGAAAGGCGCGTGCTGGCGATTTTTTCCTTTCTGAGCGCTCTTTATCGGACAAGACATTTGCATCTGCCTCAACTATTTATTTGTCTGGGATTACACTAACACGGACAACAAGGGAATATATGTATGCTTTGGGTCAGCGTTTGGTGGCAGGAGCAAATATCCGCATAATCATTGTTGACCCCACAGTTGAATCAGTGTTGGAAGAATTCGTACTCAGGAGTATGGGGGATACAACACCAGAATACTGGAGAAGCCGCCTTCAAACTGTTGAAACGGTGATTGATGCTATTGCAAAAACACCTGGCAGCAAGGGGAGACTTGAAATCGGATACTTACCATACACTCCATCTTTTGGCTTTGTAATGATTGACCCAGACGAACCACACGGTTTCTGCTTTGTAGAACTATATCACCATAAATCAGCCGAACCAAATCCTGTATTCGAATTACGTGCATCCGATGATCCCTATTGGTATAGCTTTTTCAGGCGACAGTACGAGATTCTTTGGAACAGTTGTCGTGTCAAGCGGTTGCCAGATACAGCAGGGGCTGGCTAACACGCGCTTCCAGCCGACCGCGTCGCGCGCGCCGCGCGCGCGCGGCGGCGTGCCCGCGTTCGCCCTGTACGGGGAACCGGGTG
>JBKBPX010000094.1:0-8460 GCA_046292855.1 Anaerolineales bacterium
GGTTGCAGTAGGACAGCCTTTCCAGGCGTCTTTCCAGGCTGTCCTGATGACAGGCCGGAAGGCCTGTCCTACAAGCAGCACAGCCTTTCCAGGCTGTCGACTCTTTCCAGGCCGTCTTGATGACAGGCCAGAAGGCCTGTCCTACAAGTAGCACAGCTTTTTCAAGGAGCATTCCCATGTCCCCTCGTATTATTTCCTACGGCAAGTGTTTTCTGTGCGGCAAGAAAATCGCCAAAAATGTCGCTACCCGTCACCTGGCAAAATGCCTGCCTCTCCATGAGGAAGCCAGTGAGAAAGTAGTCCGTCTCTTCCATCTGCGCGCCGAGGGCGCCTATGCGCCCATATACTGGCTGGACTTTGAGATTCTCGCCACCGCCACGCTCTTAGACCTGGATGATTTCTTGCGCGCCATCTGGCTGGAATGCTGCGGACACCTGAGCGCTTTCACTATCAAGAACGTCCGCTACGAACTCGACACCGGCATGGTGGACGCCATGTGGAAGGGTTTCTTCGGGCCCTATAGGCCAGTCCGCAGCATGGATAGCAAACTCTATCAAGTGCTTGCTCCGGGCGATGTGTTCAAGCACGAGTATGATTTTGGCACAACGACGGAACTGAAGTTGAAGGTGATCGGCGAACGGCAGGGGCCGCTCCCTAAGAGGAGCATCCGCATCCTGGCGCGCAATTACGCACCCCTGATTCGCTGCACAGAGTGTGAACAACCCGCCAAATGGCTTTCCACATCCTATCAGCCCTACTGCGAAGAGCACGCCCAAAAGCATGAAGAATGGATGGAGGGCAGCTTTCTGCCGCTGGTCAACTCGCCGCGCACCGGCGATTGCGCCTACACCGGCCCGGAGAACAAATCGTTGCGCTTCGAGGAAACCGTGCCCGCCTGAGCGTCCTGCCTGGCGCAAATCTCCGATAGAGCAATGCTCATCACAACGCTTCGGTGCGTGTAAAGTCATCCTTGACGGGCATGGCTTGAAAAAATGTCGCATCACCGAACTGTGATTAAAATTGCCAAGCGCAGCCCGAAGATACAGAACAGCGCTTGAATGGCCAGATACAGAACTTCCGGGGCCTTGAGGGGACCCCGGAAGTCTTTGTTTGAAAGTGGGAATGGCGAGCCATTGAAAAATGAACGAGCCATTGGTTGCCCTGGATGCTCCGTCCGAAGCAAACGCTTGCATCACTTCAATGTGCGGATGAAGGCAATCACCTGCCAAATCTGCTCTTCGGTCAACACGCCTTTCCAGGTCGGCATAGAGGTGCCTTGCACGCCCTCAGAAATGCGCCAGAAGAGATAATCATCGCCGACGCGCGTTTGTAGCTCGGCTAAGTTCTTCGGCTTGGGGTCAAGCGAGGCCGCGGCAGGGCCATCACCGTGCCCTTGTTCACCATGACAGGAGACGCAATTCGTGGAAAAGACTTCCGCGCCCTTTGTAGCTGCATCGGCCCCCAAGGGGTTCGTTTTCCCGGCGTATTCGGAGGGAACAGGGGGCAAAGTGGGCGTAGCACTGCTTTGCTTTCCGCCGCCGCAGGCCGTCAGTGCCAAAACAAAGATGATGAGAGTGAGGGAGAGATAGAGTTTCATAGTAACGCTCCTTTCAGAAAGTGGAATTTTGACTCCGTGAGAGAAGTCATTTTAGCGTCATCAGAAAAGCCACGAGATCGTCTATTTGCTCCAGGGTTAGGATCTCACCCAAGTTCTGCACCATCTGCCCGGCCGGAAAACCCGGCACAACATAGGCATCCGGCTCCAGGATGGATTGACGAATATACTCTTCTGCACTCATGCCGGGGATGCGTGTCGCCGCGCGCGTGGCAATTCCGGCCAGCGAGGGCCCGACAATGACGACATCTGGCTGAAGCGAATGGCAAATGCGACAGCCGGCGTTCGTCCCGCTTACCTGCTCGTAAAAGAGTCGCCGGCCCTCTTGCGGATCGCCGCCGATGCGCTTATCGTAGTAACCCTGATTGAGGATTTGAGCCGGGGCCAACGTGATCTCTCGATCCAACAGGATCAGCGCCTCTCCAAAGGCCGGATCATGCATCAGAATTCGAAAGTGCTGCCGGCCGGGAGAAAGCGGGATATGTGCAAAGAAGAACGCTTCGCCCAGCTCTCCGCGCAACGCAGCGGTTTCATCCAAGACCGGCCGGCCGTTCACTTCCACCATCAGGCGAATGGACGTACCAGGGTTGCCGTTCAGGGGCATCGGTGTGCCATCCTCCGTTGCGCCATTAATGGGCATGCCGCGGCGATGAATACCATAGAGAAACAAGGAAGCGATCTCCGAGGAAAGGTGAAAGGGGACACGAGATAAAGCGAAACCTATCCCAAATATCAAAAACAGGAAAGTGGCTGCCACTGCTAAGGAGACTCGAGCCTGCGACCAATTCCACGAACCGTAAGAGGTGGCGTGGGTCTCCTGGCTGGTTTGCCAGGGCTGGAATGGTGCAAGCCACTTCAGGTGTACCCGGGAACGAAAAGCTTCTTTCAGGCGGGGCAAGCGCGTGCCTTGCATCCGCAATGTCGTCCACACATTCCCCTCGCGGTTCGCGCAGTCATCCGCCGGACAGCCGATCACCTCGATTTGCTTGACGCCCGAAGCACCAAGATGCTCGACCAATTTGGGGTTGAGCATCCCAGCGCAGGTCAATGGGACGAGGTGCGAGTCCGTTGCGGTTAGCAGTGAGGGTTGCGCCAAGGCATGACGTTCACAGACAAAGACAACCTTATCCAGAGAACGGGTAGTCACCTCCTGTTCCACCGCCTTAAACAGGGAATCTACAGAAAACGAAGGGAAGGAAATCGCCAAAGTGGGACAACTCCCAATGCATATGCCACAAGCAGTGCAAAGCGAGGGATCGATGGCGGCTTCCCACTTTGCCCTTCCACCATCGCTTCGCGGAACCATACGGATAGCTCCGTAGGGGCAATCTCGTTCGCAAAGGGTGCAGCCATCGCAGCGCGTCAGATCAACCTCGGGTGGCCGGATCGGGCCAGCGCGCCACAACCAGGGCAGAACGAAAGCGATCCCAACCAGCGCGGCTACCATCGGCCAAAACCTCGCCCAGCTGGGAGAGAGGAAGAAGAGATAAAGCGCATCGAGAGGGAAGTCGGTCAGCCAGCGCGTGGGATTGGATGGCGGGAGCACTCCAACAGGGAAGGCGATTGCTATGATTAAAAGCAGAAGCGTGCCAACCACCATCACCCACAGCGGTGGTAACCAGTGAGCGCGGCGCAGGCGCTTCAAATGTAGCCAAAGGAACAGACCCACGATGGCCGAAAGTCCAAGATGGAAGAGGAGAACGAGCAGGAGAAAGAGCCAGCCATTGCCGGCGCGCTCGCCAAAGAGAACACTGACCAAAAAAACGCGACCCGCCTCGAAGCGTGCCAGCAGGTCAGCAAACGTTTTGGTGATCCACTGCGCGCGCCCATCCCACAGCAACCAATAACCGCTGACACCGATCAGCCACAACAACACCACCAGGGTCACGCCGCTGACCCATGCCAGCCAACGGGGGCCGCGAAAGCGATCCTGAAAAAACGTTCGCCAGGCGTGTAACAGGGCAAAGAGCACAGCGCCATCCGAAGCATAGCGATGCAAGGCACGCATCACCCGCCCAATGGGATTGGATTCGAGGCGAGCAACCGCCTCATAGGAAAGAGTGAAGCCAAAGGGATAGAACATCGTCAGGTAAAGACCCGTCACCAGGATCACCATCAGCAAGAATATGGTGATGGTCCCCGTGTGATAGAGTGGATTGAGCCTGGCATCGCCAATCCAACGTGCCAAGAGCGATTCGATGGCTACAGAAAAGTGCTCAACCTGACGCAGGATGGCGCGCAGCGGTGCCCCCTGCCGCTCTTCCCAATTCACGCCCGGATTACGGGCCATCAGTGCCTCAATGAAGGAGGATGATCTGCGTTTCATACCTACAACACAATTTATAGGCGGGCTTTCTCACAAAAGACCCGCCTAACAACAGTGAATTTTCTTTATCGGCGAAGCCGAAATGACTGCGGCTCTTCTTGGCGCTCCAACCAAAAGCCATTACCAGACGCGGAAGCCCGGCGAGGTCAAAGCAATGTTGCGGATTTGCTCGTATAGCTGCGGGCCATAGGCGATAACGATGAGCGCCAGCGTAGCATAAATCCAGGGTGCCCAACGATCCAACCAAACCGGTGTGTGAGCCGGGTCGTGGAGCGCCTCGGCAACCGGAACTTCCACCTCGGCTTCGACTTTCGCCTTGCCGAAGGCAGTTGCGGCGATGGTTACCACATAGAGGATCGCGCTGATGAACAGGATGCCGCCGCCGATGCCCACTTGCAACAGACGGCTGTTCCACTCCGGCGGGACATAGGGCGCTTCGCCGATCGGCGTGCGGCGCGGCATGCCCAGGATGCCCAAGACGTGCATGGCGTTGGAGAAGACGATCATCCCGATGAACCACAGCCATGCTTGCCAGCGAGCTACCTCCGGCTTCCATAGCTTCTTGCCCGTCAGGTACGGCACCAGCCAGTAGGAGATGCCCATAAATGTGAGCGTCACGCCCGTCGCAACGGTCAGGTGGAAATGTCCTGGCACGAAGGCGGTGTTGTGCGTGAGCAGATTCACATTATACGCCGCATTGACCAACCCGCCAATGCCGCCGAAGAAGAAGAGCAAGCCGGCCAGCAACTGCGCCGCCACGGATGGATCCTTCCATGGCAATGCCAGAATCCAGCCAAAGAGGCCCTTTCCGCCTCGCTGACGCGCCCCATATTCCAGCGAAGCGATGACGGTGAAGGCGGTCAACATGGAGGGGAAGAAAACCGAGAAGGTCAGCATGGCATGGATGAACTTCCAACCAGCCGGCACGCCCGGATCTACGTACTGGTGATGGAAGCCGAGCGGGATGGAGAGCAGCAGGAATAACCAGAAGGCAAAGCGCGCCAACGAATCGCTGAACATTTTGCCGCCTACCTGCTTGGGCAACATTGCATACCAGGAGATATAGGCCGGCAGCAGCCAGAAATAGACCAGCGGGTGGCCGGTGAACCAGAAGAACGTGCGTGCAAGCTGCGGGTCAACTCCCTCCAGCAGCCCTAGCGACCAGGGCAGCAACATGGTCAGAATCTCCGCCGCAACGCCCAGCGTGGCGAATTGCCACAACAGCATGGTGAGCACGCTGGCAAAGGCGATGAAGGGGGAGCGAACCCCTGGGTTCTCCTTACGCCATGCGGCATATGTAAAGTAAAAACCGTAGCCTTCGATCCAGCTACCCACTACCACCAACGTCAAACCCAGATAGTATGCCCAGTGAGCCTTCATCGGCGGGTAGAAGGTATACAGCACCGAGGCCTGATTGAGTAGGATGGGGATCGCTGCCGTCACCAGCCCCACCACCATCATCCAAAAGCCCACCTGGTTCAGCGTGGGATAGCGCAGCGGACGCTTCAGACCATAGATGACGTTGAAGGTCGAGAAGCCGGTGATGAAGAAGGTGGTCCACACCAGGGCATTCAACACGCCGTGCAGCGTCAGCCCTTGGTAATATGACTTGATCAGCGGCTGGAGGTACGGATACAGATTCAGGCCAGCATGTTCGAAAGCCTGCAACGGCCCGAAAAGCGTGCCGATCGAAAGGGCAACCACAGCTACGAACAGATGCCAGCCGATAAACGCTTTCTCCGATTTCGACAGGGAATATGCCTGGGCGTTCATCTCTTCCTCCTAGGGAGTGACTACAATCTGACCGAACATCGCCGCGTGACCAGCGCCACAATATTCGCTGCAGATGAAGGGGTAAGTGCCGGGTTTGTTGAAGGTAACGGTCAGTTTTGAGACCTGGCCTGGCACGATTTGGATGTTGATGTTCGTATCCTGAATCTTGAATGTGTGCTGGACATCCTTGCTGGTCACATAGAAGGTGACGCGCGAGCCGACCGGCACCTTGATCTCCTTAGGCAGGAACTGCCAGGTCTGAGCCAGGACATAGGCTTCGTACTTCCCCGGCGCGATCTCCCGCAAAGCCGGCTTTGACCAGGGGCTATTGGGGTCTATAGCTACCGTACGCGGGTCAACGCGCTGCTCAGGAATCGGGACTTGAATCCCCAACGCGAATGCAGCTGTCGCCACCGCTGTGGCGAAAAGCGCGAGCAGAAAGATACTGACGAAAATCCACCCTCGCTCATAGGGATGGATATGCATACTCGCCTTCATACCGTGCCTCCTCGCTGCAAAAGTATCATATAGATCGTGCCCCACAGGACGATGAGTGTGAGGGCAAACACGACCAGCATAGCTACCGTTCCTTTCGGTTTGAACTCTTCAGGTTGGTTCATAACTTCCTCCTTTGCTGAAATTGAATCTTTGGGATTCAAGGCATCCCTTCTCGAATCTCCACCTCAATAGACAATGCACCTCCTTTTTCAAATTGGAGTGTTAGCGGCACCTTCTTCCCCACCTCGAAGTACTCCGCTTTCTTATCCATGCACATCACGTGCAGGCCGCCGACCTTCAGCTCGGCTTTTCCTTTGGCCGGGATAGGAATCCCGCCTGCCACCGGCTGCATCTTCATCGTACCATCCGGTGCCATCACTGTCTCGTGTAGCTCGATCATCCCACAGGCCGGCGAGGACCCGCCTACCAATTTGTCATCCTGGTTCGCATCGTTGTAGATGGTCATGTAGAACGCGCCAGCGGTGGCTATCTTAGGTGAGGACCGTCCCCAAGCCTTTTCAATGCGTATGCCCCCCTTAGCGGCCGGCTGACAAGCTGTCAGCACCAAGAGAAAAACGAGGAACACGTACACATAGTCACGAAGTTTCACAATACTACCTCCTTAGAAGATATTTAAGATCGGCGACAATCTCATCAGGCGTGACGCCGAAGGGCCAAATTAACTTCAGGCGTCCTTCTCGATCAATCACCATGATGGTTGCAGTGTGATTGACCAAATACTCGGCACTGCTCTCCACTTCCTGCTTCTCGTAGAAAATGCCATAGAGCGCGGCCACGCGGGCGATCTCTTGCGCATCGCCGCTCAAGCCGATGAATGAAGGATGGAAGTGAGAGACGTACTCGGCCATCTTCTCCGGCGTATCTCGCTCCGGGTCCACCGAGATCATGATGACTTGTACCTGATTGGCCTTCTCTCCCAGTCGTCGCAGGGCAACAGCCAAATTCCCTAAACTGGCCGGGCAGACATCTGGACAGAACGTATAACCGAAATAGAGAAGCACATACTTACCCCGAAAGTCGCGCAGGGAAACCATCCGTCCGTCGGCAGCCTGCAAGGTAAAATCGGGCGCCGTTTCGGGGGATTGAATCACCGTACCATGCAAGGCCGGGGGGCGGAACCAAAGCCAACCTGTCCACAGCCCCAGCAAAATGACTAACCCTCCCAAAAACCATGTTAAGCGTCTTGACATAAGCGCTCCTCATTGGGCATAGCAGAGAAAGAGGTGGGCGGCCTCATATGCCATGCGCGCCACACCGCTGCTATTGAGAATCTCTTTTTCCAGTACATGCAAATGGCGCATAATGCGATCCACGAGTGGCGTCTCCGTCTGATAACGGTATTCACCTCGAATGATCCCCCACCCATCCACCAAGATGAAAACGGGATCGAAATCGAAGTCACCTTCCGGCAAGGGCTGGTAATACACTTCGAACCCATCACCGATGATGGTCTTGAGTAAGCCCTGATCGGACAAAGTAGCGAAACGCCAAAGGGACGGGTTCGCGCCTAGACGTTCCTGATACGCCTTCAAGATTTGCGGAGAATCGCGTTCGGGATCGAAAGAAACGCTAACGAACTGCAATTGAATCTGGGGAGAAAGTGGTTCGGCTTCCAGGCGTCGTTGAATTTCGAGCAGGGTCTCATCCGGATTCCGACAAGGAGGCGCACAGCGTGTATAGGTGAAGGTGTAGAGGGTCACCTTGCCACGCAGATCTTCGCTGGTCAGACGTTGACCTTGCTGATCCACCAGGGAGAAAGCCGGCGCCAAACGAATACGCGGCAAAACCTGGATGGGCTGAAAGACTTTGAACGCCATAGCCAGGATAATCAGCGTGAGCGGAAAACCATAGAGCCAGTATTTGACGGCCTTCATAATCGCTCTATACAAAGATGCGCTATCTCAGCGCATTTCGGAATAGACATATCCTCGCCGACCGGCACACATCAGCCAACTCTAACTAAAAAGAGCAGTTCTTTTTCCTTGCGCTTCCTAAAGGTAAAAGTCTCTCTTTAAACCACCACCGCGCCCAATCATTAGAAAAACTGTAATGTTTACTCACATTATAAACTTCAATACGTCGAACGACAAGTGACAAATGTCACATCATAGCAGTCTTATAGTCTTATGGTCTTATAGTCTTATGGTCTTGTAGTCTTATCACACCTGCCCACTACCCACTATCAGCCTATCCGACTATCAGCCTATCCGACTATCCACCTATCAGC
>JBKBPX010000095.1:0-8119 GCA_046292855.1 Anaerolineales bacterium
CAGCATCCGAGACGGATGTGTTCGTAGGTGTATAGCTGCCTAAAGCCAGAACACAAAATCAAAAATGGACGAAGCAATCGTTGATAGTCTGATAGGCAGAGGGTCAGATGGCCGCGAGGTTGCAGGCAGAGCTGTGGTCAGTATGCCAGCCAACTTTAGGAGCCAACTACGCATCCCTACCACTAACGACTATAAGACCAAAGACTATAAGCCTATAAGCCTATAAGCCTAAATTCCCCCCTCTCCGCGCCCACTTTGTGGTATATTTAACCCCCATGCGAGCAAGCTTCCTCACCCGCATACCGAATGGATTTGATTTACCGCGCCGTATTGAACGATTAGGGGAGTTGGCCTACAACCTGTGGTGGACCTGGAACCCCGATGCTGAGCATCTCTTTCGCGATCTGGATAATGACTTGTGGGAGCGGATTGGGCATAATCCGATCCGTCTGTTGCGCGCGATTGAGCGTGCAGCTCTAAACGCCGCCGCGCTGCGACCGTCCTATCTCAATCGTTACGAGAGTGTCTTCCGCGCCTTTGAGGCTTATCTCAATCCTCAGCAAACCTGGGCCGCGCAACAAGGGGTCCAGAATCACCAGATCGCCTACTTTTCTATGGAGTATGGCCTGCACGAAACCCTGCCGATTTATTCCGGTGGTCTGGGTGTGCTGGCCGGTGATCATTTGAAGGAGGCCTCTGATCTGGGATTGAATCTGGTGGGGGTCGGCTTTCTCTATTCGGAGGGCTATTTCACCCAACGCATCAGCGAGGATGGCTGGCAGGAGGCGATTAACCAACCACTTGATATTGCCTCTTTGCCGCTCTTGCCTGTACTGGATGAGGATGGACGACCGCGCACGGTCAGTGTGGAATTCCCCGATCATTCTGTGGTGCTCCGCATCTGGGAAGTTCGGGTTGGTCGCGTGCCCCTTTATTTGCTGGATGCCAATCTGGAGGTCAATCGCCCCGAAGATCGGCTTCTAACGGCGCGGCTGTATTGGTCTGACTTGGAGCGGCGGATTATGCAGGAAATGCTCCTGGGAATAGGGGGCGTGCGCGCAGTGCGTTCCCTGGGCTATCAGCCCGTCACCTGGCACATGAACGAAGGTCACGCCGCCTTCTTGACCCTGGAACGCGTGCGCGAATATATGGTGCAGGGGCTTTCTTTTGAAGAAGCGGCGGAACGCGTGCGCTCGGAAAGCGTGTTTACGACCCACACTCCTGTTCCGGCCGGCAATGATGAGTTTCCGCTCTGGCTGGTGGATAAGTATCTGGCCTCCTGCTGGCCGACTTTGGGGTTAACGCGAGATCAATTCGTAGACTTGGCGCGCCATCGGCAGCCCTGGGGCGAATCTTTCAGCATGGGGGTGCTGGCCCTGCGCTTCTCTGGGCAACGGAACGCCGTCTCTGAATTGCATGGGCGGGTGGCGCGGCGCATGTGGCATTTTCTCTGGCCTGAGCTTCCGGAAGAGGAAGTGCCGATCACCTACGTTACGAATGGGGTGCATGTGGCGACCTGGATGGGGCGGCGCTTGCGCCTCCTGCTGGATGAACTCC
Source organism: Anaerolineales bacterium (assembly GCA_046292855.1). GTDB lineage: Bacteria > Chloroflexota > Anaerolineae > Anaerolineales > Villigracilaceae > 630D-37. The sequence goes on from JBKBPX010000095.1 coordinate 1,558, forward strand.
TGGGCGATGAATGGCTGGAACACGTGGATGATACGGTTTTGTGGGAGCGGCTGGAAGCGCTGCCGGCGCAACGGTTATGGGAAGCGCGCCTGCACATGAAGCGTCGGTTGGTTTTCTACCTGCGTGAGCGCGTGCGCGAACGTTGGCGCGCTGGCGGTTTCCACCCGGTGCAGGTAGTTGCCTCAGGTGTCTTGCTCAACCCCTATGCCTTGACGATCGGTTTTGCGCGCCGTTTCGCCACCTACAAACGCGCCAATTTGCTCTTTCGTGATGTGGATCGCTTGTTGCACCTGATCAATCGCCCGAATATGGCGGTGCAGATCATCTTCGCCGGCAAAGCCCATCCCGCAGATGAGCCGGGCAAGCAATTGATTCAGCAGATTTATCGCCAGGTCAAGCGCGCCGAAACGGCCGGACGTTTGGTCTTCTTAGAGGATTATGACATCAACCTGGCGCGTTACCTGGTCCAGGGGGTTGATCTCTGGCTGAATACCCCGCGCCGCCCGATGGAGGCCAGCGGCACTTCTGGCATGAAGGCGGCCCTAAACGGCGTCTTGAACTGTTCGGTGCTGGATGGCTGGTGGCGTGAAGCCTACAATGGACGCAACGGTTGGGCGATCGGTGATGACCGCGATTACGATTCTCCTGAGGCCCAGGACGCGGCGGATGCACAAAGCCTCTATTCCCTGTTAGAGAACGAAATCATCCCACTCTACTATGAGCGGGATGGGCGTGATGTGCCACAGGAGTGGCTGGAGCGGGTGAAAGAATCCATGCGCTCGATCATCCCTGCCTTTAACACGCGGCGCATGGTGAAGGAATATCTCCACCACCTTTACCTTAAGACTTCCGAAGTCTTTTGAGACTTCCTTGCAAGGGTCACTTATCAAAAACAAACTCGCCGTTCTTGTAGAAAAGCTCCCCATCCACGAGGATTTCAGAATCGGTGCGCATATCACAGATCATGTCCCAGTGGATGGCCGATTTATTGCGTGAGCCGGTTTCCGGGTAGCCGGCGCCGAGCGCCATGTGGAAAGAGCCGCCGATTTTTTCATCGAAGAGGATGTGGCCGGTAAAACGGTCAATCTCAAAGTTGGTGCCGATAGCGAATTCGCCGAGATAACGCGCACCGCCATCCGTTTCGAGCATCTTGAGCAAGAAGTCCTGATTTTTCTCGGCGCGCGCTTGGGTCACACGGCCGTTGGAAAAAGTGAGCTCGGCTCCTTCTACGGCTACACCGTTGAAAATGGCCGGATAGGTAAAGCGCACCCAACCGTTGACCGAGTCCTCGACCGGGCCGGTATAAATTTCCCCATCAGGCATGTTATAGAGCCCAATCGAGTTAATGAAGCGTCGGCCGCGGATGGAAAGGCTCAGGTCCACATTTGGGCCGCGCAAGACCACCTGGCTTTTGCCAGCCAGCCAGTCTATCGCCTTTTGCTGAAGAGTCTGCAGGCTGCGCCAATAAGCGATCGGGTCTTCGTCATCGGCGTGGCAGGCGCGGAAGACGAAATCGCTATATTCGCTCAAGCTCATGCCTGCCTCTTGTGCATAGGCTTCGGTGGGGAACAGGGTGGTTACCCATTTGAACGATCCTTCGGCGCCGCGCCGCATTTGGGTCTCGGTGATGATCCCCAACGCTTTTTGCCGACGCTGCAGGCGTTCGGCGGAGATGCCGCTCAGGCAACGCGTATTGGTCGAGGAGTGGATGCGGATGCGTCCCTCGAATTGTTCGTAGGCAAGCAGGCGAAAGGTGGGGATGAAGTCAAGTTGCTCGTCCTTTCCGTAGCGATGAAGCAAGTAATCCTGTTCCGGGAAGGAGAGATCGAGATGAGGATGCCCGCCCTTTTCGAGAATCTGTTGATAGAGTTCTCTGATCAACGGAACAGCCGCGGTCGTGCCTTCGATGAGAATGCGATCGCCGGGTTTTACCCTGGCGGAATGCTCTACCAAAATCTTTGCTAAGCGCTGCATCCGAATGTCGCTCATGCGTTGCTCCGAAAGATGAGGTTTGTCTTTGATAATGCTATTGTACCCGTTACGCTGAATCTTGGATGCCTGTCGGACCAAGCCGCACCGTTCACGTTCGCTAGGGATTGAGGTGAGCAGAACGGGTGAAAAAGGTGACGATGAACCAATCTACCAGGCCGGGGAAATGCCAGTCCAGTGCAATCAGGATGCGGAACCACCAGGGGATGATCAGGGTTCGGCGTGGACGTTTGGCCACCTCGACCACTTTGCGGGCGACGTATTCCGAAGTCATTGTGAAGGGTTTGAACCAGCTAAAGCGCGCTTTGGCAGGGTGCTGACCGCTGTGCTGGCCGAATTCGGTCGCCGCCGGGCCGGGATAGATGCCCGAAACGTAGATGCCGAAGGGAGCGACCTCCCGGCGCAAGGCATCGGTGAAGCCGCGCACGCCGAACTTGCTCGCCGCGTAGATGGAATAAAGCGGTGCGGCCAACCAGCCGGCCACCGAAGACATGTTGATGATGTGCCCCTCTCGCCGCTCAAGCATGTGGGGAAGCACCAGGCGCGTCAGGCGAATGATGCCCAGTAAATTCACATCTATCTGGGTCTGAATATCGCGGGCAAAATCCAGGTTTTCCAAGAAGTCTAGGCGACCGAAGCCGGCATTGTTGAAGAGAATATCAATTTGTCCCCACGTTTCTAACGCAGTATGTACCAGGTGTTCCAGATCGGCAAGTTGAGCGACATCGGCTGGGACGACCAATGTCTGGCCGCCGGCGGCGCCTATCTCTTCGGCCAGGGCCTGAAGTCGCTCCATCCGCCGTGCGCTGAGCACCACCCGCGCCCCTTCACGGGCAAACAGGCGCGCGGCATCGGCGCCGAAGCCGGATGAAGCACCACTGATCAGCACAACTTTACCTTGGAGGGGGATAGGCATCAGTCCTCCTCTCCTTGCTCCTCATTGCGTGGTCGTGGGCGGGGTGGGGGGGTCACCACCTGATCGGAGAGCGCTATTCTCAGCACCTGATCCATGTGGCACACTGGGATAATTTTCAAGTCAGTGCGCACCGCCTTAGGCACATCCACCAGGTCTCTCATGTTCTTTTCGGGCAGGATGACCGTTTTCAACCCGGCGCGATGGGCGGCGAGCACTTTTTCGCGCGTCCCGCCGATGGGTAGGATACGTCCCCGCAGGGTGATTTCGCCGGTCATCCCGACGCTGTGATAGACCGGCCGGCCGGTCAGGGCCGAGATCATGGCCGTGGCGATGGTGATGCCGGCGGAGGGCCCGTCTTTCGGGATGGCACCTTCTGGCAGATGCACGTGAATATCCATGCGGTCAAATACTTCGTAGTCAATGCCGAGCGCGGCGGCGCGCGATTTAACATAGGTCAAGGCGGCTTGACCGGATTCCTGCATTACCTCCCCCAGTTGGCCGGTCATCTGCAGACTGCCCTTCCCGTCCACAATAGCCACTTCGATCACCATTACCTCGCCGCCGTTCTCCGTCCAGGCCAGGGATTGAGCTACGCCGACCTCGTCTTTGCGCTCCGCTTCGGGGGGGAAGTATTGCGGCGGGTCGAGGAACTTTTCGATCAGATCCGGGGTGATGCGCTGCGGGTAATGTTTGCCTTCTGCTTTCAGCCGGGCGATCTTGCGGCAAATTCGCCCGATCTCCCGTTCCAGGTTGCGCACGCCGGCCTCATAGGTGTATTCGCGAATGATGCGCTGAAGTGCCTCGCGGCTGAATTCGATATTCAGGTCTTGAATGCCGTTTTCCTCTACCTGGCGCGGGATGAGATAGCGCTGCGCAATCTCGATCTTCTCTTCCTCGATGTAGCCCGGGAATTCGATGATCTCCATCCGATCCAGCAGCGCTGCTGGGATGGTGGATAGCGTATTTGCTGTGGTGATAAACATCACCTTAGAAAGGTCAAAGGGGATTTCTAAGTAGTGATCGCTGAAGGCATGGTTCTGCTCCGGGTCGAGCACTTCGAGCAGTGCCGAAGCTGGATCGCCGCGGAAATCGCTGCCGAGCTTGTCAATCTCGTCAAGCATAAAAAGCGGATTGGTCACCCCGGCCCGGCGCATCGTTTGCAGAATGCGTCCGGGCAGCGCGCCGAGGTAGGTGCGGCGATGGCCGCGAATCTCGGCCTCGTCACGGATCCCGCCCAGCGAAACGCGCACGAAGACGCGTCCTAATGCCTCGGCGATGGAACGTCCAAATGAAGTTTTCCCCGTGCCGGGCGGCCCGACAAAGCACAGGATCGGTTGCCGGTTCTTCTTCGGCTTCAGCGAGCGCACAGCGATGTATTCCAAAATGCGCTCTTTGGCTTTGCGCAGCCCGTAGTGATCGCGATCCAAAATCTTCGCCGCATGGCGCACATCTAAGTTGTCTTCCGTTACCTTGCTCCAGGGGAGGTCGAGGATCCAGTCAATGTAGGCGCGGATGATGCCCACCTCCGGCGAGAGGGGTGGCATTTGCCCCAATCGCTCCACCTCGCGCAGGGCGATCTTTTTCGCTTCCTCGGGTAATTCTGCCGCTTCAATGCGCTGACGTAGCTCGTTCAGCTCGCGCGTCCAAGCATCGCCCTCGCCCAGCTCGTTCTGAATCTGGCGCATCTGCTCGCGCAGGTAGAATTCGCGCTGTGTGCGATCCACCTCAGATTGGACGCGGGTGTGGATTTCATCCTCCAACTCCAGGACGCTGACCTCTTCCGCCAGGTACTTGTTCAGGCGCATCAGGCGCTCATCCGCATCGGTGAGCAAGAGAATCTCACGGCGCACCTCTTCGTTGAAGGACATGGCGGTCGCAATCATATCGGCCAGCCAGCCCGGTTCGGAGATATTCAGCGCAAAGACATGCGCTTCTTCCGGGATCGAGCGGTCCAGCTGGATACAACGCTCGAAAAGGTCCAGTGCCGTGCGCATGAGCGCTTGCGTGTGTGCACTCGGCCGGGCAGGGCTTTCCTCTGGAATTATGCGCGCACGTACCCGAAGGTGGGGGTGGGATTGGGTAATTTCGAGAATTTCCACCCGCCTGCGTCCTTGTGCCAGGGCTGAGAAGGCACCATCCGGCATTTCAACCAGGCGCCCTACCGCCATTTCCACCCCGATGGGCAGAAAATCGCGCAGGGAGCGGGGTTCTTTCTCGCTTTTCTGGAAAAGAGCAACCACAGTCTGGTTTCTCGTTTGCGCCGCCTGGATGGCGCGCCGCGTTGGTTGCCCCCAAATAAAGATCGGCGAGACCATGTGAGGAAAAATGGTGGCTTCACGGAGCACAATGCCGATCGCCTCGATCACGCCATTGGCATCCGGCGTGCGATCGGAAATCTGGTAAAGCTCATCGGTGCGTTGAGAAAGTGCGGTGTCAAAAGTTTCTTCATCCCAGGGATTGTAGGTCATAGCATTCTCTCAAAAATAAGTTGCGGGTTCCGGTTATTGAGTCTACTGGCAACAACTCATCGCAAAGTGCAGAGTTTTGTCCACGGTCCACCAGCCACCGTCCAACCACCGCTTGTATTTTATCATGAAGCGAGATGGTAAAATTGCCCCCATGAAACCGTCAATGCTTTACGGATTGCTGGCCGGCCTAGGAGCGGCCTCCATTTGGGGCGGGATGTATGTGGTGAGCAAAATAGTGCTCGAAGTCATCCCCCCTTTTGCCCTGCTCACTTTGCGCCTGCTCTTGGGGATGCTCAGCTTGGGATTGGTTTTCGCCTGGCGAGGCCAACCCGCGCCGGGCAGCCGACAATTCTGGAGCATCTTCGCCACCGGCTTTGTTGGCTATGGCGTCTCTATCGGTTTTCAGTTCGTGGGGACGAAGCTTTCGACCGCGGCCAACGGCGCCTTGATCACCTCCTCCACCCCGGTCTTTGTCCTGCTTTTCGCCGCCCTTTTGCTCCGCGAGCCGATCACGCTGCGCCGTCTCTTGGCTTTGCTTTTGGCCTCCCTCGGCGTGGTCATCGTGCTCGATCCCCGGCGTGCCTCCCTTTCCTCTGAGTTATTCCTGGGTAACCTGAGCCTGGTGGCCGCCGGCATCACCTGGGCACTCTACTCGGTGCTTGTGCGCAAGGTCACGCGGGAAACAGACGTGCTCACTACCAGTTTGATCGCCTTCGCCGGCGGTCTCCCGCTCACGCTGCCGCTTGGCGTGTGGGAAATCCTCTCTCAAGGTGCCGGCCCCATCACCTGGGGCATCATCGGGGGGATTCTCTTCCTGGGAATTATCTCCACAGCTGTGGCGATGTATCTATGGAACACCGCCTTCGCCCTGTTGGATGCCGGCCTGGCCTCGCTTACCTTCTTCGCCCAGCCGTTGGCCGGCACCCTCTTGAGCGCTCTCTTCCTCGGCGAACGCATCACACCCGCTTTTGTCCTCGGTGGCATCTTGATCGGTCTTGGCCTGCTTATTGCCACTCGACCGAACAACCGATAATCACCGAACTATCCGATCTCCAGAGTAATCTTCCCGAAATTCTCTCCCTTCCAGAGCCGTTCCTGAGCTTTCGCCGCCTCACGCAGGGGGAAGGTGCTATCTAACACGGGCTGGAGTTTGCCCGCCACCACCAAGTTCATCACCTCTATGAAATCG